>NZ_JBEHFW010000009.1:0-116076 GCF_040225475.1 Corynebacterium sp. KPL2861
CGGCATACGCAGAACGGCGTACTTGCCTTCCTTACCCAGCAGTTGGATGGAAGCACCAGCAGAACGAGCCAGCTTAGCGCCAGCGCCCGGCTTGAGCTCAACAGCGTGGATGATCGAACCGGTCGGGATGTTGCGCAGCGGCAGGTTGTTGCCCACCTTGATATCTGCGTTCGCGCCGGACTCGACAACAGCACCCTGCTTCAGGCCCTTCGGCGCAATGATGTAGCGCTTCTCGCCATCTACGTAGTGCAGCAATGCAATGTTTGCGGTGCGGTTCGGGTCGTACTCGATGTGAGCGACCTTTGCCGGAATGCCGTCCTTGTCGTTACGACGGAAGTCGATCAGACGGTAACGGCGCTTGTGTCCACCGCCGATGTGGCGGGTGGTGATGCGGCCGTAGTTATTACGACCACCGGTTTTGCTCAGCGGGCGCAGCAGGGACTTCTCCGGAGTCGAGCGAGTGATCTCGTCGAACTCAGATACGGAGGATGCGCGGCGACCCGGAGTTGTCGGCTTGTACTTACGAATAGCCATAATTCTTCCTTTTCCTTTCGGCTCTCCGGTGGCGCTTAAGCGCCTGCGCCGAAGACGTCGATGGAGTCGCTGCCTTCACGGAGCGTCACGTATGCGCGCTTGGTGGACTTACGCTGACCGAAGCCGGTGCGGGTGCGCTTGCGCTTACCTGCACGGTTTACGGTATTCACGGAGTCGACCTTCACGTCAAAGATCTGCTCGACGGCATCTTTAATCTGGGACTTGTTGGAGTCTGGGGAGACGAAGAACGTGTAGACGTTCTGCTCCATCAGACCGTAGGACTTCTCAGATACAACCGGGGCGATGATGACATCGCGCGGGTTAGAAATCTTAGCCATTAGTTCTCCTCCTTATCCGCGCCGGTAGCGCGAGTGATGAAGGTGTGTAGCGCCTCAACGGAGAACACAACGTCATCGGAGTAGAGAACGTCGTAGGTGTTGAGCTGACCGGCGTCCAAGATCTGAACGTTCGGCAGGTTATTAGCGCTACGACGGGCGTTGATGTCCTCGCGGCCGATAACCAGCAGCACGTTGTCGCGCTCGGTCAGGGACTCGAGGAAAGCCTTGGCCGCCTTGGTGGACGGCTTCTGGCCAGGAACCAACTCTTCGATGACATGGATGCGCTCGTTGCGAGCACGGTCAGACAACGCACCGAAGAGAGCAGCCTTGATCATCTTCTTAGGGGTGCGCTGTGCGTAGCTACGTGGCTGCGGGCCGTGGACGGTGCCACCGCCGGTGTAGTGCGGCGCACGGATGGAACCCTGGCGCGCACGACCGGTGCCCTTCTGGCGGAAAGGCTTGCGACCACCACCGCGGACGTCGCCGCGGGTCTTGGTGGCGTGGGTGCCCTGACGAGCAGCAGCAAGCTGTGCGTTGACTACCTGGTGCATCAGAGCAACGGATGCCTCGGTGTCAAAGATTTCAGCCGGCAGGTCCACGGAGCCATTGGTCTTACCTTCGGAGGTGTGGACGTCTAGCTTGAGGTTGCTCATGCGTGTGCACCGCCCTTCACTGCGGTCTTAACGGTGACGAGGCCACCGCGCGCACCAGGGATAGCACCCTTGATGAGCAGCAGGTTGGACTCGACATCGACTTTCTGAATCTTCAGGTTTTGGGTCGTCACGCGGTCGTGGCCCATGCGGCCAGCCATGCGCTTGCCCTTGAAGACGCGGCCCGGGGTAGCAGCGCCACCGATACCACCAACGCGGCGGTGAGCGGCCTGGTTACCGTGAGCTGCGCCCTGACCCTGGAAGCCGTGGCGCTTCATAGCACCAGCGTAGCCGTGGCCCTTAGTCTGGCCGGTGACGTCAACGAAAGTGATGTCTTCGAAGATGTCTACCTTGACCTCTTGGCCAACCTCGTATGCGGAGGTGTCGTCCATGCGGATTTCCGCAACGTGACGACGCGGGGTTACGCCAGCCTTTTTGAAGTGACCAGACTCAGGCTTGTTTGCCTTGCGTGGGTCAATCTCGCCAAAGGCGATTTGGATGGCGCTGTAGCCATCGATTTCGGGGGTGCGAATCTGGGTGACAACGCATGGCCCTGCTTCAACGACGGTAACCGGAACAACGCGGTTTTCGTCGTCGAAGACCTGGGTCATGCCGAGCTTCTTGCCCAGAATGCCCTTGATCTCGTTTTCACTCATTATTAGTTCTCCACCAAAGTCGCTTACTGGATGTTCACGTCGACGCTTGCCGGAAGATCGATGCGCATCAAAGCATCAACGGTCTTCGGGGTCGGGTCGAGAATATCGATCAGGCGCTTGTGCGTGCGCATCTCGAAGTGCTCGCGAGAGTCCTTGTACTTGTGCGGAGAACGAATAACTGCGTACACGTTCTTCTCGGTTGGGAGCGGCACTGGGCCAACTACACGAGCACCCGTACGGGTAACGGTCTCGACGATCTTCTTTGCAGAAGCGTCGATTGCCTCGTGGTCATAGGCCTTCAGCCGAATGCGGATCTTTTGTCCCGCCACGCTTATCCTCTTCCTCGCTTCCCCACTTTCACATTCCCGGCGTTTCCGGGGCGTGAAGCGGTGGGAAATTGCTTCTCGATTTCTCTATAACGTTGTCCGGGCTTGGGGCCTGACACAACGCCAGTGGTCTGACTGTCATGACAACCAAGAGATACAGCACATGGCAAATGCCAGTCTGCAGTGCTCCTGACGGGGCACAAGACCCGTAGTCAAAGTATTGTGAAGAGGACGGTTTTCACGCATTACACGTGGAGAGTGTCCTATTCGCTAACTGCCGCTGTTTATTTGCCATGCCCCTTCTCCGGTCCATCGTCTCGGGGTGTCTCTGCTCTAGCGCGGACCTAGCCCGATCGGATGACCTTCCAGTCTGTGTTTCAGGAAACTCCTGATCCACGGTGACAACGAAGGTGTCATGTTCGCTTTACCAGCTCAGCGTCTCGCCGATATGCACCGTGTCTAAGACGGTGCGTTACCGGTTCGCGCTGCCCTGTTAAAGCAACCTATGTATTTAAGCACGATGGGCTGGTGTTTTTCAAACCATCCCAGCAATAGTGCCAATAATCACGTTTTGGTAAATATTGTTGTCCCAGACCCCACGTGTGGTTAAGCGGTAGGTACGCTCAAGGAAGGATTTTGAACCGCTGGTTCTTGGTCCTTCAATTTCATATTGCGACCATGCAAGTCAATATTTAAGGAAAGGCCTTAAAGACCATGTCTGAGAACAACACTCCTGCAAAGCACTCTGAGAACAACGTTGCCGCTTCTGAAGAGCGCGAGGTAAACAACAACCTGGAGACTCAGTACGGCACCACCACCATTGATGACGTCGTTGTTTCCAAGATCGCTGGCATTGCAGCCCGCGAAGTTTCCGGCGTTGACTCCCTCGGTGGCGGCGGCGCTCGCATGATGGGCACCATCCGCGAGTCCTTCGGTGCATCCGAGGACGTACGCCAGGGTGTTGACGTAGAGGTAGAAAACGGCTCCGCAAAGATCGAGATCGCCATCACCGCTGAGTACGGTGTTGCTATCCACGAGCTGGCTGAGGCAATCCGCCGCAACATCATGAACGCTGTCGAGCGCATGACCGGCCTGACCGTAGAACGCGTTGATGTTGTTGTTCACAACGTCAAGCTGCCGAAGGAAGACTCCGAGTCTGAAGAGCAGGCTGCACTGAACCAGGGCCAGGCATAAGAACAATGCCTGAACCCCGAGCACAATTTGAGCTCGAGGTAAGCCACGCTCACGCAATTGCGGAAGCGGTGCAAAAGCTCAACGGTGTCGCGGGCCTTGACGGCGGACCCTACGGCTCGGTGAGCCTACTCTTCCCGGGCGAAAGGGTTACCGGCATGCGCCGGCCCGATCCCCGCGACGATCGCCACCTGCAAATCAACGTCCGTGTTGATATCAGTGCGCAGCCTGATCTGTACCGCCTAGCGGAAGAAATCCGCTCGGCCGCCCGCAAGGCATGTACGGAGCTGGAACGCGTCGACGTTGAGTTTTCTGACGCCGTAGATGGCTTATCCGCTGCTCCCTCGAAGGATTAGATATGAAGAATTACACCACATTGGGCATTGTTATCGGCCTACTACTTGCCTTCTTTTTGTACTTAGGTTGGGGTTGGACGCTGCTCGCCGTGCTGCTTGCTGCCGTCGGTGGCCTCTTGGGCTCCCACTTTGATGGCCGCATCGACCTCAGCGCTGTGTGGAATGGCCTCATTGGCAAGGAGAAAGGCCAAGGCTAATGTCAGAAGGTTCCACTAAGGGCCACACGCGTTTCTCGCTGCGGACCATGGAACGAATCGTGACCGCCGCAATTGCTAGCGTGCCTGGCACAAAAGATTTAGATGCCAAGCTTGCTGGCATTGGCGGACGCGGTTATCCACGGGTTTCGGTACAGATGGATCCAGAGCGTGAAGTCGCTGCCGTGAGCGCGACCATCGCTGTGGTGTGGCCGTCTCCGGTTACCGCAGTCGCGGAAAGTACGCGTGCCGCCATTTCAGAGGCTATTGCTGCCCATACCGGCTATTCCACCACCCGCGTTAATGTCACCGTCGGTGAGTCGGTTCCGGATACCCGGGTTACCGCAGAACAGCTTGCGCAGCGTCCTGCCGCTTCAGCTTTTACCCCGGAGGTCAGTCCTTCTACCGTGACCCAACCCGTTACTCAGGACTCGGTCGAAGTGCGAAGCATCGAGACTCCGGAAGAAGCCCCGGTTCGCAACGTCGACACCCCGCAAGAGGCGGAAATCCGCGAAATTTCTTCTGGAAAGGAAGTTGCTGTTCGCGGAGTATCGACACCCTCTGGTGACACGCCAGTGCGCTCCGTCGATACGCCGCGAGAAGCATCGGTGCGCAGCATTTCCGCTGCTCTTCCAGACCACCAGCTGCTAGAAATTAGCGCTCCAGAAGATCACGAACCGCGTCGCATCGTCGAACCACGCCCAGAGCAGGTACGCAGCGTTCGCGCTCCGCGCCCTGGCAGGTTGCTTCCGAGCGGACAGGTACGCCCCTTTGTCAAAAAGGCAAAGGTCTCTGTTCCCCGTCCGCAGCCTTTGCGCAAAATCGAGATCGACAATTCAGAACAGAAAAAGCGCGTTCGCATTGCCCGCCCGGCTCCCCTGCGCAAGGTGCAGCCACCGCGCCCGCAGCCGCTGCGCAAGATCGAGATCGACAATTCCCGAAGCGAGCAACGCGTGCGGACCGTTAGGCCCGCGTCCCTGCGCAAGGTTCAGGCCCCGCGTCAGGAACCGCTAAAGCGCATTGAGGTATCGCCAGCTAGCCAGCGCCCGTTGCACGTCTATGCGCCACGGCCTGAGCCGCTGCGTGCCATTTCCATTACCCCGTACCACGAGCAAGGAGGCAATAATGGCTGAAATGAATTTGCCTGAGCATTTCGGGCAGCGGCCCAAGGCGTCTCCTGCAGTGCGCACGTGGACCGTAATTCTGGGTTTCGTTCTGCTTGCCATTGGCATTGTGGGTGTCCGCGAAACCTGGCTTGTCGGAGCAGATGCCAATGCCCAATCGTGGGTTCAGCCGGTCCTTGATCTTATTGCCACCGAGCAATTAGAGACGTGGATGATCTGGGCTGGCGTGGCTTCCATCGTGGTTGGTCTCATCTTTGTATTCGCTGCGGTAAAGACCCGTCGCAATACCCACACCCAGGTCGCTTCCGAGTCCGCTTCCATGTGGATGCGGCCAGTCGATGTCGCGCGATTGAGCTCTGCTGCAGCACGCCGTGTTCCGGGAGTTGCTTCCGCGCAGACTTCGGCGGATACCAAGAGCGCGAAGGTCACCGTTAATGGCGATGAGCAAGACGCCGATTTGCCTGGGCGCGTGGAAAAGGCTGTCACCCGCGCTTTAGAGGTCCTTGCAGACCCACCCAAGGTCACCGTAGCCGTAGAGAAGATTCCGGAGATGGATAATCATGTCTAAAAAGCTTGCTACCTTTGACCGAATCCTCCTGGGCTTGCTTGGAATTATCCTCATCGCGCTAGGTGTATGGCCGATCCTCATTAACTTCAATGTGGAATTTGCTGAGTACTTGGCCGAGTGGGTAGACCACGATACGTGGCGCACTTTGGGCGATAATAATTGGTGGGTCTGGGTCTTGGCTGGCGCCTCTGCCCTGCTGCTCATCATTGGCTTGTGGCTCATCGTCGTGAACCTGCGTCACCGCCGCTTTAATAATGTGGAATCCGCAGCCTCCAATGAACAAGGAGCAATCTCTGCATCCATGAACGCCATCGCCACCGCGGTGGCCAAGGATCTGGACTCGCTCGATGGAGTGGAACGCGTAGACCGCTTGGTTGCATACGACCGCGCCCGCCCAACGCTGCAGTACACGGTGGTTGCTAACCCAGATACCCCGCTGGAGAGACTGACTGATGCTGTGGAGACCAATGAACGCGACTTCCGGGAGGCTTTCCCAAACGCTGACTTGGATACCAGCTATAAGCTGCACTTCACCAAGGTTAAGCCGATGAAGGATTTAGCTGAATAAGGGGTTTGGGGTCTCAGCAACAAGGACCTCAACCACCTTGCCCAATCGCGCATAATCGCCGCCCTCGAGGAGTACTTCCAGCTCCTCGCCGGGGCGGCATTTTTCTATCCTTTTCCACGCATAATCGCGGGCAACCACCCGCCGATTCTCCTTCTGAAAGAGATGCAGTCCGTGGTCTAGAACTGCAATCGCACTCTCGAAACGGAGGATATAAACAAAGTCTCCCAACTCGTAGCGCTTAAGCCCGCTGAGTTCTGGTAGCTGTTCAGACAGCCGCATGATGCTGGAGACGATCCCAAGGCGGTGTTCAAAGCCTTCAGCGTCCGTAACCACGAAGGGCCGGCCGGGCCCCGTTGGCCGAATCGCACTATATGACCACACCACCGGCTGCGTATTAGCGCGGCGAACAATGATACGGGAAGCATCGGCGGTGATGCGGCAGATGGGGGCATCGCTAAGCACGAGCCACTCACCTGTGCCCACGCGACCTTCCTCGAGGGGCAATAACGGCGGGTGAACTTCGGCCTGCCTCTCAAGTTCCGCGACCAACTCCGCGTCGCTCACGCCCCAGCCGATGCCCCGGTTGGCTAATAAGGCAAAAAGCGTAGGCAGGCTCAGATCAGGCTGCCCCTCCCACGCCTTGCGCAGCGCTGCCAAGGTCGGGTCAATGCGAGTGGGATCTTCCATAAGTGACTAGCCTACCGAGCCCTTCTGCCCTAATACAGCCACGGGGGAACACCCCGCATTGGTTGATTGGTTACCCCCGTTGTCACTTATTTTCAGGTAAGCAATTCTTATAGCTTTTGAACAATTCAGGTTTTTAAACTTGCAGCTGAATCCCATTTTTCTTTTTAGGACCCTAAACAACTACACTGTAAAAATACCTGTCGTTTGATTGGCGATGTACATCACGGGGTTACGTTAATTGTGCGCTCGCTTATATCTTATTAGATTGGTCACATACAACGACTCCATCGTTGGCTTCATATTTATTCGCACTGTTTCCTGCTTAACCGCGCACGGAGAATTTCCCCATGACAAAGTATTTGATCAAAAAGATCTTGGGCTGGTTACTCATGATCTTTTTAGCCACTAACTTGGCTTATTTCTTGGCGGCCTCGTTTTTGGACCCGCGTTCGAACTACACCGAGCGCCGTCCACCACTTTCAGATGAGGAAATCAACAACCTCCTCGAGCCCTATAACCTCAGCCCAGAAACCCCGCTCCTGGAGCGCTGGTGGACTTGGCTGACCAATATCCTCACGAAGTGGGACTGGGGACAATCTCCGGTCGGTGAGATGGTTAACGAAGAGATCAGCTACCGCATCTGGGTATCCGCACAGCTGCTCTTGCTGGCCACCATCCTGTCCATCGTCATCGGTGTGGCCGTTGGTGTATACACCGCCTCCCGCCAGTACAAGACCGGTGACCGCGTGTGGCAGGGAATTTCCATCATTGCAATGAATACCCACGTGGTTGTTGCCTCCATCGCCGTCGTCTGGGCCGCCCTGGAGATCAACGATTTGACCGGCAAGAAGATTTTCTACGTCGTCGGCTCTAAGTCCTTGGGGGTCGAGGGATTCTTCCCCAAGCTCCTGGACTCCGCGCAGCACCTCGTCTTGCCCACGATTTCCCTGGTGATCATCAGCTACGCCAGCTACCACATGACTCAGCGCACGCTGCTGCTCGATAACCTCGATGCGGATTATGTCCGCACCGCACGTGCAAAGGGACTTACCCGCCAGCAGGCCATCCGCAAGCACGCGCTGCGCACCTCCATCATTCCGGTGGCAACGTCCGTCGCCTTCTCTGTGCCCGGCATCTTCACCGGTGCCGTGATGACGGAGCGCATCTTCGGCTGGAACGGTATGGGCCAGTACTTCATCCAGACCATCAGTAAGAACGACATCAATGGCGCGGTAGCCGTGGCGGCATTCGGTGCCGCAATGACGGCCGTGTCCGCCGTCTTGGCAGACCTCGTTGTTGTCGCCTTGGATCCACGAGTAAGGGTGAGCTAAATGACAAATCCCAAAGAACCAAAGATGTCCAAGAAACAGGCCCGTGGCGAGGTTTCTACGCGCACCGAGGTCGTCTCCGAGGATCCTTTAAGCAATGAGGAAGCCGAGCGCATGGCCACGCTGCCGGAGGTTCCCCGCGGTACTTCCCGGTACAAGCTGTACGTCCGCCGCTTCTTCCGCAACAAGCTAGCCACCGTCGGTGTTTTCATCCTGGGCTTTCTCATCTTCGCCGCCCTTTTTGGCAATTTCTTTGCCCAGTGGGACTACACGGAACCGGACTTCCTCGCCCTGTCTGAGCCACCGAGCTCCGAGCACTGGTTCGGTACCAACGATTCCGGCAATGACCTCTATGCCCAAACCATCCACGGTCTTGGCAGGTCCCTGACTATCGCCATCGTGGTGTCCTTTGCCACGTTGGTCATTTCGGCATTCATCGGCTGTGGCGCGGCACTGTGGGGCGGTTTTGCAGAAAAGGCCGTTCTCGCCGTTATTCACTTCCTACTTTCCATCCCGACCTTCCTGCTCATCGCCCTTGTGGTGGCAGACTCCGGCGGTGACTGGAAGCTTTTGATGATCGTCCTTATCGCCTTCGGCTGGATGTACCAGGCCCGCGTGATTTGGTCCCTGGCTCTTACCGTTCGCGAGCAGGATTATGTCCGCGCCGCAAGCTACATGGGCGTATCCAAGATGCGTACCATCGTCCGCCACGTCATTCCTAATATTGGTTCGCTGCTTATCATCCAGTTCGTCTTCGGCGTGGTGGGTACCGTGGGCTCTGAGACCGCACTGTCCTTCCTGGGCTTGGGCGTAAAGCTTCCCGATGTCTCCCTCGGTACCTTGCTGCAGGGCGGCACCGCCTCCTTGCAATCTGCCCCGTGGCAGTTCTACTTCCCCGCCGCTACCTTGACGCTGCTGACCGTCTCCATGGCATTTATTGGCGATGACCTGCGCGACGCACTCGACCCCAACTCCAATTCCGGAGGTAAACTATGACTTCGCCTATCTTGTCCGTCAATGACTTACGCGTCAGCTTCCCCTCTGAAGCGGGTACCGTCTCTGCGGTGCGTGGTGTCAGCTTTGACCTGCACCCCGGCCGCACCCTGGGCATCGTCGGCGAATCCGGCTCCGGTAAGTCCGTGACTTCCATGTCCATCATGGGTCTGCTGCCGGAATACGCCAAGGTTGAAGGCTCCGTGAAATTCGATGGCCGCGAGCTCCTCGGGCTTTCTGATAAGGAAATGTCCCGCATCCGCGGCAATGGCATCGGCATGATCTTCCAGGATCCGCTCTCCGCGCTGACTCCAGTCTTCGATATTGGGTCCCAGCTGGTAGAGGCTATCCAGGCCCACCAGGACATCGGCAAGAAAAAGGCCCTGAAGCAAGCCACCGAGCTACTAGATCTGGTGGGCATCCCCGAGCCGCACCTGCGCCTAAAGTCCTTCCCGCACGAATTTTCCGGCGGTATGCGCCAGCGCGTGGTCATCGCGATTGCTATTGCAAATAACCCGCGCGTGCTCATCGCCGATGAGCCGACGACGGCCCTCGACGTCACCATCCAGGCCCAAATCCTGGACGTCATCCGGGTGGCGCAGCGCGAAACCGGCGCCGCCACCATCATGATTACCCACGATATGGGCGTGGTGGCAGAAACCGCCGATGATGTCATGGTCATGTACGCCGGCCAACCGGTAGAACACGGCGACGTCGACACCATTTTTTCTAACCCCCGCATGCCCTATACCGTAGGCCTGCTCGGTTCCACGCCGCGCCCTGATTCCTCGGCCTCGGAGCCCCTGACCCCCATCGAGGGCAACCCTCCGGTCTTGGTGAACTTGAAGGATCGCTGCCAATTCGCTCCGCGCTGCCCCGTAGCGCAGGAGGCTTGCCTGACCGGCGAGCCGGAGCTGCTTCCACTCAAGGACGAATCCGTATCCCACCGCAGCGCCTGCCTGCGTGCGCCGGAAATTCACAACCGCAAGATCGACGGTGAGCTGATGTTCAAGCCGCCGCAGCTTGCCGATGACGTCTTGGCCGACGTTCCCCGCGAGGATCGCAAGACCACCCTCGCCGTGAACGATCTGCGCAAGCAGTTCCCGCTAACCAAGGGCGCTCTAATTAAGCGCAAGGTGGGGACCGTGAAGGCCGTAGACGGCCTCACCTTCGATATCCGGGAGGGCGAGTGCATGGCCATCGTTGGCGAGTCTGGCTGTGGTAAGACCACCACGTTGCTGGAGATCATGGATCTGGACCCAGAAAAAGGGGCCGTTGTGCTCAACGGCAAGGACGCCAATGGCATGAGCGGCTCCGAGCGCCGCGAGGCCCGCAAAGACATCCAGATCGTCTTCCAGGATCCGATGAGCTCGCTCAACCCACGCCTGACCGTGCGCGAGGTCATTGCGGAACCGCTCAACTCGCTGGGCTTTGATGGCGATGTTGATGCCCGCGTGAATGAGCTCATGGGCCTAGTCGGCCTCGACTCCTCGCAGTTGGACCGCTTCCCTAGCCACTTCTCCGGCGGCCAGCGCCAGCGCATCGGCTTGGCACGCGCCCTAGCCACGCGCCCTTCGGTCCTCGTGCTGGATGAGCCAGTCTCCGCCTTGGACGTGTCCATCCAAGCGGGTGTCATTAACCTCCTCGAGGACCTCAAGCGAAAGCTGGGCCTGTCCTATCTCTTCGTCGCCCACGATCTTTCCGTCGTGCGCCACCTTTCGGACCGCGTTGCGGTGATGTACAAGGGCCAGTTCGTCGAGTCCGGCTCGACGGATGAGATTTTCGATAACCCGCAGGATGACTACACCAAGAAGCTTCTGGATGCCATCCCGAATCCGGATCCCAAGGTTGCCCGCGCACGCAGGGAAAAGTCCCGAGCATAGCCCTCCCATAGCCCCGCACCCTTTCCAGAAAGTGATTGCGGACACAAATATAAATATTGTAAAGTACGCCACATAGTTGCAGTGGGCGGTTACCAAATCGACCGTCTATGCCAACTTCGTCTTCACCTCACGCAAGGAGTAATCCCCATGAAAAAGTTCGGTCGCTTCCGCATAGCAACGGTTGCCACTCTCTCCGCCACCGCACTCGCCCTCACCGCATGCTCGGGTTCTGGTGACGGTGGCGACTCCTCCAACAAGGCTGTCGGCGGTCTCGAGATCGACGTCAAGCCCACCGGTGACTACAACGAGAAAGAACGCGATGAGATTAAGGACGGCGGTGAGCTCACCCTCTCCCTTTCCGAGCTAACTGAGCAGCAGAACCAGTTCCACGCCAACATGACCACGGATACCAGCACCGTATGGAGCTGGTATAACCCGCAAATGGCGCTCTATGACGGCGAGGGTCACTACACCCCAAACCCTGCCTACCTGGATTCGGTAGACGAATCTACCGAAGGCGACAAGACCGTCGTGACCTACGACATCAACGATGACGCCACCTTCAACGATGGCACCCCCATTGACTGGACCGCTTTCGAGAACACCTGGCGCTTCAACAATGGCAAGGACATGGACGTCCAGGTCAACTCCACCGACGGTTACGAGCTGATCGAATCCGTGGAGAAGGGTGAGAACGATAAGGAAGCCGTGGTCACCTTCGAGGGTCCATATCCATGGTGGCAGGGACTGTTTAACGACATCCTGCACCCCGCGATTGATACCGCCGAGAAGTTTGACAAGGAGTACCTGGGCAAGCTCAACCCGCAGTACGGTGCGGGCCCATTCAAGGTCGAAAACTCCGATTTCCGCGGCGGCACCGTGTCCTTCGTTCCTAACGAGAAGTGGTGGGGCGATGAGCCGAAGCTGGACAAGGTCAGCTACCGCGTGATGGAGGACCAGGCAACCATCAACGCTTTCCAGGCTGGCGAAATCGACGCCGCCGGCGTGGGTACCAAGAATAACCTCACCATCGCCGCAGACATGGGCGATTCCATCGACGTCCGCGCAGCCACCCGCCCGGCTAGCATCCTGTTCACTTTGAACTCCAAGGCCCCACAGTTGGCTGATAAGGATGTTCGCCACGCAGTATTTGCAGCCATCGACCGCGACCAGCTCGCAGAAATCCGTTATAACGGCCTTGGCTATGAAGAGGAAATGCCTGGCTCCCTGACGCTTTACCCAACCCAGGAAGATTACAAGGACAACCTTTCTGAGGTACTCGAGTACGACGTTGAAGAAGCCAAGAGCCTGCTGGAGGACGCCGGCTACTCTCAAGGCGATGACGGTTACTACGCCAAGGACGGCGAGAAGCTTTCGCTTCGCTACGTGCTTATCGGCGATGACGAGGTCGACAAGTCCACCGCTGCTGCTGTCCAGAAGATGCTGAAGGACGCAGGCATCGAGCTGAAGATTGAGGAGCGCCCAAGCTCTGACTTCTCCAAGATCGCCAGCGAGCGCGACTTTGACCTCTTCCTCTCCGGTATCGCCGCAAGTGACCCATTCGGCCCAGCATTCTTTGGTCAGACCTACGCCAGCGACTCCACCCTCAACATGTCCGGCACTGGTACCGAGGAATTCGACAAGAAGATCGAAAAGATGCAGAAGCTGCCGACCCGCGATGAGCAGATCAAGCGCATCAATGAGCTCGAATCCGAGGCTTTCTCAGAGTATGGCATGCTTCCGTACGCCAACGGCCCACAGATGGTCGGTCTGAAGAAGGGCATCGCCAACATGGGCGCCCCCGGATTCGCCGTCGTTCCTAAGGAAAACATCGGCTGGGAGAAATAATAACTACTTCCCTCACTAGATAAAGGCCTTCCCTGCCCGCAGGCACGGAAGGCTTTTTCCGTTTTGGGGCTCGCCTCCGACTAAGCCAGTTAGCCAAGCGACATAAGATACCGCCCAGACCGAGCCGGATCTGGAACTATCACCTCGCTCGTCTCCTGCACAGCATTCTCGCCACCGACGAAGGCTTAAAGGCATAATGCAAGTTGTAAATGGTCCAACCAGCTTCGAGCTACAGCACCCACCCGCTCGAGTGCCGGCTGACACCGCGCGGGGAACGCGTCTAGGGATCAAAAAAGTCCGCCACACCGACATGCGGTGCAGCGGACTCTTAAAGCTCTACTGAGCGGTTACGAAGCCTCGATTAGTCGAGAACCTTGGTAACGCGGCCAGCGCCGACGGTGCGGGAACCCTCGCGGATAGCGAAGCGCAGGCCCTCGTCCATAGCAACAGGCTGGATGAGCTCAACGGACATCTCAACGTTGTCGCCAGGCATAACCATCTCGGTGCCCTCAGGCAGGTTCACAACACCGGTAACGTCGGTGGTGCGGAAGTAGAACTGAGGACGGTAGTTGTTCATGAACGGGGTGTGGCGGCCGCCCTCGTCCTTCTTCAGGACGTAGACGGAACCCTCGAACTTGGTGTGAGGAGTGTAAGCGCCAGGCTTGATAACAACCTGGCCACGCTCAACGTCCTCACGCTTGGTACCACGCAAAAGCAGACCACAGTTGTCGCCAGCCTCGGTGTAGTCCATCATCTTGCGGAACATCTCGATACCGGTAACGGTGGTGTTCTGGGACTTCTCCTGGATACCGATGATCTCAACGTCCTCGTTGACGTTCAGACGACCGCGCTCAACACGGCCGGTAACAACGGTGCCGCGGCCGGTAATGGTGAAGATGTCCTCGATAGGCATCAGGAACGGCTGGTCGGTAGCGCGTTCCGGGTCTGGGATGGAGTTATCGCAGGCCTCCATCAGGTCAACGATGGACTGCACCCACTTCTCGTCACCCTCGAGTGCCTTCAGAGCGGAGATGTGAACGATAGGAGCTTCCTCATCGTAGTCCTGCTCTGCGAGCAGCTCGGAGATTTCCATCTCCACGAGCTCGATGATTTCCTCATCGTCAACCATGTCGCACTTGTTCAGTGCAACGAGGATGTAAGGAACGCCAACCTGGCGAGCAAGCAGAACGTGCTCGCGGGTCTGCGGCATCGGGCCATCGGTTGCAGCAACAACCAAGATAGCGCCGTCCATCTGAGCTGCGCCGGTAATCATGTTCTTGATGTAGTCGGCGTGGCCCGGGGCGTCAACGTGTGCGTAGTGACGCTTCGGGGTGGAGTACTCCACGTGGGAGATGTTAATGGTAATACCGCGCTCCTTCTCCTCAGGAGCCTTGTCGATCATGTCGAACGCGAATGCCTGGTTCTCCTCAGGGTACTGGTCAGCCAGAACCTTGGTGATCGCTGCGGTGGTGGTGGTCTTGCCGTGGTCGACGTGTCCGATGGTGCCGATGTTCACATGCGGCTTCGTACGCTCGAACTTCTCCTTTGCCACTGTATGTCCTCCTGGACTATATGGTGGCTACGACCTTCGCAGCCACGTGGTTGACAGTTGTCATTGGCACCTGACCCATTGTCTGGGACAAAGCGCTAATGACGCTTTCTTTACGTGCCAGTTACACGATCCTAGATTTATCCCGCGGTTTTTTCAAACCGCCATTATAGGAGGTAACCCCGCGTATTTTCGCGGCCATTTCCCTCAACAAGAGTCTCAAATAAAGGATCCTGGGAGGGTAACGGCCGGCTCAATTCACAACCAATGGTTTTAGCTGCAAACTCAGCCCGCCGCTACCCGGCCCAGTTGCCGCATTTAGCGGTGAGGCTGGCATCTACTGGCAGAGACTACCAGCCCTTAGCCACCGCTTAATGGGCGGGGCGTCGTTATTAGTTAGCGCCGCCGGTGCGCTCTTCGATGATCTCCTGTGCCACGGAGGAAGGAACCTCAGCGTAGGAGTCGAAGACCATGGTGAAGTTAGCGCGGCCTGCGGTGGAAGAACGCAGGTCACCGATGTAGCCGAACATTTCAGACAGCGGAACCTTAGCCTTGACAACCTTGGCGCCGGAACGGTCTTCCATGGCGAAGACCTGGCCACGACGGGAGGAGATATCACCGTTAACGGTGCCCATGTACTCCTCAGGGGTAACAACCTCAACGGCCATCATTGGCTCCAGCAGAACCGGCTTTGCCTTGGCCATAGCTTCCTTGAATACCTGGGAGCCGGCCAGCTTGAAAGCCATCTCGGAGGAGTCAACGTCGTGGTAAGCGCCGTCTTCCAGCGTTGCCTTGATGTTGACCATCGGGAAGCCAGCCAGGTAGCCGTACTGCATTGCATCCTGGATACCAGCATCGACGGAAGGGATGTATTCCTTCGGCACGCGGCCACCGGTCACGGCGTTCTCGAAGGCGTAGGTTGCAGACTCGCCCTCTTCCAAGGTCTCTGGGTCCGGGTTGTACGGCTCGATGGTGCAGATAACCTTTGCGAACTGGCCGGAACCACCGGTCTGCTTCTTGTGGGTGTAGTCGATGGACTCCACCTTGCGGCGAATGGTCTCGCGGTAAGCAACCTGTGGGTTACCGATGTTCGCCTCGACCTTGAACTCGCGCTTCATGCGGTCAACAAGAACGTCGAGGTGGAGCTCGCCCATACCGCCGATAACGGTTTGGCCGGTCTCATCGTCCAACTCAACGGTGAAGGTTGGGTCCTCGGCAGCGAGCTTCTGGATGGCGTTACCCAGCTTCTCCTGGTCGGCCTTGGTCTTCGGCTCGATGGAGACCTTGATAACCGGGTCCGGGAAGTCCATGGACTCAAGAATGATCTGGTCATTCTTGTCACACAGGGTGTCACCGGTGGTGGTTTCCTTCAGACCAACAACGGCGTAGATGTTGCCGGCGTCAGCCTGCTCCACCGGGTTCTCCTTGTTGGCGTGCATCTGGAAGAGCTTACCGATGCGCTCCTTCTTGCCCTTGGTGGAGTTCATGACCTCGGTACCAGGGGTGACCTGGCCGGAGTAAACGCGCACGAAGTTGAGCTGACCGAAGAATGGGTGAGCTGCAATCTTGAAGGACAGTGCGGAGAAGGAAGACTCAACGGAAGGCTTACGGGTAAGCTGCTGGTCCTCATCGCCCACAGCGTGGCCGATAACCTCGCCCACGTCGAGCGGGTTAGGCAGGAAGTCCACAACAGCATCCAGCAGCGGCTGGACACCCTTGTTGCGGTAAGCGGTACCACAGTAGACCGGGTAAATCTCAGAGTTGATGGTCAGCTTGCGGATACCGGCCTTCAGCTCGTCAATGGAGAGCTCTTCGCCGCCGAAGTACTTCTCCATGAGTTCTTCGTCAGACTCTGCAACGGCCTCAACCAGCTGCTCGCGGTACTGCTCAGCCTTTTCCTTGAGGTCCTCAGGGATCTCCTCGTAGGTTGGCTCAGCACCGGTCTCGACCTTGCCGCGCCAGGTGATGGCCTGCATGTTCAGCAGGTCAACAACGCCGTCGAAGTCATCCTCAGCGCCGATAGGCAGCTGCATAACGAGCGGCTTAGCACCCAAGCGCTCAACGATGGTGTCAACGGTGTAGTAGAAGTCTGCGCCCAGCTTGTCCATCTTGTTGACGAAGCAAATGCGCGGAACGTCATACTTGGCAGCCTGGCGCCACACCTGCTCGGACTGCGGCTCCACACCTTCCTTACCGTCGAAGACGGCGACGGCGCCATCGAGGACGCGCAGGGAGCGCTCAACCTCAACGGTGAAGTCAACGTGACCCGGGGTGTCAATGATGTTGATCTGGTTGTTGTTCCAGAAACAGGTCACGGCAGCCGAGGTAATGGTGATGCCGCGTTCCTTTTCCTGTGCCATCCAGTCAGTGGTGGATGCACCGTCGTGCGTCTCGCCCACCTTACGGTTGATACCGGTGTAGAAGAGAATACGCTCGGTGGTGGTCGTCTTACCAGCATCGATGTGGGCCATGATGCCAATGTTGCGGACCTTGTTCAGATCCTTGAGCACTTCTTGTGCCACGTTTATACCCCAACTTAATAGTCGTCGACGCCGTGACCAGAAACCTGGCTAAGACGCCTGCATGGATAAGTTCTTGAAAAGTTTGCCATTGTGTGGCCGTGCTAGGTGCCCAGCGGCTCCTAGACTTCCATCGCTTCAGTGTACTGGACACAAAGCGAATGCGCTGGACTGGGCCAGCTGTGCTGGACTAAATCACACCACGCGCCACCAAAATGGCCTAAGCAAGAGATATGAAGTTTTAATTCGCCGCCGGGAAACCCGGAAATCAGCGCGAAACTCGTTTCTCGTTGCTTAGGCCATTGATGAAGGTGCTTAAAAATTACCAGCGGTAGTGAGCGAAGGCGCGGTTAGCCTCAGCCATCTTGTGGGTATCCTCACGGCGCTTCACGGAAGCACCGAGGCCGTTGGAGGCATCCAGGATCTCGTTGGAGAGACGCTCGATCATGGAGTTCTCGCGACGCTGGCGGGTGAAGGTCACCATCCAGCGCAGTGCCAGGGTGTTGGCACGGTCTGGGCGGACCTCAACCGGCACCTGGTAGGTAGCGCCACCCACACGGCGGGAGCGAACCTCGAGGTCCGGGCGGATGTTGCCCAGGGCCTTTTCCAGGGTGCCAACCGGGTCGGTGCCGGTCTTCTCACGGCAAGCCTCAAGCGCGCCGTAGACGATGCGCTCTGCGGTGGACTTCTTGCCATCCTGGAGAATCTTGTTGACGAGCATGGTTACCTGCTCGGAGTTGTATACCGGGTCCTTTACTACAGGACGCTTCGGAGCAGCATTCTTACGCATTGTTTATTACTGTCCCTTCTTTGCGCCGTAACGGGAACGAGCCTGCTTACGGTCCTTGACGCCCTGGGCATCCAGGGAGCCGCGGATGATCTTGTAACGAACACCTGGAAGGTCCTTCACACGGCCGCCGCGAACGAGGACCATGGAGTGCTCCTGCAGGTTGTGGCCCTCACCTGGGATGTAGGCCGAAACCTCGATACCGCTGGTAAGGCGCACACGGGCAACCTTACGAAGAGCGGAGTTCGGCTTCTTCGGGGTGGTGGTGTACACGCGGGTGCACACGCCACGACGCTGCGGGGAACCCTTCAGCGCAGCGGTAGAGACCTCTTTGCGCTTGGTCTGGCGGCCCTTGCGGACCAGCTGTTGAATAGTTGGCATTAAACAGTCTTTCTGTCGAATTGCACCACTTCTTAAGAAGGGAACCAAACATGCAAAAATAGGCGCTCTTTCCCGGGGCGCTGCCGCATGTCCAGAACTCTTCCCAAGGCGGGTGCCTTGTTAAGGATCAGACTTTTCACCATGTTCTTTGCGCGCCATATTCACACAGGGTGCGCGGTACATAGTGAACTAGAGATAAGACTAGCAAAGCCAGCGCTACGAACACAAAACAGCTAGGCCATCCTGCCGGCTGCGCGGAAGGGTTACTCCCACTCCCACGTCAGGTCTGGCTCTGCAGCCTTGTCGGAAAAGTAGGATTTCTCCTGCTCTTCCCAGGTGGTAAACCACTTCTCATAGGCCGGCTCGCGCGCAATCGCGCGCTCATAGCGCTGCTCGCGGGGGCCATCGATGCACACGGTCACCACCGCGCCGCGCTTTTTCGCGGCCGCAATGTTGTCAGCGGTGACGGAGCCAACGCCCTCGACGATGAGATCATCGCGCACATCGAGGCTGGCCCAGTCACCGGGGCAGTTGGCTTCCCAATCCCAGCGCCAATAGCCGGGATTCATGGTGCGCAAGACCTGTTCGCCCACCATCTCGGAGCCCTTTTCCAGGCCATGCCAGCCGGGATAGAATTCATCAAGGTGAACCACCCGCCAATTGGTACGATCTGCCAAGGCGGCGGAGGTCCAGGTTTTGCCGGAGCCCGAGGGACCATCGATAAGCACCGTGACGGGTTTAAACGCACGCTTTCGCGAGGCTGCTAGCTTAACGATGTCCTCCAAGAGGCGCTCTTGTTCGGCATCAATGTCCATAGTGCTTGAATCACTGCTTTCGCGGATTAAAGGCCAAAGAATCTCCAGGCCCCAGTAAGTACCGAAGTTACCACCGGTACACAAGCAAGGGCGAGGCCGCAGACCATCACCCACCCATCGTGGGCGTGCAGCCTGGATTCTCGGGCCCAGGTCCGCTCCCCTCCTCCGGGTGGGGTGCGCCCGAAACCGCGTGCTTCCATCGCGGTCGCAAGCTTGCCGCCGCGGCGCAGGGCAATGACCAACAGACCAAAGGACATCGTAAGCAAGTGCTTGAAGCGCCCTTCATCCGTGAGCCCGCGGGCCCTGCGCGCCATGCCGAGCGATTGCCAATCGGATTTCAGGAGCGTCATCATCCGCACGCCGGCCACGGCGCCGATAACGAAGCGGGAGGGAAGGCGGAGGATCTGCGAGAGGGCATCGCCAAGCTCGGTGGGATCGATATCGCGTGCGAGCACCACCGTTGGTAGTGCGACCGCAAGCACACGCAGCGTGATCGCAATGGCCAAGGTGAGCGAATTTTCCGTCACCGTAATCAGCCACCAGCTGAAGTACTCCTCTCCCCCGGGCGCGCCATAGAGCAGCATGGAAATCCCCGATAGCGGGGCGATAAGGAATAAGAACCAACCGGCCTTCCACAAGCGCACCCAGGAGACGCCACATAACGGCGCCAAGATGAGTGTCAGGCTTAGCGATATCGCCGCCGAAACCCAGTCGATGGAGGCAAGCAGCGGCGTAACCCAGACGAACATCAAGAAGATACGGGTTAGCGGGTTGACGTTGCGCAAGAGATTAGGCACCGCGCACCTCCACCTGGTAATCGCCCAAGGACGCCATGAACAGCGGGTCATGGGTAATGGACGCAATCGTCGTGCCTTCATCGGCCAATTGGCGCAACAAGCCCACCAATTCCACGAAGGTGCCGGGATCCTGGCCAAAGGTCGGCTCGTCCAATAGCAGCACCTCCGGCGCGGTCACCAGAGCCGTTGCTACCGAAAGCCGGCGCTTTTCGCCGCCGGATAGCGTAAACGGATTGGCCTTGAGCAAGTGCCCCAAGCGCAGCGATTCCACCAACTGGGCGATGCGTTTCTCTGGGGGATCGACGCGCATGACCTTGGGCGCGACCCGCAATTCCTCGTCCACGCTGCGGGAGACAAATTGGTGTTCGGGATTTTGGAAGACGAAGCCAATGCGGTCCGCCAATTCGCGGGATTTCCACCGGGAAGGAGGGCCCTTCACACCGCGGCGGATGAAGTCAGCGACCCCGATTTCCCCGGACTCGGCCGGAAGTAGCCCCGCCATCGTCATCAGCCACGTGGATTTTCCCACGCCATTGCGCCCGGTAATGACGGTCGAGGCCCCCGCCGGCAGGGAGATGGATCGCGGCGGCCCATAGCGGGTTACCAAATCCTTGCTCCACAGCGCCGCGTTGGACTCATCGAGGGCATCGCTTGCCCGTGACCGCGCCTGCGGGAGACCGGTGACCTGGCGCTTGCGGGCGACGTCAGCAAAGGGGGCATCAGAGATAATGCGCCCATCCTTCAGCTCTACTGCGCGGTCCAGCACGCTTTCCCACGCCGCATGCTGATGCTCGACCACCACCAAAGTGGCACCCGTGTGCTTCACCAGCTTGCCGACGGCCCGCACCACGTCCTGCGCCCCTTCCGGATCCAGGTTGGCGGTGGGCTCGTCCAATAGGACCACGCCCGCGCCCATGGCGATGACCCCGGCAAGCGCCAGGCGTTGCTTCTGCCCGCCGGAGAGGTGCTCGGTAGGAAAATCCAGGTCCACGTAGGGGCCAACCAGCTCCTGAGCCTGTTGCACCCTGCGCCAGATCTCCTCGCGCGGATATGCCAGGTTCTCGCAGCCAAAGGCGATATCGTCGCCCACGCGCGCGGAGATGACCTGCGAATCCGGATCCTGCAGAACCAACCCCACCGGAATGGTCCGACCCGGCTCTTCGACCGTGCCCGCAGAATCCTCCAAGGTAATCTCGCCGGTGCGCGTGCCTTCCTCATCGGAACCCAAGACACCTGCCATCGCCGCCAATAGCGTCGACTTTCCGGAACCGGAATCCCCGCACAGCAAGACTTTCTCACCGGGTTCGATGACGAGGTCTATGTCCTGCAGCGCCGGTTGGGAGCGCCCAGCGTGGGTCCAGCCGTAGCCGCGGGCCGCAATTTTTGTGGCGTTTCCTGCTAAGCGTGAAAAATCAGTCACAGCGGTCTAAGCCCTAAGCGCGCTGTTCGCGGCCTACTGCAAAGCGGTCAAGGGCACCGGTCTTTGCCAATGCCTTCACCACATAAAAGCCCAGGGCTCCGGCCAAGATAGCACCGGAAATGGTCAACGTGACCAAGTAGATCATATTGAACTCGAAGGACTTCGCGAGGTTACCGGAGGTAAACAGCTCTAGGACAAAGGCGCCCCAGCCTGCTGCCATACCGGCCAGGATGGTCACCCCAAGGTTGAACTGGCGGTACATGAAGATGGCGAGAATGATCTCCACACCAATACCCTGCGCCAGGCCCGAGTACAGGGTGCTAATGCCCCACTGTGAACCCAAGACGGCCGATACCGTCGCGGCAAGGACCTCCACGTACACCGCCGCACCCGGCTTACGGATAACCAAGCCACCCAGGATGCCGCCCAGCAGCCAGATGCCGGTGGCCAAGCCACCAAGACCCGGCGTAAGAGCATCCATGGCCTCGTACCAGGCATAGCCCACGGCATTCCAGCCCAAGAACACGAAACCACAGGCAACACCCAAGACTGATGCCACCACGATGTCCACCACGCGCCAGTCCAAGCTGCGCTTTGGTGCTGCGGCCCCAGTAGTATTAGCAGTCATTATTTTCTCCCTCTCGCCGGAATTACCCGGATCAGGTTCAACGGTTCACCGCGTCATATCGCAGTATCTCAGCCTTCATTTCTGTGCCGGTGCGGCCTGTGCGCCCCACGGGCCCACAGATTCTGAAAGCTCCCGTGTAATGGTTTAAATCAAATAGCCCAAGGCCCACATTTTACTTATCTGGGCACAGGCTTTACTCATACTAGCAGGCACGCATACGGGTCCCCACAACCAATTCGGCGGCCGAATTGGCGTGCTCAACCGCGCCAACAGACTCCAACGGCAAGAGCCCCCGTTACCGTTTAACACGGAAGCGGGGGCTCTGACTGGACGCGGTGCCGAGGGGCACGAGCGCCTAGGACTTAGAAGGTGAAGTCCTCATCCAGCGGGACGGAGGCGCCGGTGAATTCACCGAAGCCATCGTCACCGTAGATGGAATCGCCGTAAGTCGGAATCGAGTATGCGGCGTTGCGCGCAGCCTCGGTCGGCTTGACGGAGATATTGCGGTAACGGGAGATACCGGTACCGGCCGGGATCAGCTTACCGATGATGACGTTCTCCTTGAGGCCGATGAGCTTATCGGAGCGCTTGTTAATAGCGGCATCGGTAAGCACACGCGTGGTCTCCTGGAACGAAGCGGCGGATAGCCAGGACTCGGTAGCCAAGGACGCCTTGGTAATACCCATGATCTCCGAGCGCAGCTGAGCCGGCTCGCCGCCTTCTGCGACCTGAGCAGCGTTCATCTGCTTGGCCTCAGAAAGGTCGATCAGGTTACCCGGCAGCAGCTCCGTGGTACCGGCGTCGATGACGGTACCGCGGCGCAGCATCTGGCGGATGATGATCTCAATGTGCTTGTCGTGGATGGCCACACCCTGGGTGCGGTACACGGCCTGCACCTCGTTGATGAGGTGCTGCTCCACGCCGCGACGACCCAGGACCTCGAGCACGTCGTGCGGGTCAGCCGCACCACGCATCAAGCGGTCACCGGTCTCAACGTGGTCGCCGTCCTTCAAGGAACGCTCGATCATCGCATCCGGGTTGGACTCCATCGGGCGACGCACCTGGGCCAGGCCCTGGCGCTTGGAGAGCTTCTCGTAGACCACGTCATCAGAACCGTCATCCGGGGTGATGGTCATGGTCCAGAAGTTGCCCTCATCGGACAGGGACACGGTGCCGTCAACGGAGGCAATCGGTGCGCGGTTCTTCGGGTTACGGGCCTCGAAGAGCTCCTGCACACGCGGCAGACCACCGGTAATGTCGCCACCGACACCACCCTGGTGGAAGGTACGCATGGTCAGCTGGGTACCAGGCTCACCAATGGACTGTGCGGCCACGATGCCGACGGCCTCGCCGATGTCGACCAACTGGCCGGATGCCATGGACTTGCCGTAGCACTTCGCACAGACACCGGCCGGGGTCTGGCAGGTCAGCACGGAGCGGACCTTGACGTCGGTGACCTTGGCATCGAGAAGCTTCTGCGTGAGCTCCTCGGTCAGGTCTGCACCGGCCTCTGCGACGACCTCGCCGTTCTCGTCCTTGACGTCGGTGGCAAGCACGCGACCGGAAGCGGAGGTCTCCCACAGCTCGGAGAGGACGACCTTGTCGCCGGAGACCTCGCCGATAGGAACGCGCACGCCCTGGCGGGTGCCACAGTCCTCTTCACGGACGATGACATCCTGGGCGACGTCCACCAGACGACGGGTAAGGTAACCGGAGTCAGCGGTACGCAGCGCGGTATCGGCCAGACCCTTACGGGAACCGTGGGAGTTGTTGAAGTACTCCAGCACGGACAGGCCTTCGCGGAAGGAGGTCTTAATCGGACGGGTGATGTAATCACCGTGCGAGTTCACAACCATGCCCTTCATACCGGCCAGCGTCCAGATCTGACGCATGTTACCGGCAGCACCCGACTTCACAATCATTGGAATCGGGTTGTAATCCGGGTAGATGTTCTCGACGGCCTCACCAACGGTGTCGGTCGCGTCCTTCCACAGCTCAACCAGGCGGTCATAACGCTCGCGCTCCGTCAGAGCACCCTGCTCCCAGTACTTACGCTCGATGCGCTCTGCTTCCTTCTCATAAGACTCAAGGATCTCGGTCTTATTCGGCAGCACCAGCACGTCAGACATCGTAATGGTCACACCGGAACGGGTTGCCCAGTAGAAGCCAGCGTCCTTCATGTTGTCCAGAACCTGGGCCACGGTGATCATTGGGTACTTGGTGGCCAAGTCATTGACCACGTCACCAATGAGCACCTTGCCGTCCGTGCCGCCGCCCTTGCGGACCATGATGCCCTCAAGGTACGGGTAGTTCCACGGCAGCAGCTCGTTGAACATGATGCGGCCGATGGTGGTGTAGCCCAACCATGCCTGGCCCTTGGACCAGCCATCGGGGAAGAGCTCTGCCTCGATGTCCTCTGGTGGGCGCAGGTGATCGATGCGCACCTTGATAGGTGCCTGCAGGCCAACCGTGCCGCGGTCGTAGGCCATGAGGGCCTCGGCGTAGGAGGAGTACACGCCAGTTGCCGGGTACTCCTCGCCAGCCTCGCGGTAGCGGCCATTGCCACCAATCTCGTCCTCTGCCTTGTCCATGGTGAGGTAGTACAGGCCGGTCACCATATCCAGGCGCGGCATAGCCAGTGGCTTACCGGATGCCGGGGACAGAATGTTATTGGAAGCCAGCATCAGCACACGAGCCTCTGCCTGAGCCTCTGCGGACAGTGGCAGGTGAACTGCCATCTGGTCACCGTCGAAGTCGGCGTTGAAGGCCTCACAGGCCAGCGGGTGCAACTGAATAGCCTTACCCTCAACCAACTTCGGCTCGAAGGCCTGGATACCCAGGCGGTGCAGCGTAGGCGCACGGTTGAGCATCACTGGATGCTCAGAAATGGCCTGCTCCAGCACGTCCCACACCTCTGGGCGCTGGCGCTCCACCATGCGCTTCGCGGACTTGATGTTCTGGGCGTAGTCGTTTTCGACCAATCGCTTCATAACGAAAGGCTTGAACAGCTCCAGCGCCATCAGCTTCGGCAAACCACACTCGTGCAGCTTCAGCTGCGGGCCGACGATAATAACGGAACGACCGGAGTAGTCAACGCGCTTACCCAGCAGGTTCTGGCGGAAACGTCCCTGCTTGCCCTTGAGCAAGTCAGACAGGGACTTCAACGGGCGGTTGCCCGGGCCGGTAACCGGACGGCCACGGCGGCCGTTATCGAAGAGCGCGTCCACAGACTCCTGCAGCATGCGCTTCTCGTTATTCACGATGATCTCTGGAGCGCCCAGGTCGATCATGCGCTTAAGGCGGTTATTGCGGTTGATAACACGGCGGTACAGATCATTCAGGTCCGAGGTGGCGAAACGGCCACCGTCCAGCTGCACCATCGGGCGCAGCTCAGGCGGGATAACCGGAATAGCGTCCAGCACCATGCCTGCCGGGTCATTGCCGGAGTTCAGGAATGCGGCAACAACCTTGAGGCGCTTAAGCGCGCGCATCTTCTTCTGGCCCTTGCCATTGTTGATGATCTCACGCAGCTCCTCGGCCTCTGCCTCGAGGTCGAAGTTGCGTACCAAGGTCTGGATGGCTTCTGCACCCATGCCACCGGTGAAGTAATCCTCGTAGCGGTCAACCAGCTCTTCGTAGATGGTCTCATCGATGACCATCTGCTTCGGAGCAAGCTTCAGGAAGGTGTTCCAGATTTCATCCAGGCGTGCGACTTCGCGCTCGCCGCGCTCGCGGATGTGCTGCATTTCCTTATCGGCAGCGTTTTGTACCTTCTTGCGGGCATCGGCACGCGCACCGGCTGCCTCCAGCTCCGCCAAGTCGGACTCGAGCTTGGAAGCGCGCTCTGCGATCTCGGACTCGGTATCGTCCTCAACGTCCTTCTTCTCCAGCAACATTTCTGCTTCCAGAGTGGACTGATCGTTGTGGCGAGCCTCTTCATCAACGGAGGTGATGATGTTGGCAGCGAAGTAAATGATGCGCTCAAGGTCCTTCGGAGCCAGGTCCAGCAAGTAACCCAAGCGGGAAGGAACGCCCTTGAAGTACCAGATGTGGGTTACCGGAGCGGCCAGTTCGATGTGGCCCATGCGCTCACGGCGCACCTTGGACTTGGTGACCTCAACGCCGCAGCGCTCACAGATGATGCCCTTGTAACGGACGCGCTTGTACTTACCGCAAGCACACTCCCAGTCACGGGTAGGTCCGAAAATGCGCTCGCAGAACAGGCCGTCCTTTTCCGGCTTCAGCGTGCGGTAGTTAATGGTCTCGGGCTTTTTAACCTCGCCCTTAGACCAGCGACGGATATCGTCAGCAGTGGCCAGACCGATGCGGAGCTCGTCGAAGAGATTTACGTCAAACACGTAATGTCTCCCTTTCATCCTCGTTTTATGAGGAATTGATGGCTTTTAATGAATTAATCTTTATTGCCCGCCCGCGGCGGTCCCGGTGGTAAACACCGGAACCGTACATTCCGCGGTGGACCGAGAATCTATTTAGGCGATGTCAGCGGAAGAACCTTCATCGCGGGACAAGTTAATGCCAAGCGATGGGCTATCCATGTCATCGTCATCAGAGCCAGACAGCTCCATCGGGGTGCCGTCGGTGGAAAGAACCTCCACGTTCAGGCACAGGGACTGCAGCTCCTTGAGCAACACCTTGAAGGACTCAGGGATGCCCGGATCTGGAATGTTGTCGCCCTTCACGATGGCCTCGTAGACCTTCACGCGGCCTACCACGTCATCGGACTTGATGGTCAACAGCTCCTGCAGGGTGTAGGCAGCGCCATAAGCCTGCATTGCCCACACCTCCATCTCGCCGAAGCGCTGGCCACCGAACTGAGCCTTACCACCCAGTGGCTGCTGGGTAATCATGGAGTAAGGACCAGTGGAGCGGGCATGGATCTTCTCATCGACCAAGTGGTGCAGCTTGAGCATGTACATGTAGCCCACGGAGATGGGGTACTTGTACGGCTCGCCCGAGCGGCCATCGAAAAGCGTGGCCTTGCCGTGCTCGTTGACCAAGACGTCGCCGTCGCGGTTCGGGCGGGACGATGCCAACAGGCGCTCGATCTCGTGGTTGGTAGCACCATCGAAGACCGGGGTGGCGGTCAGGGAGTCCGCTGGGACATCGTAAAGCTCTTCCGGCAAGGTCTTGAGCAGCTCGGCGTTAGCCGGATCCTCAGTGTCGACCTTCCAACCAGCGTGAGCCAACCAACCCAAGTGCAGCTCAAGCACCTGACCGATGTTCATACGACGCGGCACACCGTGGGTGTTCAGCAGGATGTCCACCGGGGTACCGTCCTCCATGAACGGCATATCCTCTGGCGGCAGAATCTTGCCCACAACACCCTTGTTGCCGTGGCGGCCGGCCATCTTATCGCCGTCCTGGATCTTGCGCTTTTGCGCAACGTAGACGCGGATCATCTCGTTGACGCCAGGTGCCAGGTCGTCATCATCATCGCGGGAGAAGCGAGCAACGCCAATGACCTTGCCCACCTCACCGTGCGGAACCTTCATCGAGGTATCGCGCACCTCGCGGGCCTTCTCACCGAAGATGGCGCGCAGCAGGCGCTCTTCCGGAGTCAGCTCGGTCTCACCCTTCGGGGTGACCTTACCCACCAGGATATCGCCGGCGCGAACGTCAGCACCGATGCGGATGATGCCGCGCTCATCGAGGTCGCTCAAGACGTCCTCGGAGACGTTTGGAATCTCGCGGGTGATTTCCTCGGCGCCCAGCTTGGTGTCACGAGCATCGATCTCGTGCTCCTCGATGTGGACGGAGGTCAGGATGTCCTCTTCCACGATGCGCTGGTTGAGGATGATGGCGTCCTCGTAGTTGTGGCCTTCCCACGGCATAAACGCAACCAGCAGGTTACGGCCAAGCGACATCTCACCGTTGTGGGTACCTGGGCCATCGGCCAAAACCTGGCCGGCCTCTACGCGCTGACCCATGGACACCAGCGGGGTCTGGTTGTAGTTGGTGCCCTGGTTGGTGCGCTCGAACTTGCGCAGGATGTAGGTATCGCGCTGGCCCTCATCGTCCATGATGGTGATGACGTCAGCGGTGACGTTTTCCACCACACCGGCCTTTGGCGTGATGACCACGTCGCCAGCGTCATATGCGGCGCGCTGCTCCATACCGGTACCCACCAGTGGGGCCTCAGAACGAACCAGCGGGACGGCCTGCTTCTGCATGTTCGCACCCATCAAGGCACGGTTAGCATCGTCGTGCTCCAAGAACGGAATCATCGCGGTACCAACGGAGACCATCTGGCGTGGGGAAACGTCAACGTAGTCCACACCGGAGGCATCGGTCACTCCGATGTCGCCCTCCTTCAGGCGGACCTCGATGCGCTCACCGATCAGACGGCCTTCCTCGTCCTGCTCGACCTCAGCCTGAGCAATGGCGAAGCGGTCCTCCTCATCAGCGGTGAGGTACTCAACCTGATCCGTAACCTTGCCGTCAACGACCTTGCGGTACGGGGTCTCGATGAAACCGAAGGGGTTCACGCGGGCGTAGGACGCCAGCGCACCAATCAGGCCAATGTTCGGACCCTCAGGGGTCTCAATCGGGCACATGCGGCCGTAGTGCGAAGCGTGCACGTCTCGCACCTCAATGCCAGCGCGCTCACGGGACAAACCGCCTGGGCCCAGCGCGGACAGGCGGCGCTTGTGGGTCAGTCCGGACAGGGAGTTGTTGTGGTCCATGAACTGCGAGAGCTGCGAGGTACCAAAGAACTCGCGGATAGCAGCGGAAACCGGACGCACGTTAATCAGGGACGTCGGAGTGATGGACTCTGCGTCCTGGGTGGTCATGCGCTCGCGCACGACGCGCTCCATGCGGGACAGGCCCACGCGGACCTGGTTCTGGATGAGCTCACCCACGGTGCGCAGACGACGGTTACCAAAGTGGTCGATGTCGTCGGTGTTCAGCGAGATCATCTCACCGTTTGGTGCCTTCATCTCACGCTCGCCAACGTGCAGGCGTACCAGGTACTCCAGGGTGACGGCGATGTCTTCTTCAGTCAGGGTCATCAGACCGTCGTGGTCGCCGCCAAGGCCCAGCTTGCGGTTGGCCTTGTAGCGGCCGACCTTGGCAAGGTCATAGCGCTTAGCGCGGAAGAAGGAATTATCCAACAGGGACTGCGCCAGCTCACGGGTAGGCTGCTCGCCCGGGCGCTGCTTACGGTAGATCTCCAGCAGCGCTTCATCGGTATTGGAAACACCGTCAGATTCCAGGGTGGACATCATGAGCTCAGAGAAGCTGAAGCGCTCCCTGATCTGCTCCTCGGTCCAGCCCAGGGCCTTCAACAGGACGGTCACCGGCTGGCGGCGCTTGCGGTCAATGCGCACGCCGACGGTGTCGCGCTTGTCCACGTCGAACTCCAGCCAAGCACCGCGGGAAGGAATAATCTTCACGGAGTGCAGCGGGCGTTCGGTGGACTTATCGATGGAACGATCGAAGTACACGCCCGGGGAACGCACCAGCTGGGAGACGATGACGCGCTCGGTACCGTTCACGATGAAGGTACCCATATCCGTCATGATCGGGAAGTCACCGATGAAGACGGTCTGCGACTTAATCTCTTGGGTGTCGTTATTAATGAACTCTGCGGTCACGTACAGCGGCGCGGAGTAGTTGATGTCCTTTTCTTTACACTCGTCGACGGTGTTTTTCACCGGCTCAAAGCGAGGCTCCGACAAGGACAGGGACATATTGCCCGAGTAGTCCTGAATCGGCGAGAGCTCTTCGAGGATATCCTCAAGGCCACTCGTCACGCGTGCGTTATCGCCGCGCTCAGCCTGCTCACGCTCGCGCCATTCCGGCGAGCCGACGAGCCAAGCAAAGGAATCGAGTTGTACGTCAAGGAGGCCCGGCAGGGCGATAGGCTCGCTAATCTTTGCAAACGAGTATCGCTTCGGGGCTCCGGGGATATTGGCCACTGACTTGGTCTGGCGGGAGACTGCCAAGATGGGTCCTTCCAGCACCTCACGCGGATTGCTACTCGCCCTGGCCGACGAGCAGCAAAACCGCTGGTAATTTTAGCATTCGGTCTGCTGTGGAGTGTCTGGGTTCAGAATGCACAAAATCACCTTGTCAAGTCGGTTTTGCCATCACCAACCCGAAAGGCTAAATGTGCACCGAAGATCCAGATTCCAGCGCAACGAATTAGTGTATAGGAAAAACTCAGGTATGTAAAGACACACCACTCTTAAGGCTTTTTCTTTCCGCGCTAGGGGGCAAGCTCTCGCTCGCCGCTGCGCCAACGCGGCGGAAATGTTGCGCCGTATCTATCGGGGCAACCACAAGCACCGTACCACTAAAAAGTCATTCCACCGCAACCCGAACCGCGCTTAAGGCCTTTAGCTGGCATTTTCGCTATTAACTTTGGCTTTGTTCTTCTTGCCCCGCCGGCGAACATGCTTGTTTTTACGGTCCCATATTCCAAGCGCCCCAATTACCCCAATAAAGGTAAGTACGATGCCGATGCCTAGGGCGGCCCAGCGCGCAAGCTCCGCCACGTGGTTGCGTGGGAACGATTTCGCTTCCGCGATGAGTGCCGCACGGCTCTCCTCTGAGGTAGCACCATTAAAGACAAAGGCTCGCTCGCGCCCTACCCCCTCGCGGTCCGCGTAGTAGTCATCGATATCCATATCCATGCCCACCACTAGGCCCGTGGCTTGGTCGACGTAGAAGTCTCGACTGCCCGAGTGCATCAAATAACCAGGTTCCTGGCCCCCATCTTCCTTGGGAAAAGAGGTGGTATTGCCATCGGCGGCATAAAGTTGCGCTACGTTCGTTGGCTCGATTTCCTGGTGATAGCGATACACCGTGCGGCCATCTATTTCAGTCTCTTCTTCAAAGACCGCGTCCACCGCCTTGCGCAGGGTGGGGTCAAAGACCGGGTAATTCGTTTTCTCCGCATCCGCCGGGAATTTCAGCCAGTAGCCATCGATGGCCACCTGATCTTCGGGGCTGGCCAACGTGTGGCTCAGGCTGGCCTCTGCCTCTGCCTCACCGCTCAGGCGGTCAATGGGATAGGTCCAGACCTGTGCCTGGCTTAAATCATCGAGTCCTTGGCCATCGCCGCGCAGGCGCGTCTCCCCTATGCGCAGCGTCGCGGTATCTTCATCCGAAGGCTCTTGGATGCCCGCGTTAATCTGATAGGTCATCGGCCCAGAATAGGGCGACGTTCCATCCTTGTTCACAAGCTGGGAATCCGCGGAGTCATCCTTGAGTGTCCACGTGGTTTTCTTGAGTTCCAACGGCAACCGCGGTGAGAAATCCAAAAACGCCGGCGCCGCTATTCCGGCGGCCACCAGCGCTACGCCGAGACCTAGTAAAAGGACGGAAAAGATGCGGGACTTGGGCAGCATGGGGGCTAATTCTACAGCGCTAACTCCCAGATCCTAGTTTCTACAGGCGGGCTCGAGCGGACTAAGCCAAAGATTCCTACGCCGTGTGCTTATTCCACGGGATAATACCGCTCGTATCCGTCGTGCGCCGAGCACACCAAAGGTCATATTCTTCTTGCAATCCCAACCAGAATTCGCCGGAATTGCCAAAATACGCCGAAAGACGCAAAGCCATATCCGCGCTCAATCCAATTCGCCCTCGGACAAGCTTCGAAATCTGGGACTTGCTACTAAAAACGTCCTGCGCCAAGCGATATTGAGTAATGCCTAAAGGCGCCAAGAACTCTTCGCTTAATACCTCACCTGGGTGCGGCACGGGCACATTGCCCGAAGAAGCCACTAAGTCCTGAGAGGAACCCATCAACGCTTCGCCCTCCTCAATTTTCAAGCCGATAGTTTCATATAGTGAAACCACAGTCTATCGCGGCGACCGCTAAAACGGGAGAAACCCCCATCTCCCACCGCGTATAGCGCGGTAAGAGTGGGGGCTTCGAAAGCGTGAAGCTCAGTAAAATTACTTGAGCTCGACGGAAGCGCCAGCCTCTTCCAGCTTGGTCTTAGCCGCCTCAGCGTCGTCCTTGGAAGCGCCTTCGATGATGGCCTTAGGTGCACCCTCAACCATTTCCTTAGCTTCCTTCAGGCCCAGGCCGGAGACGAGCTCGCGGACAGCCTTAATAACGCCAATCTTCTTAGCGCCAGCGTCGGTCAGAACGACGTCGAACTCGGTCTGCTCCTCAGCAGCGGCAGCGCCGCCCTCAGCCGGAGCGCCCGGTGCAGCAGCAGCAACCGGTGCAGCAGCCTCAACGTCGAAGACGTCCTCGAATTCCTTAACGAACTCAGACAGTTCGATGAGGGTCATTTCCTTGAAAGCTTCAATGAGCTCGTCCTTGGTGAGCTTAGCCATGATGGCAAGTCCTTTCTGTGTTGTGTGCTTGTTCCCCGGTGATGAGGTAGCAAGCACGGTGTTTTATGTGTGCGTCTGTTGTGACGACTTAAGCTTCTGCTTCCTTCTTGTCCTGCAGAGCAACAACGGTGCGAACCGCCTTGGTTGCAGGAGCGTTGAAGACAGCGGCTGCCTTCGCCATAGAACCCTTCATAGCGCCAGCCAGCTTTGCGAGGGTGGTCTCGCGGTTGTCCAGCTTGGCGATGGCCTGAACCTGCTCCGCAGACAATGCGTCGCCGTCCATGTAGCCACCCTTGATGACGAGTGCCTTGTTGTCATCAGCAAACTTGGTGATGACCTTCGCAGCATCTACTGCCTCGCCCTTGATGAACGCAATTGCGGTCGGGCCAGTCAGCAAATCATCAAGACCTTCGATGCCAGGTTCGTTGGGCGCGATCGTGAAGAGGGTGTTCTTGGCGACGGAGTAGTCAACGTCAAAGCCCAGGTTGTTACGCAGCTCCTGCAGCTGGGATACGGTCAGGCCGCGGTACTCAGTCAAAACGACGGAGCTAGAATCGGCCAGCTTCTCCTTCAGCTCTGCCAAGTCTGCAGTGTTCTTTGGGTTTGCCATTGTCTCTCGCCTCCTTCCAAAACATCTCTTTTATTTTCCGCCGGGGCCTTCCAAAAAGAAAAGCCCCGTGCAAGAGCACAGGGCGTGCGACATGAGAAATGCCACGGAATGCGCAAAGTGTCTCCTGCGTGGGCCGCCTCCATGGTGGAGAACTTTCAATCCTTATTGGATGACCAACGGTCTTCGGTGAACTTTGACTCGGCCACAAGGCCGTTCAAACTTCACAAGCCATACTACCGTACTTTCCTCGTATTCCCAAATTACCCAGCCGCGTAGGCTATCTACTATGACTTCCCTCATGTGGTTTCGCGATGACCTGCGCTTATCCGATAACCAGGCTCTCACCCGCGCAGCGCAAGCCGCCACCGATGATAAAGACGGTTCAAAGCCAGAGTTAGTGGCCATAGTTCTCGATGAGCCCGCCTACCCCGGGACCCGACCACTCGGTGGTGCCAGCAATTGGTGGCGGGAGCGCTCGCTTTATGCCCTTGCGCAGGACCTCGCAACCTGCGGGGTGAAGCTCCTCCGCGCTACCGGGGATGCCCGCGCCGTCATTCCCCGCACCGCCCGGGAGATTGGCGCCGATACCGTCACCTGGACCCGCCGCTACCACGGCCCGCTGCGCGAAGTCGACGCCACAGTAAAAGCAGCGCTCGCAGATTCCGGAATTAACGCCACCTCCTACCCCGGTTTCACGCTCGTGGAGCCATGGGAGATCACTAATGGCCAGGGCAAGCCTTATAAGGTCTTTACTCCCTTTGGGGCCGCCGCGCGGTCCCAACTCGCTGATGACGAACCGCTGCCCGTGCCGGAATTGCTGTCGCGGCGGGAGATGGGGGCATCGGCAAGCAGCAGCTGGCCCGATCCCAGCGCCGATGAACCGCAGTGGGCTGCGTCGCTCGCCCAGTATTGGACTCCCGGAGAGGCCGGTGCGCGCGAACGCCTAGCCCAGCTCGACTTAACTCACTATGCCAGAGAACGCGATATACCCGCGCACAACGCCACCTCTCTGCTATCGCCGCACCTGCGCTTTGGCGAGGTATCCCCACGCGAAGTTTGGCTGGCCGCCGCCGAGGAACCCGACGCGGAGAAGTTCCACTCCGAGTTGCTGTGGCGCGACTTTGCCTGGCACCGGCTCTACCACCTGCCCGATCTGGCCACCCGCAACGTGCGGCAACAGTTCGACCGCTTCGACTGGTCCTGGGATGACCCGCGGCTGAGGGATTGGCAGGACGGGACAACGGGTATACCGCTTGTCGATGCCGGTATGCGCGAACTCTGGAAAACCGGATACATGCACAATCGCGTGCGCATGGTGGTGGGATCGTTTCTCACCAAGAACCTGGGAATCCATTGGCGCCTAGGCGAGGAATGGTTTTGGGACACCCTGGTGGATGCCGATGCCGCGTCCAACCCATTTAACTGGCAATGGGTAGCCGGCTGCGGCGATGATGCCGCACCCTTTTTCCGCATCTTCAACCCTGAAACCCAGGCACAGCGCTTCGACCCCGAAGGCGCCTATATCCGCCGCTGGGCTCCCACGCTATCCGCCCCACCCATCGTGGATCTCAGGCAGTCGCGCCAGGCGGACCTAGATGCCTACGCCGAGGTCAAAGGCGCAGACTAACGCTCAATACCTAGACTTTTCGTTCACACCGCAAGGCCTGTTGAACGATGCAAAAGACCCCAAGGAAAATCCTCGGGGTCTTCATTCACGCGCTATGCGCTATCACCGTCTTAGTCGGTGTAGCCCTTCTGTACGGAGCCGTCCACAGGAATGCCTGGGCCGGAGGTGGTGGAGATGGTGGCGCGCTTGATGTAGATGCCCTTAGCGGAAGCAGGCTTCAGGCGCTGGATCTCATCCATGAGGGCGCCGTAGTTCTCAGCGAGCTTCTCAGCATCGAAGGAAGCCTTACCAAGGATGGCGTGCAGGTTTGCAGCCTTGTCCACGCGGAAGGAGATCTTACCGCCCTTAACCTCGCTAATTGCCTTAGCAACGTCATTGGTCACGGTACCGGTCTTCGGGTTAGGCATCAGACCACGTGGGCCCAAGACGCGGGCGACGCGGCCAACCTTGGCCATTTGGTCCGGGGTAGCGATGGCAACGTCGAAGTCCAGGTTGCCCTCGTTGATCTGCTCGATCAGCTCGGAAGTACCGACGATGTCAGCGCCAGCTTCATGGGCTGCGGTTGCCTTCTCGCCCTCAGCGAAGACGGCGACGCGAACGTCCTTACCGGTGCCGTTAGGCAGGGACACGGTGCCGCGCACCAGCTGATCAGCCTTGCGTGGGTCAACGCCCAAGCGGAAGACGACATCAACGGTGGCGTCAAAGTTCTTGGAGGAGGTCTCCTTGGCCAGCTTTGCAGCCTCGATCGGACGGTACAGGCGGGACTTATCTACCAGTTCCGCAGCGGCCTTATAAGCCTTAGACTTGGTGCTCATTTAACAATTCCTTTTCTGGATTGGCGTGGTATTTGGCGGGCCGAAGCTGGCCCTACCACATAAAGTTTTTACTTCTCCGGTGCGCCATCAATGTTAAGGCCCATGGAGCGGGCGGTACCAGCGATGATGTGTGCGCCGGCCTCGATGTCGCGGGCGTTGAGGTCCTCGAACTTGGTCTGTGCAATTTCCTTGCACTGATCCCAGGTGACAGTGCCGACCTTATCGGTGTGCGGGACACCGGAGCCCTTCTGGACGCCTGCGGCCTTCAGCAGCAGCTTGGCTGCCGGCGGGGTCTTCAGCTTGAAGTCGAAGGAGCGGTCTTCGTAGACGGTGATCTCAACAGGGACCACGTTGCCACGCTGGTTTTCGGTAGCGGCGTTATAAGCCTTGCAGAATTCCATGATGTTGACGCCGTGGGCACCCAGTGCCGGGCCAACTGGCGGTGCCGGGTTAGCGGCGCCAGCCTCGATCTGCAGCTTGATGAAGCCGGAAACCTTCTTCTTTGGAGCCATCGAATTACCTCTTTCCTGTGGTACCGGGACCTGCGTCACGATGAATAACGCGGCCCGTCCGGATGCTCACCTCAGTGGGCCACCGGAGGATGAAACGATTTACGCGTGCGCACAGAAAAGGCGCACGGCGTTCCAGTCTAGAACACCGTGCGCCCTGCACAAAATCATTTTTAAGAAATGCGCTCGATTTCCGTCGGCGACAATTCCACTGGGGTTTCGCGGCCAAAGATGGAGACCAAGCCCTGCATCTTGCCTGTCTCCGGGTCGATTTCAGAAATGGTGGCGGACACGGCAGCCAACGGGCCGGACAGGATAGTGACGGCCTCGCCCACCTCGAAGTCGTGGGCGTACTTCTTGGCCACCTCCTTCTCCGGCAAGTCAACGACCTGCTCGCCCTCTTGCTCGTTTGGAGCGGCCTCGCCCTTGGTGGCGGGCGCTTCATTCGGCATGAGGAACTTGGCCACGTCGCGGGTCTTCACCGGCGTCGCGTTGCCCTCATTGCCCACGAAGGAGGTAACGCCTGGGGTTTCGCGGATGACCGACCAGGCGGCATCGTTAAGCTCAGCGCGCACTAGGACGTAGCCCGGCAGCAGCTTGCGCTTGACAATCTTTTTCTTGCCGTCCTTGTTTTCCATGATCTGCTCGATGGGGACGACGACCTCGAAGATGGAATCTTCCACCTCAAGGGTCTGCGCACGCATGTCGAGGTTGGTGCGCACCTTGTTCTCGTAACCGGAGTAGCACTGGATGATGTACCACTGGCCTGGCTGCTTCTTCAGCTCGCGGGTGAATTCACGCAAGCGCTTGCGGTAAGCGGCGTCCTCGGCCTCTTCCTCGGTTTCGGCGGAAGCCCCTGCAGCGTCCTCTTCTGCGGCGGGCTCGGCCTCTGCCGAGGGCTCGGACTCTGCTGCGGGGGCATCGGCAAGCGCAGCGTCTTCTGCGTCACCTGCGCCAGCCTCAGCAGGCGCTGCGGCCTCCTCTTGGGCGTCCTCGACTGCGCTGGCGTGCTCTGCCGCCTGCTCTTGCACGTTGGACTGCATGGCCTCCTCTAGGGAGGTTCCTGGGTTTTCGACGTTATTCTCGTCGCTCATGAGTGGTACTCCAAAATGTCATCGGCGCGTGTTGTAGAACCAGCCTACCCGCGGCGCGCGTGGGCAAAAAGTATCCCGCCGTTCCGGAGTGCGGAAACAGCGGGATAAAAGTTTATGGAGTTATTCTAACTAATTGGTCAGAATCTTCTCAACTCCGAGGCCAGCCAGGGTGTCAACGCCCCAGACCAAGGCGGTGATGACGATCAAGAAGGCGAACGTGATGAGGGTGTACTGCAGCATCTCTCCACGGGTGGGCCACACCACCTTCTTCATTTCAGAAACAACCTCGCCAGGGAATGCGGCGACGCCGCCACCCGGGCTGTCGGTGCGGTTTTTATCCTCAACGCGGACGACGTTCTTGTTCGCCGAGTCCGTGGAGGTCGTGGAAGCCGCACCAGAAAGCTGGCGCTTACCGGTGGGACGCGGGGCCGCCGAGTCCTTCGGCTGCTGCTCATCGCTCACAGCTAACCCTCCTTGGGAAATGAATTCTTTTTCCGAGCGCGATATTCCGCCCAGACATAACTTTGTCAACCCTAGCAAAAGGTGCACGGGCAGGAAAGCACGCCGGGGCGGATGCGCGCCGCTGTGACAAAAATATCCCCGCCATCTGGAAAGCAGATGGCGGGGATCCTTGCAGGGGCGACAGGACTCGAACCTGCAACCTACGGTTTTGGAGACCGTTGCGCTACCAATTGCGCCACGCCCCTATTTTGTTATCCGTGACGCTTGAGCGCCACGCGCCGATGACCTTACCAGATCCCTAATTCCGCACGGAAACCAGTACGCCGCTAAGGCCATAGGCACGGTAGTAAAAAAGCGCCGCAATGGCGCTTTTCTTTCCCGGTAGCGATGGCGAGAATTGAACTCGCGACACAGCGATTATGAGTCGCTTGCTCTACCACTGAGCTACACCGCCATGGTGAACACCTTCATCCTGCAGGAAGATATTTCCTCCAGACATGAATGGAGCCCCCTGACAGAATCGAACTGTCGACCTTTTCCTTACCATGGAAACGCTCTGCCGACTGAGCTAAGGGGGCACATCCCAGCATCAAGCACATCTATATTTCGTTGTGCTCTCCGTTGCGGACTTCAATAATGTAACCTGGCACCTCCACTTTGCACAAATCGCCACGTCAGCGCCCCATAAGCGAGGAAATTTCTGGGGCTTATTCGATGCTGGCCCTCCCCGCCCGGTGTGCTTGAATGAAAGGCATGCTGGATCATAAAGACTGTCTTTCTATCGACGCCGCGAAGCTCTACTACAACTCCGGGTTTTCGCAGGCGGAGGTGGCGGCACACCTGGGGATTTCCCGGCCGACGGTCTCCAAATTGCTCACCCATGCCGCCGAGCGCGGCTTTGTCACCATGAGTATTACCGATCCCCGCGAGCAGTCCGATGAGCTGGTTTCTGCACTCTGCGAGCGCTTTTCGCTTGCCGATGCCCGCGTCACCGCCACCCCTCCCGGCGGATCCCTGCTTGCAGATCTAGGCAGCGCCGGCGCCGCCCTACTGGAAGAACTCATTACCGATCACACCTCGGTGGGCCTTTCCTGGGGCGAAACCATGTCCGCGGTGGCCTCCCATTTGCGCAAGCGGCCACTGGATGGCGTGGACATCATCCAGCTCAAGGGCGGGCATTCCCACTCGGATCGCTCCACTAAGGATCTGCAGACTATGCAGGCGTTTACCCAAGCCTTTAATGCCGAGGCACACCTGCTTCCCCTCCCGGTCATCTTCGATTCCGTTGAAGCCAAGGAATGGGTCTCCCGCGATAGGCATATTGCCAAGATTTTGCAGATGGGGGCATCAGTAAGCGTGGCAGTATTTACCGTCGGCGCCATGGAAAAAGAATCGCTCGCGCTTAACTTAGGATATCTCACCGAAAGCGAAGAGGAAGAATTGCTCACCAATGCGGTGGGAGATGTATGCTCGCGCTTTTTCACCGCCCAAGGCGATGTTGCCAGTCAGGCGGTGGATGAGCGCACCGTTGGCATTAGCCTGAGCGATTTAACAACACGCCCCACCCGCGTCTTAGTAGCCGGCGGTGCCCATAAGGCCGAGGCACTACAGGTCGCTTTGGATATGGGCCTTGCCACCCACCTAGTCACGGATCGAACTACGGCACACAAACTGGTGAACTCTACAGAGAGGCGCCTTCCTCACCATTAATGCACATTTGTTAATTATTTCATTGACATTGGTGCCACGGGGGCTAAACTGACTGGTGACACAGTCCACCAGTCAACGTTGAGGAGTACTCCATGTCTCAGACCGAGATTTCCACCCCGCACATCAATCCGCATGGCGCCCCCATCGCAGAGACCGTTTTGCTGCCCGGCGATCCCCTCCGCGCCAAATTCATCGCGGATACCTTCCTGGAAGATGTCGTCCAATTCAATGAAATCCGCAACATGCTGGGCTTTACCGGCACCTACAACGGCAAGCCCATCTCCGTTATGGGCACGGGTATGGGAATTCCCTCTATCGGTATCTACTCCTGGGAATTGATCCATAAGTTCGGTGCGAAGAAGCTCATCCGCGTCGGCTCCATCGGTGCTATGCAGGAAGACATCGAATTGCACGACGTCATCGTGGCAGCTTCTGCTTCTACCGATTCCAACTTCCTGTCACAGTATGACCTGCCTGGTACCTACGCCCCCACCGCATCCTGGAAGCTGCTCAAGGCGCTGGTAGATGAGGCCGAGCGCCAGGAGACCCCGATTCACGTGGGCAATATCCTAAGCACCGACACGTTCTACCACATGGACCAGACCGTCAACGGCCGCTGGGCACACATGGGCGTGCTTGGCGTGGAGATGGAATCCGCCGCGCTCTATGCCACCGCCGCCGAGGCCGGCGTCGACGCCTTGGGTCTATTCACCGTCTCAGACAATGTGGTCAACGGCACCCAGCTTTCTGCCGAGGACCGCCAGAGCGCATTCCACACCATGATGAAACTCGCCTTGCCGCTTAACGCAGTCGACTAAGCTCCTCCTGCCACAAAGGACTACTTCCATGCTGAAAAAAGTTAAGGCCATGCCGGAGGATCGCACCCAGGTTAACCCCAAGGCGGCCGTCCCTATCCTTCTTTTCGTCTTCGTCTTCTCTCTCATCATTGACAATGGATTCAAGACGATGACCATGCCGATCGCGCAAGCGCTGGAGATCTCCGATAAGACCGCTTCGCTGCAGGCCTCGCTGGCCGGCGTCATTATTGGTATCGGTGCCGTCGTCTACGCCGCCTTGGCGGACTCCATCTCTATTCGGAAGCTCATGCTTACCGGTATCGGGTTTGTGGCCGTGGGTTCCATCCTGGCCTTCATCTTCTCCGGTTCATGGGCCATGGTACTGACCGGGCGTTTGATTCAAACCACCGGTTTGGCCGCCGCTGAGACGCTTTATGTCATCTACGTGACCAAGCACTTGAGCGAGGATGATCAAAAGACCTACCTCGGTTTTTCCACCGCCGCCTTCCAGGCCGGCCTGCTCATTGGTGCGCTGACCTCCGGGTTCATCTCCACCTACGTGTCCTGGACGGCGATATTCCTCATCCCACTTATCCTCCTGCTCACCATTCCGACCATCATTAAAAATGTGCCGGAAGATGAGGCTGTGGAGGGCCACCTGGACGCAATAGGCTTGTTCTTTGTCGCCATCTTCGCCAGCGCCCTCATCCTGTTTATGCAGGACTACGTCTGGTACTGGCTCGTCTTGGCGGCCATTGGCCTGGTCCTTTTCATCGTGCACATCAAGAACGCAAAGAACCCCGTGGTCACCCCGGAATTCTTCACCAACGGACGCTACGTGTGGACCATCGTCATGGTGCTCTTTGTCTATTCCACTCAGCTGGGCTTTATCTTCTTGCTTCCCTATGCAGCCCAGGACATGCATGGCATGAGCCTCGACCGCGCTTCATTGTTGCTCATTCCGGGCTATGCCTGCGCCGTGCTCGTCGGTATTTTGTCCGGCAAGATCGGCACGGTGCTCTCGTCTCGATCCACCATCTATACCGCTTTTGCTTTGGTTGCAGGTTCCTTATTCATTGCCGCGCTCTTTGCACAGGTTCACGTGGCCGTGCTTGTTATCACCATCATTGCCTTTGCCAGCGGCTTTTCCCTGATGTACGCACCACTGGTCAATACTGCGCTGCGCAATATCACCGCGGCCAAGTCCGGTATCGCCATCGGCTTTTATAACCTCACCATCAATATCGCCATCCCACTGGGCATTGCGTACACCGCCAAGCTGATGGAGTCCACCAGCTACACCACCACCCTGTTCATTCTCACCGTCATCGCCCTCTTCGGTTCCGCGCTGTACATCATTTCGGATCTGAAGATGGCTAAAAACGAACCCGCCGCAGTTTCCTAAAGGAGAAAATCATGACTTCCCAGAATCTCACCCGCTCAGACGTTGCTTCCTATATCGACCACACCCTGCTCAAGCCGGAGGCCACCCCGGAGCAATTCCGCGCCCTGGTAGAAGAGGCCACCAAGCTTGGTACCTACGCCGTGTGCGTCTCCCCTTCCGCCCTGCCGCTCGAGACCCCGGAGTCCCTCCATGTCGCCACGGTCGTGGGCTTTCCCTCCGGCGCCGTCAAGCCGGAAATCAAGGCCGCTGAGGCCGCCCGCGCGGTTGCCGATGGCGCCGAGGAAGTAGACATGGTCATCAACATCCCGCTGGCCATCGAGGGCCGCGCCGAGGAGCTGCAGGCAGAAATCCAGGCCGTGCGCGATGCCATCCCAGGCAAGGTGCTCAAGGTCATCATCGAGTCTGCCGCGCTTTCCGATGCCGCCATCGTCCTCGCCTGCCAGGCCTCCGCTGCCGCCCAGGCGGACTTTGTCAAGACCTCCACCGGCTTCCACCCCGCCGGCGGCGCCTCCACCCACGCGGTAAAGCTCATGCGCGAGACCGTAGGCGACAAGCTGGGTGTGAAGGCCTCCGGCGGCATCCGCACCGCCAAGGATGCCCTCGCCATGATCGAGGCCGGCGCCAGCCGCCTGGGGCTGTCCTCCTCCGCCAAGATCCTCGAGGAGCTTTAAGCCATGTCTGTGGATACGAGCTTCGATTTCGACTACGCCCGCACCTGGGCCGAACACGATCCGGATGCGGACACCGCCCGCCAGGTGCTGACGTGGATCGAGGAAGATAATTCCGAAGAACTCGCCGCCGCCTTCGCTGGCCCCCTGAACTTTGGTACCGCAGGCCTGCGCGCTGCCGTGGGCGCGGGCGAATCCCGCATGAACCGCGCGGTGGTTATTCGCACCACCTACGGGCTTATCACCTGGCTCAAGCAGCAGGTGGATACCCCAGTCGTGGTCATTGGCTGCGATGCCCGTCACGGCTCTGCGCAGTTCCAGCGTGATGCCGCGCAGGTCATCTCCGCCGCAGGTGGCAAGGCCCTGGTCCTGCCCGCGCAGGACCCTACCCCACTGACCGCTTTCACGGTCCGTTCCCTGGGCGCGGATGCCGGCATTATGGTCACCGCCTCCCACAACCCGCCTGCCGATAATGGCTACAAGGTCTACCTGGGCGGCCGCGTTGCCACCGGCCCGGGCGAGGGCGTGCAGCTTATCTCCCCAGCCGATAAGGAGATCGCCGCCGCCATTGCTGAAGCCCCCTATGCCGACGAGATCCCGCTCACCTCCGATCACATCGAGGACGTCGATACCCGTGCGGAGTACCTCGAGCGCGCCGCCGCGTTGGTCGGTGAAAATACCGATATCACCATCGCGCTGACCGCCATGCACGGCGTAGGTGCCGAACTGGGCAAGGAACTGCTGTCTCGCTGCGGCTTTAACGTCTCGCTGGTGTCAGAGCAGGCCGCTCCTGACCCAGATTTCCCTACGGTCTCCTTCCCCAACCCGGAGGAGCCCGGCGCGCTGGATCTTGGCATTCAGCATGCCGAGAAAATCGGCGCCGATATCCTTATCGCTTATGACCCTGACGCCGATCGCTGCGCCGCCGCCGTGCCTACCGATGGCACCTGGCGCCAGCTCAGTGGCGATGAGACCGGCGCCTTGCTTGGCGATTATCTCGCCCGCCGCGGCGCTACCGGCAACTTCGCCAACTCCCTCGTATCGTCCCGCCTGCTCGGGCGCATCGCCGCGCACTACGGCCTCGGCCACGAGGAAACCCTGACCGGTTTCAAGTGGATCGCCCGCACCCCGGAGCTCGCCTTCGGCTATGAAGAAGCCATTGGTTTCTGCCCCGATCCCAACGCAGTGCGCGACAAGGACGGCATCTCCACCTCCGTGGTGCTCGCCAGCCTCGCCGCCGAATGCAAGGCAGCCGGAAGCAGCCTCCTAGGCCGCTTGGACGACATCTACGCCACGGTCGGCGCCCTGCACACGCAGCCGCTGACCTTCCGCGTCGAGGACCTGAGCCTGATTACCCAAGCAATGGAAAAAGTTTCTACCACCCCACCGACCGAGCTCGCCGGCTCCCCGGTGTCCAAGGGGGAAAAGTTTGCCCAAGGCTCGAAGTTCTTCACCGATAACGATGACCGCGTTATCGTTCGCCCCTCCGGCACCGAGCCCAAGCTCAAGTGCTACCTGGAGTCCCCCGACGCCGGTCGCCTCGATGCCATCGCGGCCGATCTGCGCGATTACTTCGGGCTCTAAGCCCTCAAAGCCGGGTTATGCCCTGTGCACCTATTGAGGCCCGCTGTTTCCACTACTTGGACAGCAGCGAGCCTGTAAAGCAGACTTTCATTGCAGCTGCACTGGCTTATGCAGGTTGGGCCCTATGATCTCGTCAACCTCCAACAAATCCAGTATGGAATAGTTTCTCGAGTTCCCAGCCTGGCCAAGATGAAGAGATTTAAAGGCAACTGACGCTGCTAAATTCTTGGGATCCAGGTCATGTTGGATGCTCGCGATAAGCAATTGATCGATCCCATTTACTAAAAGTGGGATAACTTTATCCGCGACGGATTCGATCCCGTTACCTACAACCCGTCCGCTGTGGACGATCAAATTTCGCTTCCGGTATAGACGCTGAAATTCCCTTTGCAGAATACCGGAAGTGCGTTCGAAGATTTCGCTTGGATTATTAAAAGCTTCTTGCATCTTGCCGATAGCTAGTTGATCGACGGGATCGAGAAGATAAAAATCATTCCGCTCTAGGATTACACTCTCCATTAGCTTTGCTCTCTCTATGCTAGCTTCCGCATTTTTGATCTGCGCTGCTACCGAGCACTCGCCTTTGTAACGATCTGCATAATTCTTAGCTAACCACGTCATTTCGGTACGAAAATAACTCGCCGCGACTACGCGCGCCATTCTTTCGGCACCAATTCGATCATCCTCGCCCGAATCCACTAAAAGGGATTCGATGGCAACCCATCCATTGACAAGAGCCACGTGGGGATTGTTCGTCTGAAGAGGTTCTATAATAGCCAGAATATTTCTGGGTTTATTTCCGATTTCCAAATGGTGGAGAGTGTCCGCCCTCTGGAATGCACGGAGTTTCAAAGGTTGGATTCCCCGCCGAGTGGGAAAGGAGTTCCCTTTTTCTTTAGACCACATGACAGGAAGAATGGAGAACCGGTTTTCGGATCCAGATTCAAACTTAAAAGATAGCTGCGACAGTAATTGTTGTGCTTGACTGGCAGCTTCGTTTACGTCACGTGCTTGCACATTAAGTATGAAACCGCCATGATGACGCTCGGTCTTTGCCTGAGGAGCGTGCTTGTGTTTCCACTGCTTCAGTTGTTTTGCACTAAGCCACTCAGAGGGTGGCGTAGATGAATGAAGAAAGTCAGGAGCGCGGTCGACAGGAACTGCAAAGCTAAAGTTCTTAGCCTTATATTTTATCCTCTTGTCTAATTCACGCAGGAGGGTGGAGAATTCGCAGTGGTCATCCGCAGTTTTGTAGTCATGTATAACGCTATAGATGCTTGGTGCAGGCACGCCACAGTAAAGCAAGTGCGACACGATACGCTTCGCAGTTCCCTCTACATCTAGATTTCCAGCTTTACTTGGAGACTCGAATACATCTGCCCAATTTTGTAGATAGGTCTGCTTCAAATCTTGTGCGTGCTTCTCAGCTAGCTGGACATCGTGACTATTCGCATTGCTAGCGGAACCGATATTATCCACAATGCTATTAAGGTTCTTTTGGATAGAGGATACTCCCAAATCATTTCCAAGAGCCTTACGCATATGCCCACGCAGCTCCTTTAATGCTGCTGAGCTGGTCCCAGGGATCCTCGATTCGTTTAAGGCCTCATCGACCAACTCGAGAGTGCCAGCGCGCCAATCCCTCCGGTGCCAAGGGGTGGTGCGGGAGGTCAATTCAAGCATACGAGGCACTATGCCTTCTAGCTTTTCTGGTTTGATGATGATCATCGGTGTGCTAACCTAAAAGTTGCAAATGGGAATCACGTAAAAGATATGTCATTACCTTTGTACATTGACATTCTTTTGCCTGTACTCCCATTCTAGCTTCAGAGGCGCTCCCCTTCTTATGGGTTGAGCGCCTCTTTTTATGTGCACCTGCCCCGGATGGCTTAAACCGCGGCCTAAACACACATTTTGTCGTTTAAGCCAAGGCTGAGGCACTCCATCGCACTAACCGCGAAGAAGCCCCACAAGCTTGTGCTTGTGGGGCTCTGTGTTGTGCCAGGTAGAAGATTCGAACTTCTGAAGGCAATGCCGGCGGATTTACAGTCCGCTCCCTTTGGCCGCTCGGGCAACCTGGCATGCACTCTGTGGTGCGTGTATGTACTTTACTATGAAGCACCCACCTACCTCCAAATCGCCAGCGCAGCGGGGAGAAATGGGGTGTGTAGGAGGGGTGCAGGCAAGCAGCTAGCCCACGCGGCGAACGGTGTAGTCCGCGAGCTGGCGCAGCGCTTGGCTAGCGGAATTTTCCGGCAGTACGGAAAGCTGTTCTTCTACAGTGCGTAGGTAGGCGTTGATGTCCTCTAGCGCCCTCTGACGGCCGCCAGACTGGCGCAGGAGCTCGATGGCACGCTCGACCTCAGCATCGGTTTCTAGGGGGCCTGTCAGCAGCTCACGCAGCTGGTCGCCCACTTCCCCGTCCTCTTCCAAGGCGTAGAGGACCGGGAGGGTAAACACGCCCTCGCGCAGGTCCGTGCCCGGGGTCTTTCCGGAGTCCTTCGGATCGGAGAAGATATCGATGACATCGTCCACGATCTGGAAGATCATGCCGATGGCACCGCCAATGCGGTACAGGGCCGCAGCGTGATCGGCCGAAGCGCCGGAGTGGTAAGCGCCAAGGTAGCCGGCCGAGGCGATAAGCACCGCGGTCTTTTCCTGAATAACGGCCATGTAGTGGTCCACGGGGTTGGCTTCACCGGCACCGATGGTCTCGCGCATCTGGCCGGTCACCAGCTCTTCAAAGGTATCCGCGAAGTGGCCCACGGTATGGGTATCTAGTTGGCTCATCAGACGAGAGGCGTGCGCGAGGAGGGCATCGCCGGCAAGGATGGCTACGGAGTTATTCCACCGAGAGTTGGCGGATTCCACGCCGCGGCGGCGGTCCGCCTCATCCATCACATCATCGTGGTACAGGGTGGCAACGTGCACCATCTCCACAACGGTGGCAGACTTAATAACCTCTTCACAGCCCGGTTTGGCGCCGTACTCAGAGGCAAGCAGTGCCATCATCGGGCGGAAGCGCTTGCCGCCTGCCTTGGACAGATGGCTTACCTTGTCCTTCAAGAAGTCCTGGCCGCGGTCAGTTTCACTGCGCAGCTTTTCTTCTACTGCTTCCATGCCCGCGCCAATGCGTTCATTAAGCTGTGGATCACCAAGATCCACGTGAGTGGCATGCGAGTGGCCGTGAGTCATTAAATAGCGTTCCTTGCAATTAAAAGCCAGAGATAATCGTTTATCTACCGTAGTCCAAACCAGCCCCCTTAACACACTTGAGGGGTTGAACTAGTGCAATGATAGTCCCTATGTCGGAACAGATCGATTCCCCCCGCCCTGTCGAAGTCGCCATTATCGGTGCAGGACCCGCAGGAAGTGCCGCGGCCATCCACGCCGCCCGCGCTGGTTATGAGACTGTCCTCATTGATTCAGCCACCTTCCCCCGCGATAAAACCTGCGGCGATGGGCTCACCCCACGGGCAATGCACCAGCTAGACAAGCTCGGCATCACCGTTAACGCCTTCTACCGCACCCGAGGGCTTAAACTGCACGGCTACGGCGGGAACGTTACCGCCCCGTGGCCGCAGACCTATCCTTCCCAGGTGGGCACTGCCCTGCCGCGCTTTAGGCTCGATACCCAGTTGGCAGAGGCCGCCACTGCCGCAGGCGCGACGCTTATCTCTGGTACCCCCGCGAGCGCCCCAGTCATGGAGGGCAACCGGGTGACCTCGTTTCGCATTGGCGAGCTGATTATTCAGCCGAAATGGCTCATCGTGGCCGATGGCGTGCGTTCTACCTTTGGCAAGCAACTGGGCCGCACCTGGCACCGGGATGAGGTCTATGGCATCGCCGCGCGCTCCTATGCCGCCTCCCCTCAAGCAACCGAGCCATGGATGCACTCGCACGTGGAATTAAAAGATGAAGATGATGCAGTCCAGCCCGGCTACGGGTGGATTTTCCCGTTGGGTGCAGAGCTTGGGCAGGTCAATATCGGCGTCGGCGCGCTGTCGACCGCGCAGCGGCCGGCCAAGATTAATACCAAAAAGTTGCTGGAGTTCTACGCCGCCCAGCAGCGCGCGGAGTGGGGCCTTGGGGACATCGAACACGTCACCTCTGCCCTGCTGCCCATGGGCGGGGCGGTCTCTAATGTAGCGGGGGCCAACTGGATGCTCATTGGCGATGCCGCCGCTTGCGTGAATCCTTTAAACGGCGAGGGCATCGACTACGGCCTCGAGACCGCAGCGCTCGCGGTGGGCATGCTCGGGCCGAAGGATTTCACCCTCGCGTGGCCAGCTACCCTGCGCGAGCACTACGGCGAATCCTTCCTGCTTGCGCGCACCGCCGCCCGCCTGTTGACCTACCCGCAATTCCTGCCCGTGGCGGGCCCATTAGCACTGCGCGGGCCGGTGGGCCGCTTGCTGATGCCCGCCGCAGCCCGCCTCATGGGCAACCTCATCACGGAGGAGGACCGCGACCTTATCGCCCGCCTGTGGCGCACGGCCGGCCGCAGCGTAGGCGCCATCCGGCGCGATACGCCCCTGTGGGCCTCCACCGCGGCGGTCTAGGAGGGCTGCAGGAGGGGTTTACTTCGGGGCATCCGCAAGCGGCTTCGTTGCCGAGTGCAAGGCAACGATGCCCAAGGTGAGGTTTTGCCAGCCCGCGTCGGTCCAGCCGTTGCGGTTGATGGCCGCCGCCAACTCCTCTTGTCCAGGCCAAGCGCGGATGGATTCCGCGAGGTAAATATAGGCATCCGGGTTGGAGGAGACCACGCGCGCTACCGGGGGCAGCAGGCGCATGAGGTATTCCTTGTACACGGTGCCGAATACCGGGACGATGGGCGTGGAAAATTCCGCCACCGCCAGGCGCCCGCCCGGCTTGGTCACGCGCGCCATTTCCCGCAGCCCCAGCTCGTAATCGTGGATATTGCGCAGGCCATAGGAGATGGTGACGGCGTCAAACGTATTATCCGCAAAGGGCAATTTCATGCCATCGCCGGCCACCTTGGGCACGTCGCGCTCGCTTCCGGCGGCAAGCATGCCGCGCGAAAAATCGCAGGCTACGCACCACGCGCCGGATTTGGACAGCTCTTCTGTAGACACCGCGGTTCCGGCCGCGAGGTCAAGAACCTTTTCCCCCGGCTGCAGGTTAAGGCGCTCGCGGGTGCGCTTGCGCCAGCGCTTGTCCTGCCCAAAGGACAGGATGGTATTGGTGAGGTCGTATTTTTCGCCGACGGCGTCAAACATGCGCGCGACGTCGAAGGGCTTTTTATCCAGATCTGCCTTAGACACAAATGCCTAGTCTAGGCTACGCGTGCGCCGAGGGCACGAGCCGCCCACCGCGGTAGCTCCGGGCGCTGCCCCAAAATGGTCAGCGGCACCCGGCGGGTATCTTCTAACACCTCTTCGTAGTAGCCCACCAGCTGCTCGCACAGCGCGGTCCACGTCTTAGAAGAAATGGAGGCGCGGGCATTATCCCGCAACTCCGCATGGATCTCTGGGTTTAAAAGCGCATCGACGGCATTGGGCAGATCCTCGACAAAGCTATCCACGTCTAAGAGCAGGCCGTTATAGCCTTCCTGGATAAGGTCCACGGGCCCGCCTGCCCGCGGGCCGATGGTGGGCACGCCAGAGGCTTGGGCCTCCTGGATGGACTGGCAGAAGGTTTCAAATTCGCCGGCGTGCACAAATACATCGAGCGAGGCATAGGCCTGGGCCAGTTCCTCACCGCTGAGCGCGCCGGTGAACACGGCGCTGGGAAGCTGCGCCTCCAGCAGAGGGCGCTCTGGACCGTCACCGACGATGACCAGCTGAATATCCTCGCGACCATTGAGGGCGGACAGGCGGTGCACGCCCTTTTCCGCGGCCAAGCGGCCGACGAAGCCGACGATGTTTTTCTTTCCGCTCCGATCCCAGCTGCGGCGCAGCACAGCAGAGCGTTTTTCGGGATGGAATAGCTCGGCATTGACGCCGCGGCCCCAGTGGCGCACGTGCTTGATGTGGTGTTTTTCCAAATCCCGGATGGTCAGCGAGGATGGCGCCAAGGTCATCTGGCAGGAGTTGTGGATCGTGCGCAGCCACTCCCACACGGCGTAAGCCAAGGCGGAGGCGTGGTACTTGGTGGCGAAGCCTGCGACATCGGTTTGGTAGAGCGCCACTGCCGGAATGCGCTGTTGGCGGGCCGAAAATGCGCCCGCCGCACCCAGCACAAACGGGCTAGCTAGGTGGATAATATCAGGCTTAAACTTCCGCAGCGCATCATCCACGGCCGTGGTCGGCACGCCCACCGGCAACGAATCCACCAGCGGCACGCGCACGGTGGGCACGCGGTAGATGGGAAAGCCCAAGTAATCGGGGATTTCTTCTTGGCCCTCGCGGGCACCGGGGGCGATGACAATCGCATCGTGTCCGGTTTCGTGCAGGTGCTCCAAAACGCGCAGCACCGAGTTTGTCACGCCATTGACATTGGGGAGGAACGATTCGGCCACGATTGCAACTCGCATGCCACCATAATGGCCTATTTTTCTTGGCCTTTGGTGAATCCAATGAAAAATCTAGGTAAATTATTTTTCAGCGCGACTTTCAGCCCGGCGGGTGGTCACAGTAATAAGCCGCCACAAACCCACGGCGGCAAGCGTAGACACAACCGCCACGGATAGCGCCGGTATGACCGCCAAGGTCCACTCGCGGCCTTCTACCTTTACCAGGTCCGGGTTATCTTCAGCATACTGCACCCATACCTGCTGGCCCTCGCCCAGATCCGTGGGGTAGAGCAATCCTTGCCGCGGGGAATGATAGATCCCGTCGCTATCTTGAAAATCCACGGTGGTGCGCAGCACGCCAACGTCTTTGACCGTTGCCAAGGCCCGGCTAGGCTGCGCGGAAATGGCGCGATCATTGAGGAAGGGCCCTACCACCAGGCCCACCGACCCCACGATCAGCGCCACATAGATGGCCAGCACAAGCTGGTGCAGCCGGCGCCGAAAAACCGCGGGCCTATAGCGCGGGGCCACTTACTGGCCCACCTTCTGCGTGAGCTTATCCTGCAGCGCCCGGCGCGTGGCACGGGTGGTCTGCGCCTCCACGATAGTGATGCCCGTGGAGTATTCCTTGAGCTCTGCCAGGGTATCCAGCAGCTCCTGCGGGGTGGTCACCAAGCGGTAGTCGGCGCCATACGCCTCAGCCAGCTTGCCGATGCCCACCCCATGCGGCGTGCCAAAGGCCGGCTCGAAGGCATCGCGAAGCGCGGGCGCGCCTTGCTCCAGGGTCTCGAAGATGCCGCCGCCATTGTCATTGGCCACCACGATGGTGAGGTTCTCTGGCCGCGGCTGGTCCTCCGGGATCAGCAGCCCATTGGCATCGTGCAAAAAGGTCACATCCCCTACCAGGGCCATCACGCGTGGGGCGCGCCAATTGGTGGGATCCAGCGATTGCGTGGCCAGGGCGACGCCGATGGCTTGGGAGACGGTGCCATCGATGCCGGCCACCCCGCGCGGGGCGTAGGTATCCACGCCATCGAAGGGCATACCGATGAGGGAGGCATCGCGCACCGGATTCGAGGCGCCGAGTATCACCGTGTCATTGACCGCGAGCGTATCGCCTACCGCCGCCGCTACGTGCAGGCCGGTGAACCCGAGTTCTTCATCCTCCAGGGTTGTGCGCACGGCTTCGCCGGCCATGTCGGTCGCGCCCTGGCAAATCTTGAGCCACTCGCGGCTTGGCTCCCCTATGGTCTTGACGGTGGTGCCAAGGCGCGCGTTATCCCCGCGCTGGTTGGTAAAATCCGCCGTGCGCGAGAGCACCACCAGCTCGATATCCGGGTCATTCATCAGCGCGAGCACGCCGCGATGCAGCGTGGGATGGCCCACCACGATGACCTGCTCGACCTTGGTATTGACCACGTAGTCATTCGCGGAGACCTGCGCCTTGCGGAAAATATGCGCCGCGGCCGGGTGCACGGGGTGGAACGGCCCCGGCGCGGAGGGCTCCGCGATGGTCGGCACGTCTTCTAAGCCGTCAACCTCCCAGGCCTCATCGCCGGCGATGACGAGGGTATTTTTGCTCAAGTCCACCGCGACCTCGCCGTGGTCATAAAACCGCGGGGTGGCCGCGCGGGTACCGTCGCCGCCTACCCGCTCCGGCAGGCTATCTCCTACTAGCGGCGCGTCAAAGGCGATATTGATATGCACCTGGAGATCGCGCTCAAACCGCTCCGCAAGAGCGGCGATATCCTCTGCCGCATTGACCTGGGTGGTATCCGCATAGACGCCGAAGATGCCATCTTGCACGATGGTTTGGGAAGCGCCGGTGCCGATCAACCGCTCCGGGCGGTCCGCGCTGATTATGGCGAGCGGGGTATGCGAATAGTGCGCCTCAACCACCGCGGGCAGCGTATTGGCCACGGCCGTGCCGGAAGTCATCACCACCCCGACGTGGCGGTGCTGCACGCGCGCCATGCCCAAGGCGGTAAACGCAGCGCCGCGCTCATCAATGCGCGTATGCACCCGGATATCCTCGCGCGCGAGGAGCGCGAGCGACAGCGGTGCGTTGCGGGAACCCGGGCACAGCACCACATCGGTAAGGTGGCGCGCCAATTGGGCGGCCACCTGTTCAGCCAGCTGCATCGATTCATTCATGCTGCCAGATTTTACCTACTGCGCCGCAGCGGCCGGCAATCGGCAAATGGCAATCCCGCCGCGCCTTGCCGTGCCGCGCCGCCGCCCTGCCTATATCCGGTACCGCTGGTTAGCCCTGCTGCTGGTCGCCGCTATTGCCAAAGAGATCCCGCAAGAGGCGCTCCACGTCGAGGTCATCGCCTTCTTCCAGGCGGTCCTGGATTTCCGGTGGCAGCTCGGTAGGAATATCTTCGGGGAGATCGTCTTGCAGGTTCGGCAGATTGCGCAGGCGCTCAGAAATGTCTGGGCCCGCATCCTCGGTTTCGGTCACCGTGGTGGGCACCTGCGTGGTCGTGGTTTCCGTCACCGGTTCTGGCGCGGGCTTATCGGCATCGCTCGCGGCATTGCGCCACAAGAAGAACAGGGCGCCCGCCGCCAGGATGGCAACCACGGCGATGGCGGCAAAGACCCCGGCCATCCCGCCGTTTTTCTTTCCCCTGCCACGCTGGTCCGGGTCATAGTCCGACGGCACCGGCTCATACTGCTGCTGGGCGTATTGTTGCTGGCCATACTGTTGTTGACCGTACTGCTGGCCATACTGCCCACCGGGCTGCTGGTAGTTTTGTTGGTAATTCTGCTGGTAATCGGCGTTCGCGTCGAATTGCCGCGTCTCATTCTGCGGCTGCTGCGCACCCGGGAAATACTGCTGTGGGTGCTGGCTGCGGGCATTACCGGCCGCGTTATCTGGGACGCGGCCTATCTGGCGCGTGGCATCCTCGGCCGGGCCAGACCACTGGCGGGTCTCGTCAGTGCCGCGCCCATCATCATGAGAGCCTTTTCGGCCATTGGAACCGTTTTCACCAAAGCCATTATTTGTCATGCCTACCAGCTGTACATCATTTTCCTGTGAGTTCCCAGGGAATCTCCCAGACGCCAGCGTTGAACCGAGGGGAATGCTAGCCCTGCAGCTGCCGCGCCCGCAGCGCCCGACCGGTCGCGGTATCTTCTACGGCCAGCTGGCTTGGGGTGGCATCGGCGATGATCTGCCCGCCGTCCGCACCGGCGCCAGGGCCCATCTCAATGATGCGGTCCGCGCTCGCCAGAACGTTGAGATCGTGTTCGATGACGATCACGGTATGCCCGGAATTGACAAGCTTGTGCAGCTCCGCATTGAGCAAGGCAACATCGGCCGGGTGCAGGCCGGTGGTGGGCTCATCCAGCATGTAGACCGTGTGCCCGCGCCGCGAGTTGCGGGAGCGTTGCAGCTCCGTGGCGAGCTTGATGCGCTGCGCCTCACCGCCGGAAAGCTCCGGCGCGCCTTGTCCCAAGCGGAGGTAGCCCAGGCCCACGGCCTGCAGCGTGGCGATGGCGCGGTGGATCTTTAGTTCCTCGGCAAAGAATTCGGCGGCCTCATCCACGGTAAGCTCCAGCACCTCTGCGATGCTGCGCCCATGCCAGGTCACCTCGAGGGTCTCATCGTTGAATCGGGCACCGCCGCATTGCGGGCAGGTGGTATAGGAACCCGGCAAAAAGACCAGCTCTACCTCGATTTTTCCGGCGCCACCACAGGTGGGGCACTGGCCCTGCTTCACGTTGTAAGAAAAGCGCGAGACCGTCCACTTGCGCTCCTTGGCCTCCGGGGTGGAGGCAAAGAGCTTGCGTACGTTATCGAAAAGACCGGTATAGGTGGCCAGCGTGGAACGCGGGGTGCGGCCAATGGGCTTTTGGGAAATCTGCACCAGACGGGAGACCTTATCCAGGCCCTCTACCCCGGCAAGCGAGAACTCGTGGCCGCCCTCGTCCGCATCGTCTTTATCCTCATCGGCCACGGCGGTGGCAGATTCCTTGAGGGTTTCTGCCAGCACGGTGCTTACCAGCGTCGACTTACCGGAGCCCGAAACCCCGGCCACAGCGGTAAATTGCCCCAAGCCAAAGTCCACATCGAGCCCGTCTATACTGCGCGCGGAAATGCCGCGGAGGCGGAGGTGGTCGGAGGGGGTACGGGGGGCATCGGCAAGCGCGAGCTCACGCTGCGCCAAGGCGCGGGCGGTGGGGGTATCGGCGTCGTAGTCCTCGACCGGCCCGGAATAAACCACCTTGCCGCCGCCCTCACCGGCGTAGGGGCCAACGTCCACGAGCCAATCCGCCTGGGCCACCAGATCCATATCGTGTTCTACCAGCAGCACCGAATTGCCTGCGTCAATAAACCGGCGGCACATCTCCAGCACCGCCCCGCGCTCATCGGGATGCAGGCCGGCGGACGGCTCATCGAGCACATAGGCCACGCCAAAGAGGCCGGAACGCAGTTGGGCGGCGAGCCGGATGCGCTGCAATTCACCCGCCGAGAGGCTCTGGGTGGGCCGGTCTAGGCTCAGGTGCGCCAGCCCCAGCTCCTGGGCGGAGGTCAGCGCCGGCAGCACCTGCTTGAGCAGCAGATCCTCAGCGGAGTTTTCCTCCGGTTCCTGCGCGCTGAGTACCTCATAGACCCGGTCCAGTGGCAGGGCACCCAGCTTGTCGATGCTCATTCCCGCATACGTCACCTTGAGCGCCCGCGGGTTCAACCGTCGGCCGTGGCAGGTATCGCACTCGCGGGATTCCATGAAGGACAACGTGCGCTTGCGCAGCGATTCCGATTGGGTCTCCTGCAGCGTCTTGGTGAGGTAGCTGGCCACCGAGCGCCACGTGCCCTCATAATTGCGCTGGATCTGGTCCGCACCACGCAGCGGTTTTACGGTGACCACGGGGCGTTCTTCGGTAAATAGGATCCAGTCGCGATCTTCCTGCGGCAGGTCTTGCCAGGGCGAATCCAGGTCATAGCCTAAGTTCATGAGGATATCGTGGAAATTCTTCCCGGCCCACGCACCGGGCCAGGCCTTAATGGCGCCTTCCTCAATGGACAAGGTGGGATCGGGCACCATCGATTGCTCGGTGGGCTCGTGCACCACGCCCGCGCCCTGGCACTGCGGGCACATGCCCTCTGGGGTATTTGGGGAAAAGGCATCCGAGTAGAGGCCCTCAGGATTATCCCCGGCGCGCGAGTACAACAGGCGCACGCTATTAGATAGCGCGGAGACCGTGCCCACCGTGGAGCGCGCCCCGCCACCAGAGGTGGATTGCTGCAGCGCCACCGTGGGCGGCAGCCCCTCCACCTGGCTTACCTGCGGGTCCACCGCGGAGCTAATGAGCCGGCGCGCAAACGGCGCCACCGATTCCAGGTAGCGGCGCTGCCCTTCCCCGTGGATGGTGCCAAAGGCCAGGGAGGACTTTCCGGAACCGGAGACTCCCGTCACCGCGACGAGTTGGCCGCGCGGCATATCCACATCGACATTGCGCAGGTTGTATAAGTGGGCATCGCGAACCTTGATTGTCATGTCCGCGATCTTACCCGCGCACCAGCTTCCTAAGGCAACGCCTCAGCCCGACACCCCCGCACCCCTCCACACGCCACTTCGCCTACCGATCTGTCTACCAATCTGCCTAGCCAAGAATTAATTTCACACCTGCTCGGGGCGTTCCGGCTGGCGAGCGCGCCCTGCCAGCGCCAAGCCACTGCCAGTGAATATTTTCCCACCACGCTTATTGCTAGACTTCATTGTCTATTATGGCAATTCCACTTGGTCTATCAGCTAAAAGGTAGGGTTCCGCGTTGACCGATAACACTTCATCCATCGCGCTCATAGGACTAGGCCCCCGCGGGATTTCCGTCCTGGAGCGCCTCGTGGCACAACTCAATACTGTGTCTAACCCACCAGAAAAGCTGACGCTGCACCTTATCGATGATGCGCAGCACGGCGGCGGCAAAATTTGGGATATCAACCAGCCCAAGTACCTGTGCATGAATACCTTCGCGCACGGCATGACGCTGTTTTCTGAGCCCGGATCCACGGTGGAGGCCCCGGTGGTAGAAGGCCCCACCATCTACGAGTGGATCCGCCTGACGCTTGGCGATGCCACTGTTCCCGCCGGCGCTCGCAATTACGTCGCCGCCCACCCGCTCGATCCGCAGGTGCTTGAGGAGTTTGGCCGGGCAGAGCTGGAGAAATTGCGCCCCGAATCCTATTTGCCGCGTGCGCTCTACGGCCACTACATCCTGTGGGTTTTCCACTCGGTCTTGCAGGATGTACCAGAGTGGGTAGAGGTCAAGCAACACCACGCCCGCGTGGTGGATATTGCTTCCCGCGATGGCGCGGATATTTTGCACCTTAACAACGACACCACCGTTGAAGCAGGCTCCACCTTGGCGGTTACGGGCTGGCAGAACCAGGGCTATACCGAAAACGAACGGTGGATTCTCAGGACCTTGGAAGAAAACCCCAACCTGCGTTGGATCCGCGCCGATAACCCCATTGACCAGGGAGTTGACTCCATTAAGGACAATGAGAAGGTCCTCGTGCGCGGGCTTGGCATGGGCTTTTTCGATATCCTCATCTTGGCCACCGTGAGCCGCGGCGGTAAGTTCGTCGAAGATTCCTCCAAGCCTTGGGGGATGCGCTATGCGGCCACCGGCACCGAGCCCACTTTTGCGGCCGCCTCCCGGCGCGGCTATCCCTTCCTGCCACAATCCGATGAAGGATCGCTGCCACCTGCAGCGGAAATCCCGCGCCTGAAAAAGGTCGTAGCCGAGCTGTCCCACCGCACAGGCCCGCGCTCCATCAACTACGACACTGAGGTGTGGCCTGCAGTCGCCCGCGATGCCTACCAGGCCTATATCGATACCCTCGCCCGCGTCGAGCCGGAGAGCCTGCGCGCCACCCGCGAGGAAATCATCGCCGCCCTCGATGCCACCCCGGTAGATGCAGGCGTGGCCTATAACGGCCTGGCCCAGCTCGATGAGGTCATTGCGCGCCATACCACCAAGGATTTCAGCCTGCTGCGCTGGATGCACCTGCTTACAGAGGATTTTTCCAGCCAGCAGGAGCTCACCGAGCACATCGTGCAGAGCCTGTGCGAGGACCTGGCAGAGGCCCAAAAAGGCCCGGATAGTCCGGTGCGCGCCGCCCTGTGGTCGGTCGGTTTCTCCCGCAAACCCACCCAGGTCCTCGGCGCCGAGGGTCGCTATACCTTGGAGTCGCGCCACCACATGTTTGATAAGGCCATTACCTTGGGCCAAACCACGTGCTCCGGCCCGCCGCCCTTCCGCACGCAGCAATTGCTGGCGCTTGTTGATGCCGGCATCGTCAGCTTCGTCGGCGGCAACCCCGTCTTGGGTACGAATGCCGATGCCGGCGAATGGACCATGAGCTCCAGCGCATCCGGCGGCAAGCGCATCCCGGGCACGACGCTTCTCGATGCCTGGGTGCACAAGCCCGATATCCGCCGCACCCCGCACGATTCCTTCATGCACTCCCTCGTGGAATCCGGGCGCGTGCGCGCCTTTACGGAAACCGCCAGCGATGGCATCGAGGTACCCACCGGCTCGCCCGCCGAGGACCCCGATACCCGCCAGGTCCACAACGCCGACGGCACCGTGGATGAGCGCCTGCACCTCGTGGGAATCCCCGCCCACGCCGAGTACCCGGATACCACCCTGGCCCCGCCGATTCCCGGCACCGATTCGTGGTTTATCCAGGAAGCCGATAAGGCCGCCGTGCACGCGGCCCAGGTAGCGCTCGGGGCCGCCGGATAACCGGCATCCGGGCAGCTAACAGCCCGGGCGGGCAAAGCCAAGAAGCGGGGCAGCCAGCCTGCCCCGCTTTAGCCGTTTTCTAGCAGCCCGAGTAACCTCTCGCGCAGCTCATTCTTCCGCTCCACCACAGCGGAGTCATCGCTGCCGCTGCGCGGGCGCGGCAACCCCACCTCGATGTCCTCGATGATGGTGGCTTCTGGCCCTGGCGACATCACCAAGATGCGGTCCGAGAGCAATACCGCCTCATCCACGTCGTGGGTGACCATGACCACCGTGCGGCGGTTTTCTTCCCACACGCTTAGCAATAGCGACTGCAGCTGACGGCGGGTGAGCGCATCCAGTGCGCCGAAGGGCTCATCGAGCAATAAAATATCCGAGCCGATGGCAAAGGCGCGCGCCAACCCGACGCGCTGCTGCATGCCACCGGATAGCCGCGACGGGCGCCTATCTGCAGCATGGCCCAGGCTAACCTCGTCAAGGAAGTCCTGCGCAATCTGGGTTCGCTCTGCCTTGGATAGCTCGGGGCGGGCTGAACGCAGCCCGAATTCGATATTCCCGCGCGCCGTCATCCACGGCAGGAGCGCGTGATTTTGAAATACCACGCCGCGGTCTGGACCTGGGCCGGTCACGGCCTCGCCTCGCGCGCGCACCTCACCGGTAGAGGGACATGCCAGGCCCGCGATCATATTCAGCATGGTGGACTTGCCGGAACCCGAGGGCCCCAGCAGGGATACGAACTCGCCTTCCCCAATGGAAACTGAGGTATCCCCAATGATCTTGGTTGGGCCGTAGCTTTTGGTAATACCAGCAAATTCGATATGGGCATTAGTCATAGCGCACCACTTTCTGCAGGGAAGCAACGAGGTAATCCAGGGCCAATCCGATGACACCGATAAGTACGATGACCACGACGATGGCGTCAATATCGAGGCGGTTCCACATATTCCAGACAAAGAAACCGACGCCTTGGCCGCCGACGAGCATTTCCGCGGCAACGATGACCAACCAGGCGGTCGATAGTGATTGCCGCATGCCGGTGATAATCCCTGGAAGCGCAGCCGGCCCGACGATATAGAGGAGCTGCTGCATCCGGTTCGTCCCGAGTGTGGCCGCCAAGTTCTTATACGTGGGGTGAATCCCGCGGACGGCCTCGATGGTATTGAGCAGCGTCGGCCATAAAGCGGAGAGGATGATGACGAAGACGGCGGTATTCTCGGCATCGCGAAGCAGCGCCAATCCTAGTGGCAGCCATGCCAGCGGGGAGACGGGGCGCAGGATCTGGACAAAGGGATCCGTCGCGCGGCGGAAGGTAGCAGAAGACCCCAGCCAAAAGCCCAGCGGAATGGCTATCACCATGGCGATGGCAAAGCCAATGAGCACGCGGCGCAGGGAGGCCACCATATGCCAAAAGATACCCACCGAGGCCGGCCCATCCCGGTAGAAGGGATCCGAAAGGATTTCTACGGCCCTATCCCAGGTGCGCGCGGGGGTGGGGGCGATATCGGAAAGCCAGCCAGCAGCCACGACCGCCTGCCATATGGCGATGAAGGCAATAAAAAGCGCAATACCCAGGCCCATCGCCTTCCACGGGCTCTCCCGCCGTTTCTTCCGGCCGGCGGTTCGGCCTCGGTGGGGCGCTGCGGTGTGGGTGCCAGTGGAGTGCGCTGTGCTGGTGCTAGCGCTCTGATTTTTCAGTGTGGTCATAAGCGTGGAAATCCTTAACGCTGGTATCCGGCGGTGGGGTGCAGGGGATCGAAGGTATGGCCGTTGATCTCCACTGGGTCAGTTGCGAGATCTGCCTCGCGCGGCAAGACGGAATTCGTGACGTCTATGAGCGCTTGATCATCCATCGGCATTGCCTTTCCGCCTAGATCCCAGCGGGCCATTTGGGCTGCCATCCACGTAATTGCGGTGGCGGAGGTGCGGCCGCCGAACTTAATCATCTGTGGATCCACCATGTCCTTGCCGTCCCAGGTGGTGTAATTTCCGGCCAAGGCGCGCGAAATCAGCTCTTCCTTCTGGTTCAGGTACTTCTCCTTGGCCAGCATGGAGGCCGATTCGTGGACGTGGTGCGGGCTATCGACGTACTGGGCGCCTTCGTGCAACGCCGCGACCACGCGGTCGCGCACGCCCCGGTCCACTTCCTTCGCCACGGCCACCGAGCAGCACGGATGGTTATCCCACATCTGGCGGGTAGGCACAAAGGCCCGGCCCGAGCCGGTAGTCAGGGCGCGCTGGTTGAAGGGCTCTGGGCCAATGAAACCGTCGATGGTACCGACTGAAAGTTGCGCCACCATATCGGCTGGGCGCAACAGGCGCAGCTCCACATCGGAAACCGGGTCAACCCCGCCGGCCACGAGGTAATCGCGCAGCAAGAGGGCATGCACGGAGTATTCAAAAGGAATTCCCAGCACCATGCCCTTCAGATCCGCGGGCCGCGACACGGTATCCAAGTGGGAAGTGGACAAGGTCAGTGCCTGCCCATTGGTGTTTTGCGTAAAGGCCAACTCGGTAGGCCGGGAGGCATTGGTGGCACCGGCATCGATGGCTAGCGGCATGGGCGAGAGCATGTGCGCTACGTCTAAGGCGCCGGTGGCATAGGCGGTCCAGAGATCCGCCCATCCCGCGAATTTGCGCAGCTCAACGTTGAGTCCCTGCTTTGTAAAGGCGCCCAGGCCGTCGGCCGCGACCAATGGTGACGCGCACGCGATGGGCACGAATCCGATGGTGAGGGATTCCCCGCCCTGCCCGGATTTCCCGGACTGAGCGTTGTCCTCCTGTCGCGCCGAGGAGCATGCAGATAGCACCTGCGAGCCGAGTGCTACCCCGCCCATTGCCATCGCGCTGCGCAGTATCTGCCGTCGCGACAGGTTCCGGTTATGCACCATACGTTCTTTCTTAACTAGACCAAGTGGTTTGTTCAGAATGAACCTAGGCTAGGTGTACCAAGGTGTCAATTTCTAAATTCACAGGTCAGCAAATGCGGTGCACACATTTATATTCACTCTAGACCTGCCTTTCTCCACAAAATAGACCCCTTGTTCTAGATTTATATGTGCCTTCGCGTTACGATGGCGCCATCAGTTAATAAACATCTGATACAAGGAGCAATTTAATGTCTGATCTCACCCCGAACCACAAAGAAGGCGACGCTCTCGAGCCCATCGACGGCGAGAAGCTCAACGACCTAGCACAGAAGAACATCGACAACCCTGAGGGTGCTAAGAAGCACGTCCGCACCCACACCGAGGCTGACGGTTTCTTCCGCAATAACACCACCGTGCGCGACCACACCATCAAGGTGGGCGAGCCTTTGCCGCTGCTTGGCGATGACTCCGCACCCAACCCCACCGAGGTCGCCCAGGCTGGTCTTGGCGCCTGCATTAACGTTGGTATCCAGGCCATCGCCCAGCACCGCGGCGTTACCCTGACCAAGCTGGAGCTCGACATCGTTGGCGACATCGACCTCTCCCCAACCTGGGGCGTTGGTGACTTGGGCGAGGACAAGCGCCCGGGCGTTTCTGACGTCAACGTTAAGGTCAACATCGACGGCGACGCCGACAAGGAGACCCTACAGAAGATCGTGGACGACGCCATCAAGTGGTCCCCGGTTGTTAATACCTACACCCGCCCGGCCAACCTCACCCACGAGTTGGTCTAAGGTTTAGATAGATAAAAGCGCCTGGCAAGTGCCAGGCGCTTTTCTTATGCTTTAGGCGCAACTACAGGAATTGCCACGATTCCCGCAGGCGCTCGAACCACCAGTCGCGGCGGTTGGCCGGGGCGGCCAAGGCGGACAGGCGGTCCGGTTCAGGGGCGAGGATCTCGGCGCGCAGGTGCCCGTCGTGTAGCTGACGCGGCGCGGTGACGTCTTCCTCGAAAAGGCTTCCCGTGGCCAGGCCCGCCGCAGCCGGGGTGACGTCGATGTCCTCGTCATCATAGATTTGCGGCAACGCCGCCACCGCCGCCAAACCCATATTGATGCCAATGGAAGTATCCAGTGCCGATGCTACCGTAATATCCATGTGCCGTTCGCGCAGGTGCTGTGCCACCTTGAGGACGCGGCGCACCCCGCCTAGCGGAGCGGGTTTAACCACCGCTACATCTGCCGCCTGCAGATCCGCCACGCGGTACGGATCCTCAACCTTGCGAATGGATTCATCTGCGGCCACGCGCACAAAAAGCCCGTTGCGCATGAGCTGCCTGCGCACCTCCACGAGTTCCTCCGCGCTGGCGCAGGGTTGCTCCATATAGTCCAGCGGCATGAGTGCCTGGGCGGCCTCTACCGCCTCGGCTACGCTCCAGCCGCCATTGGCATCCACGCGCAGCACCGGGATAACGCCCCGGGCACTCACGTGTTCGCGGACGGCATGGACGCGCGCGATGTCATCGGCAAGCGTCTGGCCCTTCTCCGCCACCTTGATCTTGAACGTCCGGCAGCCTGGATAGCGATCCACGATCGCGGGTACCTCGCTGGCGGGAACGGCGGGAATGGTGGCGTTGACCTCTACCCACTCTCGGACCGGCTCCGGAAATCCCTCGTAAGCGGCCTCCAGCCCGGCGCGCAGCCACGCGGCCGATTCCGCGGGCCCGTATTCCAGGAACGGCGCAAATTCACCCCAACCGGCAGGCCCATCAATGAGCAACGCCTCCCGCGTGGTGATGCCGCGAAACTTCACGGCCAGCGGGAGGGAGACTACGTGGGCGCGGTCGACAACGTCATCGATGTTCATAGGCTCATGGTAGCTGGCACGCCGCTCGCGCTGCGGACCACAACCCATTGACCCCAGCCCCCGGCCCCGGCTACGTTGGTTCCTACCTACCATGAAGGAGGAACCATGTTACTGGCAGAGGCATTAGCAGAGCGCGCGCAGGCGCAGGACCGGCTCAATGAGCTGCGCGAGCGCCTGCTTTCCGTCGTGCGCGTGCAGGAGGGCGATACCCCGGATGAGGATCCGGCCGAGCTTTTGCGCGAGTTGGAGGGCATTACCGGGCGCATCGATAAGCTCGTGCAGGCCATCAATGCCACGAACGTGGCCACCGATTTTGATGGCGAGAAGAACCTGATGCAGGCACTTGCGCTTCGCGATGGCCTCGTGCGCACCCGCCGCATCTACCACGACCTCGCCCAGGCCGCGGGCGCGCGGCAGGATCGCTACTCCCGCGCGGAGATTAAGTTCGTGGCCACGCTGCCGGTAGCAGAGCTGCGCAAGCGGGTTGATGACCTGTCCAAGCAGTACCGGGAGCTTGATACCCGCATCCAGCAGTTGAACTGGAATACGGAACTAATAACTCCATAGCGAAGCTTTAGTCATGCCACGCCGCGCGCGTGGCGGTAGCCTTTATGCACTTGCAGCGAGTATGCCCCCCGCCTTCGAGGGGAAATTCGAGGATATCTAGGCACCCTTTGGCGTTAAAGGGTTGAGGAAGTTCGAGTCTTCCCACCGTATTGATGACCGCGCCGGCATAGGGTACACGGGTACATTGCGGGATAACCCCTCGCAGTTATTGAGTATCGATTATTACCAGCATACTGGGCAGTGCGTAGAGGTGAGGGTTGGGAATGGGGACTAAACTTTGTCGCGCCCACTATGCTGGGCGCTATGAGCGAGCAAAAGAAAAACAGCACCGAAAATCCGTTCCGCGAGGAATTGTGGCGCCCGGTTGAGGGCTTTGGGGATCTCACGGACGTCACCTATCACCGGCTGGCGGCGGACGGTCGGAAGAATGGCATCGTGCGCATCGCCATCGACAGGCCGGGGGTGCGCAATGCCTTCCGGCCGCACACCGTGGATGAGCTGTATCGCACCTTGGATCACGCCCGCCGCACCCCGGACGTGGGCACGATCTTGCTCACCGGCAATGGGCCTTCGCAAAAGGATGGCGGCTGGGCGTTTTGTTCCGGCGGCGACCAGCGCATTCGCGGCCGTTCCGGATACCGTTACGCCACCGAGCACGCCCACGATGATGCGACGGCGGATGAATCCAGCGTCGATGAGGCCCGCGCCAAGGTCGAAGGCGGTCGCCTGCACATCCTGGAGGTCCAGCGCCTCATCCGCACCATGCCCAAGGTGGTTATCGCCGTGGTCAATGGATGGGCCGCCGGCGGTGGGCACTCGCTGCACGTGGTCTGCGACATGACCGTGGCCTCCCGCCAGGAGGCGCGCTTTAAGCAGACGGATGCGGACGTCGGATCCTTCGATGCGGGCTATGGCTCGGCCTACCTGGCCAAGATGGTGGGCCAGAAATTTGCCCGCGAGATCTTCTTTTTGGGCCGCACCTACGATGCCCAGCGCATGTATGAGATGGGCGCGGTCAATGAGGTGGCAGACCACGGCGAGCTCGAGGACGCCGCCATCCGCATGGGCCAGGAAATCAATATGAAGTCCCCCACTGCCCAGCGCATGCTGAAATTCGCGTTCAATCTCACCGATGATGGCCTGATGGGCCAGCAGGTCTTCGCCGGCGAGGCCACCCGCCTGGCCTATATGACCGACGAGGCCGTCGAGGGCAAGCAGTCCTTCCTGGACAAGCGCGAGCCTAACTGGGACGAGTTCCCTTACTACTACTAAGGAGTACCCCGCACCGTGCTCATCGCATTTTGTATCCTGCTCGCGGTCCTCGCCGTCGCGGGCGTTCTCGGCTCCCGCGTGTGGATGCTGCGCCGCATTAAAGAGGCCGAGGCCAATAACGAGCGGCCCTTTGATCAGGAGGACACGTACCGCTGATTCCTGCATCGACTCACCCCGGCCGCAACCGGGGTTTGTCCCGCTGTGGCCTTAAGATCTAGTACCGTGACTATCCTCGCCCCCTTGCCCGTCGACCCGCACGATCCCGCGGCCATCCTGCCGGACCTCGAATCCGCCATTGCCGGTAGGTCCTGCTTTTTGCCGCTGCCGCTTGCCGATGCCACCCGCGCCACCCTCCTGCGCAATTCCCAACGCGCCGGTGAACCCATCGCCGAGGACATCGCGCTCGTGGTCTCCACCTCCGGGTCCACCGGCACCCCAAAGGGTGCGCAATTAACGCCGGCCAACCTGGTGGCCAGCGCCGATGCCACCCACCAGGTCCTCGGCGGCCCTGGGCAATGGCTCTTGGCGATGCCCGCCCACCATATCGCCGGCATCCAAGTCCTCGTCCGATCCCTTGTGGCCGGGGTGGATCCGCTCTGCCTCGATCTCAGCGCGGGCTTTAATATCTCTGCCTTCGCCCGCGCCGCCGCGGAGCTTTCCCGCACTGGCGACCGCACCTACACTGCGCTGACCCCGCTGCAGCTGGCCAAGGCCATGGATGTGGCGGAGGGCATCGATGCGCTCCAGAGTTTCGATGCCATCTTGGTGGGCGGTGCCGCCATCCACCCGCGCCTGCACGCCGCGGCCACGGACCGGGGCATTCATATCACCACCACCTACGGTTCCTCCGAGACCGCCGGCGGCTGCGTCTACGATGGCCGCCCCCTGCCCGGTACGACGGCCCGCGTCCAGGACGGCCGCATTTTACTGGGCGGGCCCACCATCGCGCGGGGCTACCGCAATGCCCCGAGCCACGAGGCGTTTCCCGGAAACGGGTGGTTTGCCACTTCCGATGCCGGCGTCATCAAAGACGGCATCCTCACCGTCACCGGGCGCCTCGATAATGTCATCGACTCCGGCGGGCTGAAGCTGCACCCAGAGGTCTTGGAACGCGAGATCCTTCGGGTGCCCGGTGTTGCCGAGGCGTGCGTCGTCGGCATCCCGCACCCGCGGCTGGGCCAGGCCATCGTGGCCGCCTATACCGGTGATGCCGAGCTTGGCGATATCTTCGAGGCCCTCGAAGACGCCGAGCTCCCCCGCTGGCAGCTACCTAAAGACTTAAAGCACCTTGCGGAATTTCCCACCATCGGCCCCGGCAAGGTCGACCGCCAGGCCGTCGCCACCCTCTTTAACGCCTAAGCCCACCGCGGGCCCCAGCCTCGGCTTCCTGATTGCTGCACGCCCACTACGCAGTGGCACAATGGTGGCTATGACTTCATCAGCCGGTAATTATTCCGCTACCGCACAGGATTGGATCAATGGCGCCCGCCCGCATACGTGGGCCAATGCCTTCGCACCCGTAATCGCAGGTACGGGCGCGGCCTTCGGCATTAATAGCGGGCATATCGGCCGCGCGCTGCTCGCACTCATCGTGGCGTGGACGCTAATCATCGGCGTGAACTATGCCAACGACTATTCCGATGGCATCCGCGGCACCGATGCTGACCGCACCGGCCCGCAACGGCTGACCGGCAGCGGCCTCGCGCAGCCTAGCCACGTGAAATACGCCGCCTTTGGCTGCTTCGCCGTCGCTGGCTTGGCCGGAATCATCCTGTCCCTGGCCGCTGGTGCCTGGTGGCTCATCCTCATCGGTGCGCTGTGCATCGCCGGCGCGTGGTTTTATACCGGCGGCAAGAACCCCTACGGTTACCGCGGCCTGGGCGAGGTCGCCGTCTTCGTCTTCTTTGGCCTCGTCGCCGTGCTCGGCACCGAATTTACCCAAGCCGGCCACATTTCCTGGACGGGCCTAGCCCTGGCCATCGGCATCGGCGCCATGAGCTCCGGGGTGAACCTGGTCAATAATATCCGCGATATCCCCTCCGATGCCGAGGCCGGCAAGATCACCCTCGCGGTGCGGCTGGGCAATAAGAACGCCCGCCTGCTCTTTACCGGCCTGCTGCTTTTGCCCTTCATGCTCACCATCGCGGTTGCCTTCGGCAGCTGGCTCGCGCTCGCCGGTCTGGTCTACTTCCCGTTTGCACTCCGCGCGGTGCGCACCGTCAATCGCGGCGCCACTGGGCCCCAGCTCATCCCCGTGCTGGGGCTGACCGGGCGCGCCATGCTCATCTGGGCAGTGATCGAAGCCATCGCCGTCGCCCTGGTCTAGTCCGCGCCTAGGCCTCCGCGCGGCCTTCCAATTCGGCCTGCACCCACCGCTTGTGCGCCTTGCGCTGCGCGGAGTATTCCGCCAGCGTCTGCGTGGCCTCGATGCGCCAGTTTTTAAAGATCAGCATCGATAGCGGCAGGGCGACAAAGAGCGCCAGGAGCGCTGCCATGAGGATAGGGATGGGGAAACCAATCGCTACCGCCAGCAGCTCGATGACCGCGGTGAGCGCGATAAAAAGCACCACGCGCGCGAGCCCGTATTTCCATAGCGCCTTGCGGGAGCGACGGCGCAGTTCGGGGTCCGGTTTCGGTGGCTCAGGGTTGTGCGTCATGGGGGTCGATTGTACGCCGTACAGGTAGAATAATCTGCATGGGTCGACTAATCCTCCTACTGCTTTTTGTCCTCGCCGCCTACCTGGTGTGGAAGGCCTTTGGGCCATCATCCTGGAAGTCCCGCCAGGTTGAAGAACAACCGCGTTCCATCAAGGGCCCCGATGATGACGAGGAATTCCTGTGGAACCTGGAAAAGGAGCGCTTCAAGCAGCGCCGCAGGCAGGAGGCCGAGGAAGAAAAACGCCGCCAGCGCCGCACTCGCGACGCCGACGGCAACAATGGTTCAAAGGGCCCGAACGACAACCAGGATTAATCCTTTGGCACGAAACGCATCTCAAGTCCCAGCGCTTCTGCCACGGCGGTAACCTTTTCCCACCGCACGCCTGCCCCACCGTGTTCGATGGTGTGGAGGGTGGAGCGGGAGATGTGGGCGGCATCGGCAAGCTGCTGCTGGACGATGCCCAACTCACGCCGCCGCTGCGCAATCTGCGCGCCCAAGCCCAGGATGAGCTCGTTATCGCCGGCGGGCTTACCCTGCTTATTGCGCGGGCTATGGTTCGTGGCCATTTAGTTCAGCCCCGCATAGGAGTGCAGGCCGGAGACCACCATATTGATGAAGAAGAGGTTGAATACCATCGCCGCCATGGCCAAAACGTTGATCCACGGCGCCGCCTTGCGGAAGGCCGGGGTCGCCCGCGCGTGCAGGTAGGCCGCATAGAGAATCCAGGTGGCAAAGGACATGGTTTCCTTCGGATCCCAGCCCCAAAAGCGACCCCACGCGGATTCGGCCCAGATGGCGCCCAAGATGATGCCCAGGCCCAAGGTGGGCAGGGTGATAACGGCCAAGCGGTACGCCAAGCGGTCAATCTTGGCCGCGGATGGCAGCGGATAAGCCAGAGCACCAAAGATGCCACGCTCCGCGTTTTTTGGCTGCCATTGGCGCAACAGGGTCAATAGCGAGATGATGCCGGAAATGATGCCGATGGACGCGCCCAAGGACACCACCGTGACGTGAATGGGCAGCCAGTGCGATTGCAGGGCCGGCACCACAGGTGCGGACTCCGCATATAGCTTGGTGGAGCCGTAAAACATCAGCGCCAGCACAGGGGTAAGGATCCACGGCCAGACCGTGCGCCATTCCTTGCGCTGCATGGCGATATTGCCCACCAAGAGCACGCCGAAGGACACCATCAACACGTACTCGTAAAGGTTGCCAAACGGGAAACGGCCCGTGGCCAGCCCGCGCAGCACGATGGCCGCGGCGTGCAGGGCAATGCCAACCCACATCAGTGAGCTGGTCATGCCGCCGAGCTTATCCAGCTTGCGTTCCTTCTCCGCGACTTCTTCCTCGCTCAAGGTTGCGGCCGCAGACGCCGCCTCAGCCTCGTAGTCGGTGCCTACATCCGTTGCGCCCGTGCCGGTTGCAGCGTCAGCACCGGTATCGCCGCCGCCAGCCCCGGCGGCGGGAGCAGCCGCGGCAGCCTCGGCCCCGGCGCCGACCAATACCTTGGACGCCTCCGAGCGGTTGACGCGACGCGCCTCGATGAGGCTACGTATGCGGCCGTAGTACAACAGCGACATAAGAAGCGCGACGCAGTACACCACGAATGCGGTCTGCACCGCGAGATCCGAGAAGTTCGACAGATTCTGATCGATCTGCAAGGGAGTCCACCTAGCCTTCACACGTGCGGGATGATGCTGATTACCTTACTCATGCAAGCAGCGGGATCCAACTATAGTTGGATCAATCATCAGTATAGAGTTTGTCTTCTTCCACCTCATCTGGATCCGGAAGCTCCAAGAGCGCGCGGTGCAGCTCGTGGAATTCCTCGGACCAGCCGGCGCGGTCGGTGCGGGCGAGACCACCCATCTCGATGGCGGTACCGCCAGCGGAATCCGGCCGCAGGCGAATATAGACGCGGCGGCGCTTAATCATCAACGAGGCCACGAGGGATACCAGCATGACAAGTGCTGACACCAGCACCCACTTCTGGAATGGGTCATAGGAGACCTGATAATTGGCAAACTCATTGGCACCGTTAAAGGTGATCTTGGTGCCGTCATCAAGCGTGACGTCATCGCCCTGGCTCAGGTTCACGCGGTCGATCTTCTGCAGCTGCCCGGAGTGCACGAGGCTTGAATCCAGCGAAAAGAGCGACTGCGGGGTACCTGTATCGAGGCCGGCATCGCCGCGGTAAATATCGACCGCCAGCGCCGGATCATTCAGGCCCGGGTGGGAGGACTGCAAAAGCTTGCCGTTTTCACCGCTCCACTCGGCCGTCGGGGCGAAGAGGCCTTGGATGGCCAGCTGGTTTTGGCGGCGCTCGAAAAGATCCGGGTACATGCCCGCCGGCGGGTCAAAGCGCAGCACGCCCGAAGACAGGAAGAAGGTCGTGTCAGTGGGCTGGAATTGGATGGTCTGCGTGCGCTTTTCACCATCCGGCCACTCCACCGTCACCGTCGGCGCATAGCCATGCCCCTGCAGGTAGACGCGGTTTTGCGCCAGCCGCAGCGGGTGGTTGACCTTGAGCTCATAGTCCTTCCATTCGGAAGAATCCTTATAAATATCGTCGCCCTCTGCGTAAGAAACGTTGGAAGTAAACATCTCCGCCTGGCCATTGGGCAGGTACTTCGCGGTAAAGTCGTGCGCGGTCATGCAGAAGGGGTGGAGCCCGGTGCCATCGAAAAGCGGTCCTGCCCGGAAGGAGTCAAAGTTCGAGGTGGAAGTATTACAAAACTCCGTGGACTGCTCCAGCGAAGTATTGCCGCCCTGCGAACCGGACTCTGTAACCACGATGACCTGGCCCTCGTAGTTGACCAGGCGGCCGGCGGCCACGGTGACCAGGATCGCCACCAACGCGACGTGGAAAATGAGGTTGGCCAGCTCGCGGCCGTAGCCGCGCTCGGCGGAAAAGGCGTGCACCCCGGCGCGGTCCTCATCCGGGGTGTATTCGGCCACGCGCCACTTTTTCAGGCGCTTGTGGATCTCCGCGCTGAGTTCTTCCTCGCTCTTTCCCGAATGCCCCTCGGCGCTGAGCGGTAGGCGGTGCAGGTACTTCGGCGCGCGCGTGGGCTGCGTGCGCCACGCCTTGTAGTGATCGATGGAGCGCGGAATGATGCAGCCAATGAGCGAGACCGTCAACAGCAGAAAGATGGCTTGGAACCAGATGGAGGAAAAGACATCAAAAAGCTGCAGCTTATCGTAGATTTCCGCCACGGTGCCATTGGATTCGATGAACTCCTGCACGTTCTGCTCGTTCAGATCGCGCTGCGGCAAGAGGGAGCCGGGGATGGCGGCGAGCGCCAGCAGGAAAAGCAGGGCCAGCGCGGTGCGCATGCTGGTAAGCCAGCGCCAGGCTTTGCGGATATATTTCACGTTTCTCCTAAATGAGGGTTGCGCCGTAGTCCACGGTCCATTTCTGGATATAGGAAATAAACTCGCCCCACAGGCCGGTAATCAGGGCAAAGCCTACGAGGATCATCGCCACGCCGCCGATAATCTGAATGGTGCGCGAGTGCTTGCGGGCCCACGAGATGGTGCGCATCGCCCGCGCGGACCCCAGCGCCACCAGCAGAAACGGCAGGCCAAGGCCCAGACAATAACCCACGATGAGCAAGGCGCCGCGGGCTGCGGTCACGCCTTCGGTGCCGGCGGAAATGGACACAATCGCCGCCAGCGTGGGTCCCAGGCACGGCGTCCAGCCCAGCGCGAAAACGCCGCCCAAAAGCGGCGCGCCCAGCCACGTGGTCCAGCGCTTCGGCGCCAGGCGGGTGTCTTTCTGCAGCGCCGGAATCGCACCCAGGAAAACCACGCCCATCAAGATGGTGACGCCGCCGCCCACGCGCATCAGCGTATCGGCGTTGAGCGTGAGCGCAGAAATTGCGCCAAAGACCGAGACCGTCGCCAGCACAAAGACCACGGTAAAGCCCAAGATGAACAGCGCTGCCGCCAGCACGACGGCCCATTGCCTGCGCTTGCCGACGCCCACCCCCAGCTTCTCGTCATAGCTCACCTCACCGCCAACCACGCTGGCGAGGTAGGAGATATAGCCGGGCACCAGCGGGATGACGCAGGGGCTGGCAAAGCTGACAAGACCCGCCAGAGCCGCGGCGAGGATGCCGAGGATCAACGGGCCGGAGGTGGCAGCCTCGGCAAACGAACCGCCGATATTTGCTGCGTAATCCATTTATTCCTTTTCTAACTTATCCACAACATCCATCACGTCATCGGTAGTGATGGACCGCAAGAAAACGGTAGCCGGACGGTGTTGCTTATCCAAGACGATCGTGGTCGGCACCACGGACGTAGGCACGCCGCCGAGCGCCGCGGCCGTCTTAAACGGCGGGTCATAGATGGAGGGGTACTCCAGGCCGTTATCGTCCAAGAAGTCATTGGATACCTGCGGGTTATAGTCGCGCACATTAATGCCTAAGACCGTGCCCAGGTCGCGTTTTTGCAGCTCGGCGTGCACCGCCTGCAGGTCATCGGCCTCGGCGCGGCACGGCGCGCACCACTGGCCCCAGGAATTTAAGACCACGACTTCGCCCTCGTAATCGTCCAAGGAAATGGTCTTATCCGTATCGCGGACGTCCGCGCCGCTAAAGCTGCGCAGCGGTTTCCTATCGGCTTCCTCGTAGTGGATTTCCCGCTCCCCGCCCGGGGAGATGAATTCGAATTCGCCGCCGGTGGCCACCGCGTTCTGCGCGTTCTCGGCGTCCTGCGTGCAGGCGGTCAAGGTCAGGGCGGTTATAGAAAGCGCGGCTGCCACAACGCGCGTTGCCGCACGGGTGCGTGTACGTGCCATTAAATCTCCTGCGCCGGCGAGGAGTAGAAGATATCGGTGACCTGGTTATCCTCAAAAAGCAGCGAGGTTACCGAGGCCAACGCGCACTCGCGGTTCCACGGCGCATGCGGCAGGCGCTGGCCCAGCACCGTGCGCTGCACCATCACGATGGGCAGCTGGTGACTCACCAGCACGGCTTCATGCCCCTCCGCCGCGGTATGCGCGCGGTCGACCGCACCGAGCATGCGCTCGGCGATGCCCTCATACGCCTCACCCCACGACGGCTCCAGCGGGTTGACCATCTTCGGCCAGTGCCGCGGGTTCCACAGCGCCGAGCGCAAACCCTTGGTGCGCAGGCCCTCGAATTGGTTACCGGACTCGATGAGCGTCTTATCGACGTCCACATTTAGCCCCGTCAACTGCGCAATCGGCCGCGCCGTTTCCTGCGCGCGCTGCAGCGGCGAGGCCGCCAAATAGGTCACATCATGATCGCGGAAGCTTTCCGCCGTCCGCGCGGCCATGGAATGCCCGCGCGAGGATAGGTGGTAGCCCGGGATGCGCCCGTACAGAATCTTGCCCGGGTTGTGTACCTCGCCATGGCGCACGAGGTGAACGATGGTGCGTGTCATGTCTCTCCTTGTTGAGCAGGCCTAATTGTGCAGACCTAGTTGCGCAGACCTTGTTGCGCAGATCTTATTGTGCGGGACGCGCTGCGGCCGCGGCCTTCGCGGCGGGCTTGAGGGCGGCGTCGATGCGCTCGAAGTCGGCATCGCCAAGAGCATCAGAGACGAACCAAGTCTCGAACGCGCTCGGTGCCGCGTAGATGCCGTTTTCAAGCAACGCGTGGAAGAACGGGGCAAAGCGGAAGTTCTCCGCGGCCTGCATGTCCGCGAAGTTGCGGCCCTCGCCCTCTGCAAAGCGAATGGAGAACATGGATGCCGCGCGCTGAATGTGGTGCGCCACGCCCTCGGCCTCCAGCGCGGAAGAAATCATCGCGCCGAGCTGGTCGGCCTTTTCTTGCAGGCGGGGGTAGAGGGATTCATCGGCAAGCTGCAGCGACTTCAGGCCCGAGGCCATCGCCACCGGATTACCGGACAAGGTGCCCGCCTGGTAGACCGGACCATCCGGCGCTAGGTAGTCCATGACCTCGGCGCGACCGCCAAAGGCCGCAGCCGGCAGTCCACCAGAGACCACCTTGCCAAAGGTCACCAAGTCCGCCGCCACGCCATCGACGCCGTACCAGCCCTTATACGAGGTGCGGAAGCCGGTCATAACCTCGTCGAGGATGAGCAGGGCGCCATCGGCATGCGCAATTTCCTTCAGCGCCGCGTTGAAGCCCTCATTCGGGGCCACGGTGCCCATATTGCCGGCAGAGGCCTCCGCAATGATGCAGGCAATCTGGCCCTCGTTCTCTGCGAAGGCCTCGCGCACCGCATCCAGATCGTTATAAGGAACGACGATGGTGTCCTTCGCCGTCGCACCCGTAACGCCCGGCGAATCCGGCAGGCCGAACGTCGCCACGCCCGAGCCCGCCGATGCCAACAACGCATCCACGTGCCCGTGGTAGCAACCCTCAAACTTCAGCACCTTTGCGCGGCCGGTGTAACCTCGGGCCAAACGCACCGCCGACATGGTCGCCTCCGTACCGGAGTTAACCATGCGCACCTTATCAGCCGCGGTGCGCTTTACGATTTCCTCCGCCAGCAGCGCCTCACCCTCTGTCGGCGTGCCAAAACTCAGCCCGCCGGTGGCAGCCCGCTGCACGGCCTCGACGATTTCCGGGTGCGCGTTGCCGTGGATCATCGGGCCGTAGGAGCTTACGAGGTCGACGTACTCATTGCCGTCGACATCCCACAGGCGCGATCCCTCGCCCCGCTCAATCACGCGGGCCTGGCCGCCCACGGAGCCGAAAGCGCGCACCGGCGAGTTCACCCCACCCGGGATCACTTTGGAGGAACGCTCGAACCACTGTTGCGACTGGGAAGTATTAGGCATGTCTGTCATTCTAGCGACTCGCGCGCCATACAAAAGTTTGACTGTGCATGTCGGTGGAATTCACAGCAACCCACTAAGCTTTCCCGCGTTTCCGTGATACGTCATAGAAACGGCGTTCCCGCTGAGATGGCACACTGGGGAGGTATGAAGATCGCATTTTTAGGAACCGGACGCATGGGCACCGAGCTTGCCCGCCACCTACTATCTGAGCACGAGCTGACGGTGTGGAACCGCACCGCTGAGCGCGCGCAACCGCTCGTGGACGAGGGCGCGGCGCGCGCCGATACCCCTGCCGCGGCCATCGAGGGCGCCGAGGTCATCATCACCTCCCTCTTCGGCCCCGACCAGATCCGCGAGGTGATCATCGAGCCGCAGCTTATCCCCGAGGGCATTACCTGGATCGACACCACCACCGTCTCGCCTGACGATGCCCGCGAGTTCGCCGCCGCCGTCAACTCCTACGTCCACTCCCCCGTCGTGGGCTCGCTGGGCCCGGCGCGCGAGGGCAACCTGGGCGTTTATGTCGGCACGCCCGACGATGACCGCCGCGAGGTCGCCCTCGGCCTTGCCGAGGCCTGGGCTGGCGAAGAGAAGCTGATTGGGGTGGAAACGGCGGCAACGGCGGCCATCGGCAAGCTGCTGGCCAACCTTGCCTTGGCCGTGACCGCCGAAGGCCTGCTCGAGGCCCTGCAGCTCGGCGAATCCGAGGGGCTCGATTCCGAGGTCATCCTGCAGATGCTCGACATCACCGGCCTGTCGTTCATGTCGAATATGAAAGGCCCCTTCATCACCGGCGAACGCAATACCGACCCCGGCGATTTCACCGTCGACGCCCTGGCCAAGGACGCCAAGCTCATGGAGAAGACCTCCGATAAGCCCCTGCCCGCCGTATCCGCTGCCATCGAGCGCTTCGCCGAGATGCAGGACATGGGCCACGGGAATCAGGACTTCTCGTCCATCTTCGTTTTCCGCAATAAGGGCTAGTTATTCACATGTCGCGTCAACGAACCGCGGCCTTTTAGCGCTTTTCGGGCGAGTTATCCACAGGCTGCGCTCGCGCGCCGCGCTTTAGTTGCGCTATCACCTTAAGCTGCGGGGCATGACAGCACTTCAGGCATACCTCGCGGCCCTGGCGCCCGGCATCGACATCGTCGCCGGGTGCACAGGCATGTCCGCCCGCGAGCTGCGCGCGGCCGGTGCGCCGAATCGTACGGCGCGCACGCTGCTCACGCTTGCCGATGCCTTCTTCTCCCCCACCTCCTTTTCCCGGCAACAACGCCGCGCCGTGGCCGCCGCTCGCGAACGCGCCCACGCGCTGCCAACGCTCGAGGTCATCGAGCGCTACGCCACTCGCGCCAAGACCAAGCGCCAGGCATGGCAGCTGCGGGTGGAGCTCTGCCGCACCGCCGCGGATACCGATGAGATGGAAAAGCTCGCGCGCAAGAAGCTGCGCGAGATTAATCCGCCCACCCCGCCGCGCCCCGGCGTGCGCATTCGACGCCGCAAGGATGCGCCGTGGACGCTCGCGATTACCGGGCCCTCCGCCCTCATCGCTGACTTGGAGTCCAACCTGGACGAAAATGCACCCTTAGACTCCGTCGCGGGGCTTTTCTCCGGCTCCGCCGCCCCGCACCCCACGGTGACGACCAATGCGATCATCACGCTCGACGAGCTCGACCGCATCATCGATGGCGACGGCGAAGAAATCACCATCCAACTCACCAACGGCGCGCGGCTCACCGGCGCCGAATTGGTCGCGCGCACCCTTTCCGAGCGCGGCCTTATCACCCTCGTGCATCCCTTCGAGGGCGCGGTAAACCTCTACCGCACCGAGCGCATGGCCAACGAGAAACAGCGGCTCATGGCCGCCGCCGAAAATCCCGTCTGCCCGTGGCCGCGGTGCAACTATCCCGCGGATAAGTGCCAAATCCACCACCTGGAAGCCTGGCAGCGCGGCGGCGATACCAATATGGCCAACCTTGCAGCCTGCTGCCCGTACCACAACGGCGTCAACGACGACGACCCGAATGCACCGCCGCGCCGCGGTCGCCTCGCCCGCAGGCGCGGGCGGGTGGTGTGGCAACCACCCTGGGCCGACACCGTGCCCGAAGCCGTGCCCGACCCGAGCGCCGAAACCTAGTGCTCGCACCTAGCATAGGCCCCAGCACGGACTTCCGTCACTGCCCCATAGCGCTGGTTTCTAGCACCGGTTCTTAGCACCGGTTCCCAGCACTGGAACCTCGCGCCCAGGTCCCGCCACCATTCCCGGCCGAGGGACAGGCCCTCACACATGCCAATTATCTGCGCGCATGTCAGGTTTCCGCACGCGCGGAATCGGCCGCAAACGCCTGTTCAGGCAGCAGTAACCCTGCTGCCTGTTTAGGCATGCCCAAAACCGTCGCGCTCCAGCTCCGGACCGCGACACGGTTCAAGTACGGGACCGCCGGGGATTCTTAATCACCGGTAGCGCCAGCCACCGACTGCGTTAGCTACAACCGACGCCAGTTGCAGCCGGCGCTAGTTGCAGCCGAGACCAGGTTCTGATGCTAAATGCGGGTGCCAACCACGCGAGCTAACTGCCAGCGATGCGGGCGGCAGCAGCGCGCGCATCCGCGATGACCGCAGGAACGCCCACGCCGCCGGCCCAAGCCCCCGTGACGTCGACACCTGGGGACTGGGACAAGGCATCGCGCACGGCTGCCACGGTGTCGAGGTGGGTGGCATCAAAGCGCGGCAGGCCGCCGAACCAGCGCTGGGTGAAGATTTCGGCAACGCCAGCCGCGCGGCCGTCAAAGCCAGTCAGGTGTTGCAGGTCATCGAGGGCGTAGTCCACGAGGTCGTCTTCCTCGGCGCGGACGATGGCGTCATCGCCGAACCGGCCGAACGAGGCACGCACCAGCGCCCCGCCGCGCTCTGCCAGGTGGGGCCACTTGCGCGATGACAACGTAAACGCCTTTGCATGCACGTCATCCTGGTCGGTGGCGACGAGGATGCCGGAGTTCTGCGGCAGCGCGGTGCCGGAGGGATCGGTGTCGGAGTCAAATTTGAGGCCCACGACTGCCGATGCCGCCAGCTTCACCCCCTTCAACCGCGTCGCCGCGTCCGGAGCCACCTTGGGCAGCAGCCGCGCGGCAGTCGGTGCCGGGGTAGCTACCAGCACGCGGTCGAAGGGCTCGGTATCGCCCGGCGCGCCGGTCAGGCGGAACTTATCGCCATCGCGCGTGATGCCAGAAATGAACGTGTCAACGAAAATCTTCGCATCGGATTTTTCCGCCAGGGTCTCGTAAACCTCGGCGTAGCCGCCGCGGAAGGTTTGGAAAACGGGCCCGCCGGCGCTGGGGTTCTCTGCACGGGCTTCCTCGAGGGAGCGCACGGCCGCAGAGAGGGTGACGGGACCGGAGGTGGCGAGGGTATCGAGGGCATCGGCAAGCGTGGGGATGGTGGCGCGCAGTCCCAGGTCATCGGCGGTGCATGAGTACACTCCGCCCAGCAGCGCGGAAACCACGCGGTCCACTAGGTCGCCGCCGTATTGTTGACGCACCAACTCACCGACCGAAACGTCGCCGCCCACGGTCCACTCGAAGGGCTGCTCGTTATCGATGCGCCGCGCCGTCTCCTCCGAAACCAGGTGCGCGACCGGCGCGGAATGCGACGGAATGCCCATCACCCCGCCCTGCGGCAGGGCCTTGAGCTCCCCGCTGTAGACCAACGAGCGCAAACCTGACGGGTCAACTAAACTGCCGGCAAGGCCGAGGGAGTGGAAGAACTCCACCGCATCGCGCCGCCGGGCGAGGAAGGCCTCGGCGCCCATGTCGGTGGGGCCGTCATTAAATGGCACGGAATACAGCTTCCCGCCGATGCGCCCGGCGGCCTCGAAAACCTCGACGTCGTGATCGCGCAGTTCGTAGGCGGCGGTAAGGCCGGCGAGACCGGCACCGATGATGGCAATACGCATTTAGCCCTCCTCGTGAATGATGGATACGGCGCGGGTAATGGCCTCCGCGTCGGTGGTGGGCAGCACCCCGTGCCCAAGGTTCCAGATATGGGTGTCGATATCTCCGCGCTGCTGGGCGCGCTCGACCTCGCCGCGGATGGTGCGCACGGCCTGGCGCACGGCATCGTCGCCGGCAAAAAGCAGCGCCGGGTCGAGGTTGCCCTGCAGCACTCGCGAGTTCACGCGCTGGGCGGCGTCGTCCATGGCCACGCGGTAGTCCACGCCCATGACCTCGGAGCCGGCTTCGGACATCGCCTGTAGCAGCTCGCCGGTGCCCACGCCGAAGTGGATACGCGGAATATCGACGCTGGCGAGGATTTCCTGCGAATACGGCAGCACGAACTCGCGGTAGTCGCGCTCGTTGAGGTAGCCGGCCCAGGAATCGAAAAGCTGCATGGCGTCGATGCCGGCATCAACCTGCACCCGCAGGAAATTAATGATGGTGGGCACGAGCCGGCGCATGAGCATGTGCCACGTCTCGGGCTCGGCGTGCATGAGCGCCTTGGTGCGCTCGTGGTTCTTGGAAGGACCGCCCTCGATAAGGTAGCTGGCCAGGGTAAATGGCGCGCCGACGAAGCCGATGAGCGCTTGGGTTTCGGTCAGCTCGCCGAGGATGCCCGCAATGCCTTTGGCAACTTCGGGCACGTCAGCTTCCAGAATAGGCAGCTTGCCGATGTCCCCCTTCTCCCTCACCGCCTTCTCCATCACCGGCCCGCGCCCAGGCACGATGTCAACGTTGACGCCGGCGGCCTTGAGCGGGACCACGATATCGGAAAAGAGAATGGCAGCGTCCACGTCGTGGCGGCGCACCGGCTGCAGGGTGATTTCTGCCAGGAGTTCCGGCATGAAGCAAGAATCCAGCATGCTGATGCCCTCGCGGGCGGCGCGGTATTCCGGCAGGGAGCGACCAGCTTGACGCATCAACCACACTGGCGGACGGGAGGGGGTGCGGCCGAGCGCGGCATCAATAATGGGGGCGCGGTTAAGTCGAGACATACTCCTCATTATGAATCAAAAGTTGGAGCAGGGGCTAATTTGCCGCGCCTTTGCCCTCGCGCGTCAACCGTACGATCAGCGCCCGTCAGCCCCGCCCGTGGAGGCTGCGGTGGGCAATGAACCGGTTGGACTGGGGTCGGAAGAGCAGAACCACCGCGATAAGCAGCGTCACGGCGATAAGCAGCAGGCCGAGCCCGCCGATACCAAGCGCCAAGGCTGCAATGTTGAAGAAAAGGGCAATCGCGATGACGAGGGAGATAATGCGGCGCGCCCACTTCGATCCGTTGGCGAGTTGGGCAGAAAAGAGCGCCAGAATGATCGCGCCGATGATATTAAATACCGAGACGAAAAGGCGGTTCGACTGCACATACTCGGCGATGCGCGAATCCGAAGGCTCCATCTGCTCGCCGCTTCCGCCGAAGATGCCGACCATGCCGCTGACCAGCATGATGACGGCGGCAACAACGAGTACCCAGTACGCCCACTGGAGCGGGCGCGGCCACACGGACAGGTCTTGATTCTGGGTGGTGTTCTGCACGGGGCGGTTATAATCGCGAGGCCCTGGGCGATGATTCTTGTCCGCAGAACCGCCGTTCTGGTCATCATCGCGCCGGCCGTGACCGGGGAACATGCTGGTCATCGGTTGTCCTTGTGGTCATCGCCAAGCGATTGCTGGGAGGACTTGTCCCTGCCGCCCTTCTCCTTGGCCTCCTGCTTTTCGCGTTTCTCGCGCTCCTTATCCCGTCGCGCCTGCTCGAGTTCCTTCTCCAGCTCGCGCATCTGCTCCAGCTCGCCGGTGTAGTCGAGGGTGTCGGGCTTAACGGAGAATATGAGCCCCAGTACGGCGGCGACGCCGACCAAGATTTGCACCATGCCGTCGGCGGCAAAGAGCCAGTCGGGGACGTCAGCGCCCGCGGGCGTGACCATGAAGGTCAGCAGGATGCGGAAACCGAAGTAAATGGAAAAGGCAAACCAGATGCGGCGCGAGGTGCCCGCGCGTTTTGATGGCCCCGCCAGCGACTTCAGCAAAAAGAGCAGCAGCACCAACACGCCGACGGCAATGGCGGCCGACAGAGCCACCGATCCATAGGCGGCCATTTCGATAAAGGAATCCGATACTTCCTCGCCGTCTTCGCCACCCGAGGTGCTTTCGACCATCTGCTTGGCCTGCGCCATGAGCACATCGTGGTTGAGCAGGGTCAGCACCACGTTGAGGATCTGGTGGACGGTCTCGCCGGCGACGACGCCCAACCAGAGCCACAGCATGTAGACCACAGTCTCGGGGCGCTTGGCGCCGCCCTGCGAGCCCTTGCCGCGCTGGTCACGCGGGTCACCGGGCTGCGGCGGCCCAGGCTGCAGCTTAGGCCGCGATTCTCGTTGAGGCTCTCGCTGCTTATCGCGCTGTGGCCCCGGGCGGCCGGCCTGCGGCGACCCTGCCTGCGGCGACCCTGCCTGCGGCGACCCAGGCTGCGGCCCCGGATCGCCCGGCTCCGGCGAAGCGGGCTGCGGCGACGGACGAGAAGAAGGCTGTGTCACAAGAATCCTTTACTTGAGCAGGCGTGCGGCTTCGGTGGCGAAGTACGTCAGGATCTGGTCGGCGCCGGCACGCTTGAAGGCGGTGAGAGACTCGAGCATGATGGCCTCGCCATCGACCCAGCCGTTGGCGGCGCCGGCCTTGATCATCGCGTACTCGCCGGAGACTTGGTACACGGCGACGGGCACCGAGGAGGTCTCCGCGATTGCGGACAAGACATCCAAGTACGGCAGGCCCGGCTTGACCATGACGAAGTCGGCGCCTTCCTCGATATCAAGCTCGGCCTCCAACAGGGATTCGCGGAAGTTGCGCGGGTCCTGCTGGTAGGTGCGGCGGTCGCCCTCTAGGGAGGAGCCGACGGCGTCGCGGAAAGGCCCGAAGAAGGCGGAGGCGTACTTCGCGGAGTAGGCCATGATGGATACGTCATCGCGCCCGGCTTCATCGAGATCGGCGCGGAGGGCGGCAACCTGACCGTCCATCATGCCCGACGGCGAAATGATCTGCGCGCCGGCTTCGGCCTGGGAGCGGGCCATTTTTTGGTAGAGCTGGACGGATTCATCGTTAAGCACGCGGCCCTGGTCATCCAGGACGCCGCAGTGCCCGTGCGAGGTGAACTCGTCGAGGCAGGTATCGGCCATGATGATGAGGTCATCGCCAAATTCCTCGCGCAGGGCGGAAATGCCGCGGTTCAAAATGCCCTCGGGATTCCAGGCCACGGAACCGGTGGCGTCCTTGTCCTTGTCCAGCGGAACGCCGAAGAGATCCACGCAGGTAACACCGGCCTCGAGGGCCTCCTCGGTCGCGCGGCGCAGCGAGTCAAAGGTGTGCTGGTACACGCCGGGCATGGAAGAAATCTCGTTCGGCTCATCGAGGCCGTCTGCGATGAACATCGGCAGAATTAAGTCCGATGGGCGCAGCGTGGTTTCGGCCACGAGGTTGCGCATCTGCGGCGTGGAGCGCAGGCGGCGGGGGCGGCGGGCAGGAAATGAGCTCATTGGGTACTCCTTAGAGCGAGACTAAAAACTTATGCCTTCTCGACCTTAGTAGTCTTCTTGCGCGCGCGACGTTTCTTGCGGGGCGCGGGAAGGTTACCGGCGGCGCGAAGGGCGGCGACGTGGCTGGCGAGGGCATCGACAAGCGCGGGCACGTCCGCAACATCCGGCACGACATCGACGCGCAGGCCCAGCTCTTCTGCTGCTGCGCTTGCCGATGGCCCGATGCACGCAATGATCGTCCGCTGGTGCGGCTTGCCGGCAATGCCCACTAGGTTGCGCACGGTGGATCCGGAGGTAAAGGCCACAGCATCGAAGCCACCGGTCTTGATCATGTCGCGGATTTCGGCCGAGGGCGGGGCCGCGCGCACGGTGCGGTAGGCCACGACGTCATCGACGTCCCACTGGAGGGCCTGGAGGCCATCGACAAGCGTATCGGCGGCGATATCTGTGCGCGGCAGGAGCACGCGGCTGACGGCGTCGATGTCTTCGACGTAATTGGGAAAGACCTCGAGCAGCCCCTCGGCGTTTTGCTTCTTCTTGTGCGGCAAAAGCTCCGGCACCATGCCCTTGGCGCGGATGGCATCGGCGGTCTTGGTGCCCACGGCGGCAAGATGCACGCCGGCAAAATCGCGCGCGTCCAGGCCGAGCTGGGAAATCTTATCCCACACGGCGGTCACGGCGTTGACGGAGGTAAAGACGATCCACTTGTAGCGGCCCTCGACGATGCCCTTGATGGCGCGGTCCATCTGCGCCGGGTTGCGCGGCGGCTCGATGGAAATCGTCGGCACGTTCTGCGGGATGGCGCCGTAGCCGGCCAGGCGCGCGGACATGGGCCCGGCCTGTTCCTTGGTGCGCGGCACCAGCACGCGCCAGCCGTAGAGCGGGCGGTTTTCCCACCACGAGTACTTGGTGCGGTCATCGATGCTGCGGCCGAGCGTGACCACCAACGGGCCGGACAAATCCGCGTCCAGCTTGGCGATGGTCCCCAGCGTCGTCTCGTACGTGCGCTGCAGGCGCGTGGTGCCGTGGACGGTCACGAAAGCCTCGGTTTCCGCCGGCATGCCGCGCTGCTGCAGCTCGGTGGAAATCTCCGCCAAATCTTCCTTGGTGGCCTGCAAGACGATGGGCTGGGTGGCATTGGCGAGCGCGTCCCAGTCGGCGCCATCGGTGACATCGGCTTCGGTGTACGTCGATCCGAGCGCCAGCCCGGCAAAGGACGGCACAGTTGAGGGCAGGGACATGCCCGGCACGACCTGGAATTCCAGGCCGGCGGAGGCCACGGCGTTGATCTCGGTCTTGATGGATTCGCGGTTGAGCGGGTTGCCGGTCACGAGGCGGATGACGTCCTCGCCATCGGCCTCCGCAAGGCACTCGCGCAGCTGGCTTACGATGTCCTCGCCCGGTGTATAGAGCACCGCGGCGGTCGGTGCCGGCGGGCGGGGCGGCTTGCGGCGCGCGCCCTTGGCCTTGGCATCTGCGCACATCTGCGCGTATTCCTCTTCCGCGGCATCCAGCAGCTCTTGCGGGACGGGCAGCGCGGTGGCGACTGCATCGCGCACGCCCTGCATGACCTGCGGATCGGCCACGGCGATAGCGTTATTGGCCAGAACTTCGCGGGCGCGGACGGTCAGCAGGTCTGGGTTTCCCGGACCAGCGCCCACGAAGACGATCTTGCCCAACTGGGTGTCTGACACAGCATTGCTCATAAAGTTCTTTTCTAGATCTGGGCCCGCGGCACCGCACACGGACATGATCGCCTGCAGTGTTTCTCCCCGCGCCGTCGGTGGGTATCAAGGTCATAACGGCCAAAATCCCAGGCGCTACGTCCTGGGATGCCCTTAAAGGGGGCCGGGTATCATTGCAAAAAATGATCTATGGTATCTACACCATAAATTATTAGCGCTTAAAGTAGAAATTACTGACCTAGCAGATCGGCCGCGCCTTGGGCGAAAAGCTCATCAGAGACCCGCGCGCCCAACTCCGCAGCTTCCGCCGCGGTGCCAGAGGCGGTGGCGGTCAATTGGCGGGAACCGTCCAGCGCAAAGACGCCACCGCGCACCGTCAATTGATCGCCGTTCCAGCGGGACGTAGCGGCCACGGGCGCGGTGCAGCCGGCCTCGAGCCGGGCGAGAACGGCGCGCTCGGCGAGGGCAGCGGAGGTGGCTTGATCATCAACAACGGCGTCTAATGCCGCGGCCGCCTCAGTGCCAGCGACGGCCTCGATGGCCAGTGCACCCTGGGCTGGGGCGGGCATGAATAATTCTGGATCGAAGATATCGCTCGCCCGGTCCTCGTAGCCGCCGCGCAGCAAGCCAGCATAGGCCAGCACCACGGCATCGAGCTCGCCGTCGGTCACCTTGGACATGCGCGTATCGATATTGCCGCGCAGCGGGCGGATATCCAGGTCCGGGCGCAGGGCGGCCAGCTGGGAGATGCGGCGCGGCGCTGAGGTTCCCACCCGCGCGCCTTCCGGCAGCTGCATCAAGGTCATCCCGTCACGGGCGACCAGCACCTCGCGGCTGTCCTGGCGCTGCGGAATGACCAAGCGGAAGCGGTCATCCTCGGCCGTGGGAAGGTCCTTGAAAGAGTGCACGGCGATATCGCATTCGCCGCGGTACAGCGCCTCACGCAGCGCCTGGGTGAATACGCCCACGCCGATGCGCTCGACCGGGGCCATATTGGTATCGCCCGCGGTGGTGACGATGTGGAGCTCGGAATCGAATCCGGCATCGATAAGCCAGTCGCGGACGTGTCCTGCCTGGGTGGTGGCGAGCTTGGAGCCTCGGGTACCAATCTGGAACATTTACGCCTCCTTGTTCAGCGTGGGCAATTCATTGACGGCCACGGCAACGCCGGAGCCTTCCAGCTGCAGGCCAAAGAGTTCCTGCAGGGCATTTTCGCTGCTAAAGCTGCTATCCGATGCCGCCAGCTTCTTCGCCCGCACCGTCGGTTCATGCAGCAGCTTGTCGGCGACGCGCTTGAGGGCACCTTGGACATCGGCAAGCTGCTTGCCCTCTAGCTCCGGGTGCTTTTGCTGCAGGCGGGCCGCCTCACACTCCACGAGGTCCGCCGCGCGGCGGTGCAGGGCGCTAACAGCCGGTGCCACATCGCGCACGCGCTGGGCGGAGGTATAGGCGGCAAGCTCCTCGTCCACAATGGTGCGAGCCTGCTCGTGCGGGTCCGTGCCGGCCGCGACATCGGTGGCTGCCGCAGACAGGGACTTGCTGAGGCGCTCGATATTCACCAGGTCCACGTCATCGATTTTCGTTGCTGCGTCATCGATATCGCGTGGGAGGGAAAGATCAATGAGCATCAACGGGTGCGCGGGCGGAATGTCGGACGCGGTGATGGTAAAGCCCTCGGCGCCGGTGGCGGAGATGGCGAGGTCGACATCGGCAAGCGCGGCGGCGCGATCCTCAAAATCCACCACGCGGGTGTGGACCCCGGCCTCCTCAGCGTGGCCGGCAAGGCGCTCGGCGCGCTCGCGGGTGCGGTTGGCAATCACCAGCTCGCCGATGCCCAGCCGGCCTGCGTGGGTGGCCGCGAGCGAGGCCATCGCCCCGGCGCCCAGCACGAGCGCGGACTTGCCCTGCAGGTCCTCCGTATTAAGGCGCTGCAGCGCCTGGTCAAAGGCGAAAGTCACCATCGAGACGCCGGCCTTGTCGATTTCCGTTTCCGAGTGCACGCGCTTGCCGGCACGCAGCGCGGACTGCGCCAAAGCGTGGATGCGTGGGCCGACCGTGCCCTGCTCGGAGGCGGACTGGTAGGCGGAACGCACCTGGCCGATGATCTGCTGCTCGCCCACCACCATCGAATCCAGGCCGGAGGTAACGGACATGAGGTGTTCCGCGGCAGCATCGGCATAGCGCACGTAGAGGTAATTGCGCAGCTCTTCCTCATCGACGTGGGAGACATCCTTGAGCACCCGGATGACGTCCTGCACTCCGGTGTGGAAGGAATTGGTCACCGTATAGACCTCAAGGCGGTTGCACGTGGAAATGATCATCGCCTCAGTAAGGGACTCGGCGTCAACCAACTGCCCGCAGGCGGAATGCTGCACCACATCGTCCATGCTCAATTTTTCCAGCAACGCCACGGGTGCCGATTGGTGGGACATTCCCACTACAAGCACGCTCATGCTCCACACTCCTCAACCTTTTGATTGACCGCAATGGTTCCAAAGACTACCCCGCATGGGCGCGGAACCCGAATCGTCAGCGCAGCTCCGCGGCCAACTCTTCGTTATCAACTTCCCAGCAGGCGAATTCTTCTCCGTCTATCACTACAACGGGAACGCGGTCACCGAATTCCATCTCGAGCTCGCGGCTATCTTCCACGTTGCGCACTTCAAGCTGGGCACCGGCTGCCTGGATAACGGGGGTAATCTGCTCTTTTACCCGTTTACAGGAACCGCAGGTGGGGCGCACCATGAGCTCGACTACATGCTGGGACATAGGGGCGGGATTCTCCTCATAAGGACGCAGACAGGGGAAACGTTTACTATGGACATGTTAGTCCACCCCGCGTTTGCGAAAGCTGTTTATCCCACTCGTGTCCGCTATACCTCCCCCCGGATTCCCCGAATCTCCCCGCGACTTTTTGGCCAATTGGACGGCCTCGCGCGGTAATCTGCGCAACTTCTTAGAAAATCAGGCGCTGGCCCCCTTGGGCGAGGAAGAACAGCGCGCCGCAGGTGAAGCGGCCGCTGCCGCAGCTTTGGAGGAGTTTGGGCTCGAGCTCGAGGACTTCGCCTCCGGCATCGCCTCCGTCTCCGGTTCTTATGACGCCGCAGGTTCCCAGCGCATTACGGACCAGGATCCGGACGTCCCCGTCGATGTCGGCGCCGCCGCCTTTTTCGACCTAGACAATACCCTCGTTCAGGGTTCCTCCTTGGTGGAATTCGGCTTTGGGCTCGCCCGTCGGCGCTATATCCGCATCTCTGAGATACTCCCAGTGGCCTGGAAACAACTAAAATTCCGCCTCTCTGGCGCGGAGAATGCAAAAGACGTTGCCGATGGCCGCGCGCAGGCGTTGGAGTTTGTCAAAGGCCGCAGCGTGGACGAGCTCATCAATCTCTGCGAGGAAATCGTCGAAGCCTCGCTCGCCCGCCGCGCGTACCCCGGCACCACGCAGCTCGCTGAGATGCACCTGGCCGCCGGCCAACAGGTGTGGCTGGTTACCGCTACCCCAGTCCAGCTCGCGCAGGTCTTGGCGCGTCGCTTCGGTTTTACCGGCGCCCTCGGTACCGTCGCGGAGGTAGAAGACGGCAAATTCACCGGCCGCTTGGTGGGCGATATCCTCCACGGCCCAGGCAAGAAGCACGCCGTGGCCGCCCTCGCTACCATCGAGGGCCTCGATTTGGATCGGTGTACCGCCTACTCCGACTCCGCCAATGACATACCCATGCTCACCATGGTGGGCACCCCCGTGGCCATCAACCCGGACCGCAAGCTGCGCCGCATCGCAGAGGAGCGCGGCTGGATCGTCCGCGACTACCGCTCCATCCGCCGCGCCATCCGCGCCTTTGGCCTCCCAGCGCTTGTCACGGCCGCCTTTTCCTATGGCGGCTGGCGCTATTTCCGGAAGTAACGGCTTCCGGGGCGGAGTGCTCTCAGCGTAGACGCAGCTCCGGTCCTAAAACCAGAAAGCCTCCGCCGCCGCGCTAAGGCACGGTGCGGAGGATCCCTAGGCTGTTGGGTTTACTTACCCAACTTACGACGCTGCACGCGGGTGCGGCGCAGCATCTTGCGGTGCTTCTTCTTGGACATGCGCTTGCGGCGCTTCTTGATGACAGAACCCATAACAGGCGTCCTCACTTTCTTTTAGTACGTACTGTGAACCTGCCGGCGCCTGAAACGACAAAGGTGCACTCTTTGCCACCTTGGCCGCACATATGCGGGCCATCACGGCGAGCCGACACGAATGCGGTCTATCTTACCTAGTCCCCAGCGCGTCTCCAAAAGTGACCCCGATGGCGACGCCGGCAAAAGGGAGCGCGCGGGAAAACGCGACAGCGCCCACCACCGCTGACCAAGAGTGGCCAACAGAAGTGGGCGCTGCCTTAAAGGCGCGAGAACCTAAGCTCCGTAAACGGAGGCTTCGAGGTACTCGTTGACGGCGGACTCGTGAACGCGGAAAGAGCGTCCGACGCGCACAGCCGGCATTTCGCCTGCGTGAACCAAACGGTAGACAGTCATCTTAGAGACGCGCATGATTTCGGCGACCTCCGCGATCGTCAGAAAGGTTCCTTTTTCTTCATTTGCCATAATTATCTAACCCTTCAGCTCGTTACGCGCTGTAGGCTTCCCCTCCCACAGGACTTCACGCACGTGCTCGTCCCAGCCTATCGTGAAACATGTGACTAATGCGACCCAAGTGCCAAATTTTTTCACAGCAGTTGTTCAGTTCACCGTCATAAGCGCTGCGTAACAACCGCCCCATGGCTCCCGCACGGCCCCCAAGTGGTGCGAGGTAACTACACCCCCACCACGGGGAACGAGCCGCATTAGGCTGGCTCCTAGCCCAATTCCTTAGCCTTATCGGAGCATGCCTCGGCGGCGCGGTAGAAAGCGCCGCGCAGGCCGGACTCTTCCAGCTCGCGCACGGCCGCGGCGGTGGTGCCGCCTGGCGAGGTTACGCCTGCGCGCAGCTGCGTCGCCGAGCGGCCTGAGTTGGCCAGCATATCGCCGGCGCCGGCAGCCGCCTGTGCGGCGAGCTTTTCGGCGATATCGCGGGGTAGGCCGAGCTGCACTCCGGCATCGACAAGCGCCTCCGCCACGAGGAAGAAGTAGGCCGGGGAAGAACCAGCCAGCGCGGTGGCGGCGTCGATGTTCTTTTCCGGAATGACCGCGACCTCACCAACGGCCTCGAGCAGCTCCGTGACACCGTTCATCTGTGCCTCGGTCACGTGCTCACCGGCAGCACAGGTGCACATGCCGCGGCGCACCAGCATCGGCGTATTGGGCATGACGCGCACGACCGGCACGCCCTCGCCCGCGGCGGCCTGCAAGGCCTCCAGGGTCAGCCCAGCGGCCATAGAGACCACCACGGCGTCCTTGGCCGGGTTAATCTCACTCAGCAGGTCCAGGATGGCATAAGGCTTGACGGACGCGAAGATATAATCCGCGCCGTCGACCGCCGCGGCATTATCCGCCGAGACGTTAACGCCATAGTTGCTCTTGAGTTCTTCACCGCGGGAGGCGGTGCGGTTGGTCACCGTGATATCGGAAGCATTAAAACCCGATTCCACAAGACCCGAGGTCAAAGCCTCACCGATTTGTCCTCCACCTAAAATTGCAATCTTTGTCATAGTCTCCACCATGCCAAAAATAACGACACCCGGCTACCTCCATCTAGGAAGCAGCCGGGTGGTTCTCAGCCAGTCGCTGGTTTAAAGCATAACCAAAAGCAGTGGCCCAAAGGTCAATATGAGGCCGGTAATGCCCGCAAGGGACATGGAGAAGCCATCTCGGGCGGTGCGCAGCGCATGCGTAACGCCGGCCATAATTGCGGTCACGCAGAGCGCCAAGATGGCCACGACGACGCGCGGGAAGTTATCCCAAAGCACTTCAAAGCCCTTGAAGATGACGACCGCCAAGACGATCCCCACAACCACCATGATGACGATGGACATGGGGTTGAGCTTCTCGTGCTCTTCGGTGACTTCCTCGTCCCGCACCTGGGACAGCTCGCCGGTATCGTCGGATTTCTTCGCGGTCGCCGCAGGCTTCTGCGTTGGCGCGGCAGACTTGCCCTTGGTTCCAGCGTCCTTGGTGTCCTTAGCATCCTTGGCGCCTGCTGAGTTCTTCGCGTCGGCCTTCGCTCCCGCTGCGCTCGCTGCAGCAGCACCTGCACCGGCGGCAGCGCCAGCTGCTCCCGCCTTTTCCTTGGCGCTGGATTCAGCGGCGTCAGCAGCGTCCTTGCGCTTGTCCTGCGAGGACTGCGACTTATCGATGCGCTGCATCACCGCAGTGTCATCCGCGGACGGCTGATGAGGCTTCTTCTCAGCGTCCTTAGCGCTCGCCTTGTCCTCTGGCTCCGACTGCGCAGGCTTCTTTGCCGCCTGCGCGTTTGCCTTCTGTCCTGGGGCAGGCTTGGCCGTCGGCCGCGAGGCAGACCCCGCCGCAGGCTTGGGAGAAGCGGTCGGCTCACTCGGCTTCCCGTTCTGCTTCGGGGCCGGGGACGCGGTGGGGGTACCAGCGGAAGGCTTCTCGGCAGCCGGCTTAGGAGAGGCGGATTGGGACTGAGATTGCTTGCTTTGCGCAGGCTTGCCGATGCCCGCCTGCCCCGCGGCCGGCTTGCCTGCAGCGGGCTTGGACTCCGCGGACTTTGACTCGGCGGACTTGGCGCCAGCAGGCTTAGCACCGGCAGGATTGGACCCAGCTGGCTTGGAGCCGGTCGGCTGCGCCGTGGAATTATTCGCCGCGGTCTTTTTCTCAGCGGCGTTTTTCTCAGCGGCGTTTTTCTCAGCGGACTGTTCGTCCTTGGACTTCGGCGCGCGGATGACAGGGGCGTCATCGTCGATGGATACGTTGGTGTGCTTCGCCTCAGGCGGGGTGGACTTTACCTTCTTCAGGCTGCCGGTGAGCTCGGCAACGGATACGCCGCCCTCATCGAGGCTCCGCCGACGGCGGCGAGAGGTCTTCTCGTCTTTATCCGTGCGGTCCTTCTTATTGCGAGCCAGCAGCTCGGCCACGGTCAACTGTTTTTCGTCAGCCATGATCTCTTCCTATTCCAATCCCTTGTCGGTCCGGCGCAAAATAACACCTTCGCGCAGCGCCCATGGGCAGATTTCCAACTTCTCGATTCCAAGAGCTCGCATGCTTGCCTCGGCAACCAAAGCGCCGGCGACGATTTGGTGCGATCGGTTCGAACTTACACCCTCAAGGTCCGCTCTGTCTGCTGCAGTCATGCGCGTGATGAATGAAATCAACTGGCGCAGGCCCGGCGCGGTCAATGTGCGCTTGACGTATGGCCCTGCAGACGAGGGTGCCGCGCCGGTAAGGCGCGAGAGGGTACGGAAGGTTTTCGAGGTACCCACGGCCAGGCCGGCAGGACCCATCGCCTTCATCTGTGTGACGGCATCCTCGAGCTCCGCATCGATGAAATCGCGCAGCGCACTGACCTTCTTTTTCTCCGGCGGATCGGTATCGAACCAGTTGTGGGTAAGCCGCCCTGCGCCCAGATCAAGCGAGAAAGCCAAGTCAGGGTGTTCATCGGTACCGGTGGATAGCTCTAGGGAGCCGCCGCCGATATCCAGGTTGGTGATGCGTCCTGCGGACCAGCCGTACCAGCGGCGAGCAGCGAGGAAGGTGAGCTGCGCTTCCTCCACGCCTGAGAGGATCTGCAGGCGCACGCCGGTCTGCTTTTCCACCTCATCGAGTACCGCTTCAGAGTTAGGGGCAGAGCGGACCGCAGAGGTCGCGAAGGCAATAAATTCGGAGCACCCGAGTTTGTCACCCAGCTCGCTTGCCTCACCCACGGCGGAAACGAGCTTTTTCAAGCCCTTTTCGTGGATGTTTCCCTTCTTATCCAGCTGTTCTACCAGCCGGAGTGGGGTCTTCCAATCGCTCATCGGCGTAGGCCGTCCCCCCATTGCGGCATCGACCGCAACGAGGTGGACGGTATTACTTCCGACGTCTAATACACCTAATCGCACACCCATAGCGTAGTAGGTCTACCGTGGTTAGGTGTGAATCGCCCAAAATCTGACACCGTTTACCTAGGTTTTCCCGCGAGCTCGCCAGCGGCGGCATCGATTAAAGCCGGGCGCGAAGAGGCCCCAGATTTTCCGCGGGAGTGGTTCGAATTTACCAACCCAAATGACCCTTACCACGTCTTTTCCATCGATCTGACGTGGGTGGAATCGCACTACAGCTGCCAATTTGGCACGTCGGCGTGCAGGGGCATCGACAAGAGCCAGCCCGATGTGGGCTGCTGCGTGCACGGTGCATATATGGCCGATGAACAAGACCGGGACCAGCTTTACGATGCCGTCTCCCGCATGCCCGCGCGCTACTGGCAGCTGCGCCCAGCGGGGGTAGATGAGTTCCTGGCGCAAGAAAATACCGATGAGTTAGAGCCCTGGCTGGAATGGGACGAGCTCGATGGCGAGGACGGCGAACCGGAACCGGCATTGAAAACCCCCATCGTGGATGGTGCCTGCATCTTTGCCAACCGCACTGGTTGGGAAACCGGGACCGGCTGCGCGCTACACCAATGGGCCGTCGATAGCGGCGAGGAGCTGACCGTGGTCAAGCCGGAGGTGTGCTGGCAGCTGCCGCTGCGGCGTTACGAGGATTATGAAGAACGCCCCGATGGGCAAGAGATTTTGCGCACCACCATCGGCGAATATGACCGCCGCGGTTGGGGCAATGGCGGCGAAGACTTTGATTGGTACTGCTCTACCGATGGCGCCTGCCACGCCAACCCGCTGCCGATGTGGCAATCGCACGAGGACGAGCTCGTCGCGCTCATGGGGCGCGAAAGCTACGATATCTTGGCCGCACAGTGCCGGGCCCGCGCGGAGGCCGCCGAGCACGGCGTGCAGCTTACCCAGCACCCAGCCAGCATTAAGGCCGGCTGGTACTAGAGCTCAAATTTATAGCCCAGCCCGCGCACCGTCACCAGGTGCTTCGGGCGGGAGGGGTGCTCCTCAATCTTGGTGCGCAGGCGCTTGATGTGCACGTCTAGCGTCTTGGTATCGCCCACGTAATCCGCACCCCAAATGCGATCAATGAGCTGGCCACGGGTCAGCACGCGCCCGGCGTTTCGCAGGAGGTATTCCAGCAGGTCAAACTCCTTGAGCGGCATGGCCACCGGCTCGTCCGCCACGGTGACGATGTGGCGCTCCACATCCATCTTCACGCGGCCACCGGACAGGATCTGCTCGTCTTCTGCCTCGGCACCCTCCGCAGCGTCCGCGTGAGAGGAGTGATCGTTGCCGCGGCGCAGCACGGCGCGGATGCGGGCGATGAGCTCGCGGGAGGAATACGGCTTGGTGACGTAATCATCCGCACCCAGCTCTAGGCCCACGACCTTATCGATTTCCGCATCGCGCGCGGTCACCATAATGACCGGCACAGAGGAGGTGGCGCGCAGCTGCTTGCACACGTCGGTGCCAGACATGCCGGGCAGCATGAGGTCAAGCAGCACGATATCGATGTCATTATCGGCGAATTTCTCCAGCGCGGACGGGCCATCGAGGGCGATAATCGGCTCGAAGCCTTCCTTGCGGAGTAAAAATGCCAGCGGATCAGCCAGCGACTCTTCATCTTCCACGATGAGAATGGTGGTCATTGTGCTTTATCCTTTCGACGTGCTGCAACGCGTGCTACCGCACGCTGGAGCCCAGGAGCCGCCGCATCGACGGATTCCTTGTCTTCATTATCCTGCAAGTCAGCCTCGTGCGCTGGCTTTTCTTCCTTATATATGGGCAACTCGATGGTAAAAGTAGAGCCCGTGCCCGGGCGCGACCACAGCTTGATATTGCCCCCGTGGTTGGCCACCACGTGTTTGACAATTGCTAATCCTAGGCCAGTGCCTCCCGTCTGCCGCGACCGGGCTTGGTCTACGCGGAAAAAGCGCTCGAAGACGCGCTTTTGATGCTCCGGCGGGATGCCGATGCCACGGTCCGTGACGCGGATGAGCACGACGTCATCTCCCACCACTTTCTGCGAGACGGAGACCGGCAGTTCCTCTGGCGAATAATTAATCGCGTTAGAAATCAGGTTGGATAGCGCCGTTACCAAGAGGGAGTGGTCGCCCTTGACCTGCACGCCTTCTGAGGCTCCTCGAGTCAACCTTATAGAGCGCGCGTCCGCAGCAAGCTGATTGCGCGAAATCGCCTCATCAATGAGATCGTCCACGTAGAGCGGTTCCATCTCCGGCAGCGCTTCGGCACCTTGCAACTTGGACAGCGAAATGAGCTCGCTGACCATATCCGCCATGCGGTTGGCCTCTTTTTGCACCTTGGTGCCGAAGTACTTCACGTGCTCCGGATCCTCGGGGTCTTGGAGGAGGGCCTCGGCCAGCAGCGCGATGCCACCCACTGGGGTTTTCAACTCGTGGGAGACGTTGGCCACGAAATCGCGGCGCGCGGATTCCATGCGCACGTTTTCGCTCTCATCGGTGCCGTAGATGATGATAAAGCGGCCATCGTTTAGCGTCAGCGGCTTGATAACGGCCTTGATCTGCGTGACGCGGTGCCCGGTGCGGCGCTTAGGGATGGCCAGGTCCACGGTGCGGGTTTCCTTATCCTCAAAGACCTGCTCCGCGGTCTTCCAAATCTCCGGATTAACGGCGCGATCGTGGACCACGGACATCTCGTGCGCCGCGGGATTGGACAGGATGATTTCCTGATTTCTATCGAGCACCGTCAGCGCCGTGGGAGAGCCTTGAACCGCAAGATGCAGGCCTTGGCTCACGGTAGTGACCTGGTTTGCCTGGGCATCGCTGGCGCGATGGCGGCGTGCCATGCGCTCGCGCACCCGGGAAATTAATGGCAGCGCCACCGCGCAGGCGAGCACCCCCGCGAGAAAGACAAAAATTAATTCCACGTCTTTAAGCCTAACCATTAGAAAGTCCCCAGGGAGCACCTCCCCAGGGACTTATATGCAGCGGTAGGTTACTTGCCACCCTGCGCGGCGACGGCAGCGGCCCCGGCCTCGGCGGCCTCTGGGTCCAGGTAGGTGCCGCCGGAGTTGACCACGGAGCCATCCTCCGCAATCTCGTAGACCAGCGGGATACCGGTCGGAATATTCAGCCCGGCGATGTCATCATCGGAAATGCCATCGAGGTGCTTGACCAACGCGCGCAGGGAGTTGCCGTGCGCTGCGATCATGACGGACTCGCCCTTCTTAGCCCGCGGCAGGATCTCTTCCTCGAAGTAGGGCACGAAGCGCTCGACGACGTCCTTCAGGCACTCCGTCTGTGGGACCTTGTCCAAGTCCGCGTAGCGGGGGTCGTTGGCCTGGGAGTACTCGGCGTCATCGGCAAGCTCGGGCGGGCGCGTGTCATAGGAACGGCGCCATGCCATGAACTGGTCCTCGCCATATTCTTCCTTGGTCTCAGCCTTGTTCAGGCCCTGCAGCGCACCGTAGTGGCGCTCATTGAGGCGCCAGTTGCGGATGACCGGGATCCAGTGGCGGTCGGCCGCGTCCAGCGCGATATTGGCGGTGCGGATGGCGCGGCGCAGCAACGAGGTGTACAGCACGTTGGGCAGGATGCCTTCTTGCGCGAGCAGCTCGCCGCCGCGCTTGGCCTCTGCCTCGCCCTTTTCTGTCAGATCAACATCGACCCAACCGGTAAATTGGTTGGATTCATTCCAGGTGGATTGGCCGTGACGAAGAAGAATCAGTTTTCCGTTAGTCATGCCTCCAGCATGCCACGAAACCGCCCGGCGCGTCAGTGAAGCTAATCTCCCATCGCCCGGCGTTGGTGGCAGTCAGGCACGGGAATCTGCTGGGCTTCGGCATAAATCTCCGTCAACTCTCGGGCCGTATTGGTCCAGCTAAAGCGCGCGGCATGCGCGACGGCGGCCTCGCCCATGGCGATGCGCCGGGCGTCATCATCAAGCAGCTGGCTCAAGGAATCCGCCCACTCCTGCGGGTCGTGGGACGGTACCAGCAGGCCGGTCTCACCATCGACGACGGCGATGGGCAACCCACCCACGGCCGCAGCGACGACCGGCGTGCCAGAAGCCTGGGCCTCGAGCGCCACCAGGCCAAAGGACTCGTTGTAGCTGGGCACCGCCACAATATCGGCGGCGCGGTACACGCCCACCAGCTCTTCGGGCGGGCGGGGGCCTAAAAAGCGCACGCGCTTTTCGACGCCCAACTCCCGCGCCAGTTCCCTATACGCCTCCGGTGAGGCATTGGCTCCAGATGGTCCACCGCAGATGAGCACCCGAAAATCGCGGGTGGGCTCACGGCGGCAGAGCTCCGCGGCGGTGCGGATGAGCACCTCCGGCCCCTTGAATTTCTGCAGGCGCCCCACAAAGGCCACGACCTTAGTGTGCAACGGGATACCCAGCTCACGGCGGGAACGCTCCGTATTGCGGTCGGTGCCGGGGGTAAAAAGCCCCACGTCCGCGCCTGGTGAAACCACGCGGATAATGTCGCGCTCGGCATCGTAGTGCTCGGCCAGGTCACGGGCTTCCTGATCGGTATTGACCACGAGGAGATCGGCATTATCTACCAGTTGCTGTTCGCAGATGCGCCGCGCCTCTGATTCCACGGTGTCCTCGGCGGTGCGGTAGGCGTTTTTCACCGCGGCCAAGGTGTGGGCGGTATGAACAAGGGGGATGCCCCATAGATCGCGCAGCAGCCACCCCACCTGGCCGGAAAGCCAGTAGTGGGAATGAATGAGATCATATTTTTTGCCCTGCCATTTAGCGAATTGCATCACTCCGCCGGAAAAGGCCGCGAGCTGGGTGGGCAGATCTTCCTTTTCTAGTCCCTCAAAGGGGCCTGCCACGATGTTAATCACCCGCAAGTTGGGGGCCACGTCCACGATTTCTTTGTGGCTGGGGCGGGTAGCGCGGGTATAGACATCCACCTCGACGCCAAGCTGGGCTAATTGGCAGGCAATATTTAAAACGTAGACGTTCATTCCGCCGGCATCCCCGGAGCCAGGCTGCTCAATGGGGGAGGTATGCATAGAAATCATGGCGATGCGCATGTTGTCCCATTTTAGCGGCGCTATACTGGCCCCTGCCAACAACCTACGCTACCGAAAGGTCACGCATTGTCCGCTTATGAATCAAAGGCATGGCTCCAGTATTACCCGGAGTGGACGCCGCACAGCCTCGAATACGGCAACACCACCCTGTTAGACCTGTATGACAATAACCTCGAGGTCAATGGCGATAAGTCAGCCACGTATTTCTTTGGGCGTACCCAAAACTATTCCGAGCTGGACCGCCAAGTGCGCGCCGCCGCTGCGGGACTTAAGGCCTTCGGCGTGCGCCCCGGTGACCGCGTAGCCATCGTCGCCCCCAATAGCCCGCAGTACATCGCGGCCTTTTACGCCATTTTGAAACTCGGCGCCCAGGTAGTGCTACACAACCCGCTTTATACCGCCCACGAGTTGGAAGGCCTGTTCCAAGACCACGGCGCGCGCATCGCCATCGCCTGGGACAAGGCCGCCCCCACCCTGGAGAAGCTGCGGGCTACCACCAACCTGGAAACGGTCGTGTCCATCAACATGATCAACGCCATGCCCACCCTGCAGCGCGCCGCGCTGCGCTTGCCGCTTCCCCCGCTCAAGGCCAAGCGCGAGCAGCTTTCTGCCCCCGCGCCAAATACCGTGCCGTGGGAGGCGCTGATTGGTGATGCCATCGGTGGCAACGGCAGCGATATCAAAACGCCGGAGGACATTGATAAGGACACCATCGCGCTGGTGATGTACACCTCCGGCACCACCGGCGCACCCAAGGGTGCGATGCTTTCGCACGGCAACCTCGTGTCCAACCTACTCCAGGGCAAGGCCTGGGTTCCGGGCTTGGGCGATAAGCCAGAGCGCATGCTCGCCGCCCTGCCCTTCTTCCACGCGTACGGCCTGACCATGAACGTCACCTTGGCCCAGCTCATCGGCGGAGAATTGGTCATCTTGCCCGTGCCGCAGATCCCGCTCATCATGCAGCTGATGAAGAAGCACACCCCGACCTGGGTCCCGGGCGTTCCTACCTTGTACGAGCGCATCGTCAAGGCCGCCGAGGAGCAAGAGGTTCCCATCAAGGGCGTGCGCGCAGCTTTCTCCGGCGCATCCACCCTGCCTTCTGAGACCGTTAATAAGTGGGAACACTCCACCGGCGGCTTGCTCGTAGAGGGCTACGGCCTAACCGAATGCTCGCCGATTATCGTGGGCAACCCCATGAGCACCGACCGCCGCCCCGGCTACGTGGGCATTCCCTTCCCGGATACCGAGGTGCGCATCGCCAACCCCGATAACCTGGATGAAACCCAGCCGGACGGCGTTGAGGGCGAAGTGCTGGCCCGCGGCCCGCAGATTTTCAAGGGCTACCTCAATAACCAGGAAGCCACCGATGCCGCCTTCCACGGTGACTGGTTCCGCACCGGTGACATGGGCATCATGGAAGAAGACGGCTTCATCCGCCTGGTCAGCCGCATCAAGGAAATCATCATCACCGGCGGCTTCAACGTCTACCCGGGCGAGGTCGAAGAAATCCTGCGCGAGCACCCCAGCGTCGACGACGCCGCCGTGGTGGGCCGCCCGCGCGAGGACGGCTCCGAAGACGTCGTTGCCTGCCTCGATCTTGCCGATGGCGCCGCGCTCGACCCTGAAGGCCTCAAGGAGTACTGCCGCGAGCGCTTGACCCGCTACAAGGTCCCGCGCACCTTCTACCACTTCGAGGAACTGGCCAAGGACCAGATGGGCAAGATCCGCCGCCGCGAGGTACAAGAAGACCTCATCAACCGCCTCGAAGCAGAGAAGAACTCCTAAAACACCTAGAGTTCCCACCACCATGCTGCGCACCATCGATACCCCTATCGGCCCGCTGCTGCTCACCGCAGATGCAGACGGGCTGTCCCGCGTTGAATTCGTTACGGTCCAGTTGGGCCGCAACGGAACAGGCAGAGGTCGCGACGGAACAAGCAAGGACCGCAACGAGGTCAGTGGCGGGGACAATGGGGGCATCGACAAGCGCGGTGCAGGCATCTTAGACGCAACACAGGAACAGCTCGCGGAGTATTTCGCTGGGCACCGCCGCGAATTCGACCTGCCACTTAACCCGGCACCGACGACCGAATTTCGCGCCCAAATTCACGCGCAGCTAGACACCATTGGCTACGGCGAGGTCTCAAGCTATGGCGAGCTCGCCGCCGCCGCGGGGCGCCCCGCTGCTACCCGGGCGGTCGGCACCGCCTGCGGCGCCAATCCCCTGCCGATCATTCGGCCCTGTCACCGCGTGCTGCGCGGCGATGGAACGCTTGGCGGTTATGCCGGCGGCCTCGATATCAAGCGTTTTTTGCTGACACTCGAAGAAAACTAGAGGATTTCCTCATGTTCTGGGTATACTCGCCCTTTGTAATATTTTTCTTTAGCAAACGAAAGGGTAGCGCGTGTCTACATACGAATCCCGGGCCTGGATTAAGCACTACAGCGACTGGACCCCCGCCGCGCTGGATTACGGCGATAAAACCATCGTTGACTACTACGTCAACAACCTCCGCATCAATGCGAATAAGTCCGCTACCTACTTCTTCGGTAATACGCAGAACTACGCGGAATTAGACGCACAGGTGCGCGCCGCCGCAGCGGGCCTTAAGGCCTTTGGCATCCGGCCTGGCGATAGGGTCGCCATCGTCATGCCCAACTGCCCCCAACACGTCGTGGCGTTTTATGCCGTCCAGTTGCTGGGGGCCACCGCGGTGGAGCACAACCCCCTCTACACCGCCCACGAGCTCGAGGGGCTTTTCCAGGACCACGGTGCGCGCGTGGCCATCGCGTGGGATAAGACGGCTCCGACGCTGAATAAGCTGCGCGCCACCACCCCGCTAGAGACCATCGTCTCCGTCAACATGATCGACGCGATGCCGCCGCTAAAGCGCCTCGCGCTCCGGATTCCCCTGCCACCGCTGGCCGCCAAGCGCGAGCAGTTGACCGGCGCGGCCCCGAATACCGTGGCCTGGTCCACGCTTATCGGTTCTGCCATCGGCGGTGACGGCAAGGACCTCGAGATTGCCAAGGTCACGCAGGACGATATCGCGCTTATCCTCTACACCTCCGGCACCACCGGAAAACCCAAGGGCGCGCTGCTTTCGCACGGCAACCTCATCAACAACTGCGTGCAGGGCGAGGCCTGGCTGCCGAATATGGATACCACCGAGCAGCGCTTCCTCGCCGCCTTGCCACTCTTCCACGCCTACGGCATGACCACGTTGTGCGTGCTCAGCATCTACTTCGGCGCCGAGCTCATCTTGGTTCCGTCCCCGCAGATGCCGCTCATCATGGACATCGTTAAGAAGCACACCCCCACCTGGCTGCCGGGCGTGCCTACGCTGTACGAGAAGATAATGGACGCCGCCGAGGACAAGGGCGTGGATCTCACCGGCATCAGCAATGCCTTCTCTGGCGCCGCTACCCTGCCGGTTGATGTGATGGAGCGCTGGGAATCCATGACCGGCGGCCGCCTCGTAGAAGGCTTTGGCATGACGGAGACCTCACCCGTTCTCATTGGCAACCCCATGAACGGCAACCGTCGCCCGGGCTATGTGGGCCTGCCCTTCCCCGATACCGAGGTGCGCATTGGCAATCCGGATAATCTCGATGAAACCCAGCCGGATGGCGAGCCGGGAGAGATGCTGGCTCGCGGGCCGCAGATCTTCCAGGGCTATTTCAATAACGAAAAGGCCACCGAGGAGTCCTTCCACAACGGTTGGTTCCGCACCGGCGATATGGCCACCATGGATGAGGACGGCTGGGTCAAGCTGGTCAGCCGCATCAAGGAAATCATCATCACCGGCGGTTTTAATGTCTACCCGGCCGAGGTCGAAGAAGTGGTGCGCAAGCACCCAGACGTCAAGGAGGTCGCCGTGGTGGGACGCCCGCGCAAGGATGGCTCCGAGGACGTCGTCGCCTGCGTCATCCTGCGCGATGGCGCCGTCCTGGACCCAGAAGGCCTCAAGGAGTACTGCCGCGAACGCCTGACCCGCTACAAGGTTCCGCGCACCTTCTACCACTTTGAGGAGCTGGCTTCGGACCAGCTGGGCAAGGTCCGCCGCCGCATGGTACAGCAGGATCTCCTCGATCTCCTCAAGCAGAAGGCTTAGTATTAACCACCATGTCAGACCTCGAGTACGACGCCACGCTGACGGATTTCCTCGCCACCGTCGTAGCCAACTTCCCCCAACGTCCCGCCACCTATTTCGGCGGCGAGACCTTAAGCTACGCGGAGCTTGATACCCGCATCGCCGCTGCCGCCGGCGCCCTACGGGAGATGGGAATCCGCCCCGGCGACCGAGTAGCGCTGATCTTGCCCAACTCCCCGCAGCACCTCATTGCCTTTTTCGCGGTGCTGCGCCTAGGCGCGGTCGTGGTCGAACATAACCCTCAGTACACCGCCCACGAGCTGGCCCCGCTCTTTGCCCACCACGGCGCCCGCATCGCCCTGGTCTGGGATGAGGTCGCTGCCGTGGTCGATGGCCTGGCCAGCACGGTGATCCCCGTGTCCTTGGAGGAGCCCTTTCCCCTCTCCGGTGCCCCGGTTCCGCACCGCCAGGCCGCGCTTGCCGATGCCGCCCTCATCCTCTACACCTCCGGCACCACCGGCCAGCCCAAGGGCGTGGTGCTCACGCACGGCAACCTCGCCGCGAACTGTATCCAATTGGAAGCCCAGGCCGATCTGCGCCCGGGCCACGAGCGTTTCCTCGCCACGCTGCCGATGTTCCACTCTTATGGATTGACCATGAGCGTCTTGCTCGCGGTGCGCTGTGCCGCCGAGATCATCCTGCTGCCCGCCCCGCGCCCAGCGGCCGTGGTCAGCGCCTTGGCACAGCGCCGCCCGACGTGGATGCCGGGTGTGCCCACCATTTATGAGCGCGCCATGGGCGAGCTGGCGGCAGAATCTGCCTCCGGGGTGGCCGCTGAGCAGGCCGCCGAGCAGGCTGCAGACCTGGGCGGGGTGCGCTACGCCATTTCCGGGGCGGCATCGCTGCCCGCGCGCATCATCGAGCCCTGGCAGGACCGCACCGGCGGCATGCTCGTCGAGGGCTACGGGCTCACCGAGGCCTCCCCCGTGCTGACCATTAACCCGCTTGGTGAGGGTCGGCGCGTGGGGACCATCGGCAAGCCACTTGCCGATACCGACCTGCGCATCGGGGATCCCGCTGACCTTGACCGCAGCCAACCCGATGGAACCCCCGGTGAGATTCTTGCCCGCGGGCCCCAGGTTTTTGGAGGCTACCTCAATAATCCCGCCGCCACGCAGGAGGCATTCCACGGCGATTGGCTGCGCACCGGCGATATGGGGGTGCGCGAGGCCGATGGCCATTTCCGGCTGGTGGGCCGGATTAAAGAGGTCATCATCACCGGTGGCTTTAACGTCTTTCCCAGCGAGGTGGAACATGCATTGTTGAGCCACCCCGCGATAAGCCAAGCCGCGGTGGCCGGCGTCCCGCGCGCCGATGGTTCCGAGGATGTCGCCGCCTGCCTGGTGCTCCGCCCCGGCGCCACCTTCGACGCGGAAGCGCTGCGCGAGCACTGCCGCGGCCTCTTGGCGCGCTATAAGGTCCCGCGCCATTTCGTGGTGCAAGAAGAATTGCCCACCGATCAGCTAGGCAAGCTGCGCCGCCGCCAGGTACAGGAAATCTTGGTGGCGGAAGTGTCCTCCCGCTAATCCTCGGCAGCGGTGGTGTCCCGGCGCGGGCTACGTCCCGGTGGGAGCTACTCCCCGATGAGGGGCTACTGCCCGCCGCGGGCGGCACCTGCAAAGATGCGCCCCGAGCGTTCTTCTAGTTTCTTCTTCGCCCGAACCTGCTGCTGCGCCGCGAATTCGGAGCGCGGTGGGGCTTGAATATAGCGCTCTGCGTGCAATCCAAGTTGCAGCTCCTTGGCGCGCAGGACCTCCGCATCGATCTTGATGCCCAAGATCAGCATCGTATTAGACAGCCAAACGGTCATAAATACCGCCATGACCGTACCGAATGCCCCGTAAATGCTCACCCCTGCCAGGTACTTGATGTAGAGGGAAAATGCGCCCCACACCACCAGGTTCGTCACTAGCGCTACCACCGAGCCCAAGGTGATCCAGCGAAAACGGCTGGGCCGAACGTTCGGTGCAAAGTGGTACCACACGGCAATAAGCGCCAGCGCCACCACGACAGTTATGGGAAAGCGCAGCCAATTCCACACCGGCATAAAAATGCCACCGAAAAAATCCACGGTCTCGTGCAACCCTAGGCGGAGTGCCACGGGTTCGATGACGCTGTCCACGACGGTATCGCGCAATAAATTGGCGCACAGCACCACCACCGCGCCGATGACGAGGACCACGGTAATGGCCCACATCAACGCCCATGTGCGGATGGTGCCGCGTCCCTCCACCCGGCCGTAGACAGTATTGGCGGTGCGCGAGAAGGCACGCACATACGCCGAAGCGGCGAAGAGTGAAATCAGGACGGAGACCACCAACGCAAACGTGCCCTCCCTTGTGGATCCGATAATGGAGCTGACGATGTTGCCGGCCTCCTCCGCCATGGAACGGGGCACGTACGTATCGATAAACTGCGCGGTCAGCGCCTCCACTTCGCCCTGGCGCGAGGAAAAGACCAGCGTGGCAATGGAATACGCCGCCAGGACGGTGGGCGCGAAGGCCATAAGGGTGAAGTAGGTCATCGCGGCTGCGCGGTCCATTAAGGCATCGTGGAAGAAATCGGCCCACACGCGTCGCATCACCAAGCCCCAGCTGTCCTTGCGCAGGCGGTTGCCGCGCGCCCACGGATCAACATCGGCGGCGGGGCTTTCCACGGTGACCAGGGTGGTAACGGTGCTTGGCACGATCTTTTGCTGTAGGGCAGTCTGCTTCCGGGCTTGCTTGCTGCCGGTTGCGGGGGCATCGTCCAAGGCACTCATAGTTACGCAGCGTATGCGGCCTAAGAATCTATTCTGTGAAGTGACACTCGCAGCGATTAGGCTGGGGAGTATGACTGAACAGAACCAAGAAAAGATTAACGTCAAGTCCTTCGAGCTCGACCACCGCCTCGTCAGCGCGCCTTATATCCGCGTGGCTGACCGCACCGATTTGGGCGGCGGCGTCGAGATTATCAAGTATGACCTGCGCTTCTGCCAGCCCAATAAGGAGCACTTGGACACGGAGGCGCTGCACTCCGTGGAGCACATGATGGCCAACTTTATGCGCAACTACACCGATAAGCTCATCGGCTTTGCCCCTATGGGCTGCCGCACCGGCTTCTACGCCATCACCAACGGCATGGAGCAGGATGAATTGCTGCGCGCCGTTGAGGGTGCGCTGAACGATATCCTCACCGCCACCGAGGTTCCCGCCGCCAACGAAGAGCAGTGCGGTTGGGGCGCGCACCACAGCTTGAAGGGCGCGCAGGATGCGGCCCGCAAGTTCTTGGACGCCAAGCCGGAGTGGCTCGAGGTTATGGCTGCCTAGGAGCCCGCAAGCAACACTTCCGTCCAAAACAACCGCGTTTCGCCACAAATGAGGGCGAATTTTAGAAGAACGCGGTTGTTTTGGACGTTTTTATGTGAGCGCAGGCCTAAAACCCGCGCGAACCTAGTGTCTGCGGCCCCGTCGCGCCGAGAGGCGCGGCCTAGTCCTCGTCCATGGATAGGCCCAGCCACACGGGCTCGGGCACGAGCTCGACGCCGAAGGCTTCGCAGACGCCATCGCGAATAGTGCGAGCCAGCGCGACGATATCGGCGGCGGTCGCGGTGCCGCGGTTAGTCAGCGCCAGGGTGTGCTTGGTGGATAGCGTTGCCGGTCCTGAGCCGGGGTAGCCCTTTGTGAAGCCGGCGTTATCGATAAGCCAGGCGGCCGAAAGCTTCTCGTGCGGGGACGGTTCGCCCTGTGCGGTGGCGGGGTGGCGGGGCATGCGGTCGGCGGGGGCATCGCCAAGCGTGGCGCGCACCTTGTCCTGGATGGCGTCGGCGACGCTGGATTCGACCACGGGGTTGGTGAAGAAAGAGCCGGCGGACCAGGTGTCATGGTCGGCGGCATCGAGCACCATGCCCTTGCCGCGGCGCAGCGCGAGGACCTCCTCGCGGACTTGGGCAACGGGGCGGCGCTCGCCGGGGGCATCGGTAAGCTGCCCAAAGCGCAGGGGGCGAGAGAGCCCATCCGTGGTCAATTGCAATTCGACCTCGAGTACCACCGCGCGGCCGGTGAATTTCAGGTTGGAGTAACGGTAGGCCAGATCGAGATCGGAGACGGGAACCCACTCATCGGCATCGGTGCGCAGGTTATACAGGCGCACGCGGGTCAAGACCTCAGAAATCTCGGCGCCATAGGCACCCACGTTTTGCACGGGCACCGCGCCCACCGTGCCGGGGATGCCGGACAGGCACTCGATGCCGCCCAGGGACTGCGTCACGGATTCCGCCACGACCTCGTCCCATACCGCACCGGCTTGGGCGCGCACGAGGCCAGTTTCGGTATCCATGTCCACCGCGGCAAAGTCGAGGACGACGGCGACCACGTCTACCTCACCATCAGAAACCAGCAGGTTGGAGCCGCCGCCAACCACAATGAAAGGAACTTTTTCTTTCTCGAGGTACCGCAGTGCCGCAACTGCCGCTTCAGGCAGCGAGCAACGCAACGTGACCCGTGGCTTTCCCCCCACGCGCAAGGTGGTGAGATCGGCAAAGCTCGCCGTGGGATCCACGTCTACGCCGTCGATTGCTGTGAGTTGTTGCGTCAAAAATTTATCAAGCACGTATACCAAGGTAGTCTGTTAAGCATGTCAACTCGTAGTGAAAACACCGTAACCATCAATCAGCCTATCGACATGGTTCACAAGGCGCTGCTCACCCAGGGGTACTGGGAGTACATCGTGGCAAACCTTTCCCCGGAGGCAGGCCAGGTTCACGATTTCTCCGATAACGTAGCAACGCTCTACGAGGTCCTGCCGACCACCCTTTTGCCAGAGGCAGTGCGCGCCATGGTCTCGCAGGACCTCAAGGTCAAGCGCGTGGTCACCGTGGGCGAGCTCAACGGCCAGGCCGCTGACGTCAACTACACCGCTGACGTCAAGGGCACCCCGGTGGACTTCAAGGGCGATATTTCCCTGGCCGGCGAGGGTGAGATGACCAAGCTGACCTACACCAACGAGATTTCCGTCAAGATCCCGATGATGGGCGCAGCCATCGAGCCGAAGGTGGGCGAATCCCTCTCGGAGCTCTTTGATAACGAGGGCAAGCTCACCGAACAGTGGATCTCTGAAAACTCCTAAGGCACTCCCAACCTTAGAATCCACCGACTCCCATGGCCGACCACGCTCATAACCTGCGCGCCAGCGCAGCAGCGGGTCGGCCTTTTGGCGTTATTACCCGCGGCACCACCAACTACAACCGCCTGCGGCGCTGCGATCGGTGGATGGTGGCGCACCCGGAGATTTCGGCGCTGCTGCGCCATGTGCGCACCCCGCTCGCCCTCGACGTGGGCTATGGCGCCTCCCATACCACCACCGTGGAGTGGGCGCGGTGGCTGCGCCGCATCAATCCCCGCGTGGATGTGCGCGGGCTAGAAATCCACCCGGACAGGGTGCTGCCGCCGCGCGATGGCGTGCGCTTTGAGCTGGGCGGATTTGAGCTCGCGGGCTACCGGCCGCAGGTAGTGCGCGCCTTTAATGTCCTGCGCCAATACGACGTGGACCAGGTTGCGGAGGCCTGGCAGACGGTGTGCTCGCGCTTGGCACCTGGCGGGTTCTTTGTGGAGGGCACCTGCGATGAGCTGGGGCGACGCGCGGCGTGGGTCCTGCTCGATCAGCATGGGCCGAAGACGCTGACGCTCGCGTGGGATCCCTTCGACGTGGCCCGCCCCTCCGATGTGGCCGAGCGCCTGCCCAAGGTGCTCATCCACCGCAACGTGCCCGGCGAGCCCATCCACGAGCTCCTGCAGGCCGCCGATAGGGCTTGGGATCGCGCCGCCGGGTGGGCCCCGCACGGCCCGCGGGTGCGGTGGCGCATGGCGCAGGCCCTGCTTGCCGATGCCCCCTTCAACCTCCACCCTCCCCGCCGCCGGCTGCGCGATAATACGCTCACTGTGAGCTGGGAGAGCATCGCGCCCCGCTAATATCCAGCACACATTGCCACCGGCCGCCTCATGCGCCACACTGGTAGTCATGGCTGCAAAGAAATCGGGCGGATCGCTCGCTTGGAAAATTGTCGTAGGCGTCCTCGTAGCGCTGCTTGTTTTAATCCTCATCGCCGAGTTTGGCCTGCGCTGGTTCATTGGTAATCAGATGACCGAGGAGTTTAAAAATAGCGCCAAAGAAGAAGGCATCGAGGTCACGGAGGATCCCTCGGTAAGCTTTGGCGGCAGCCCCCTCCTCTTTGGGCTTATGCGCGGCTCGATTTCCCAGATGGATATGACCACGCCCTCGACCCTGCAGATCGAAGGATCTCAGATCAAGGGCCAACCCGCCTCTGAAATCCACGTGGAAGACATGTCCACGGATGCAGATAACCCCGTGGCCGGCTTCCTCCGCGCCACCACCACCGTTCCGGATGATTACCTGCTGGCGAGCTTCCAGAAGGGAATCTCGGACCAATCCGGCAGCGAAACCATTGGGAATATGGTGGTCACTGAAATCACCGCGAATGACCAAAGAGACGAGCTGGAGGTGAAATTCGGCGGCGGCTTGGCCAGCCTTTCGCTCAAGCCCACCGCCCGTGACGGCAAGCTGGAGATCAATGCCACCGAGGCCGCCATCTTTGGCCTCTCCCTGCCAGAGCAAGCCACCAGCGCCATTTCTGATGCCTTGCAGGACGGCATGTCTGAGCAGCTCGTTGCCAATGACATGCAGGTCGAATCCGTGGACGTGGGCGATGGCAAGCTCACGCTGACCATCACCGGCACCGATGTCCCGATGAACGATATGGACCACTTCTCCGCCGAGAGCGGCGAGCAGAAGAAGGCCGCCTAACAGCGCCGTCCTAGGGCGGGGTCGGCCGCAGAAGCGGCCGACCTAGGGAGTGGCGGCTTAGGGCGCGACTTAGGCGGCGGGAAATTCCACGACGGGCAGTGAGCTGGACAGCTCGCTGCCTTTTTCTATGACGAGCTTGTGAAATCCCGCCTGGGCGGCGGCGGTTTCCGCGAGGGACCGCGCCGGTTCCGCCTCCGGCAGGATGAGGCCCACGCGGGCCGGGTCTGGGCAGGCCTCGCGGATGGCGACGAGCTCGGAGAGGATGGGGGTGGCATCGGCAAGCGTGGCGTCCACGCTGACCCACACCTCGTCCGCGCCGGACTGGATGGCCAGGCGGGCCTCAGAGGCCTTGATGAGCGTGTGGTGCCGGCCGGTGGGATAGCCCGCCACGGCGGTAATGCCCGCCGGCTCTGCTGCAGCCGCCACCGTCACGTGGTGCGGCGAGACCAGCACATGCTGCCCGGCGGACTGCTCCCTGACTTCGGCGGCGGAAGCGTGCAGGAGATTTTTCATGCTTAGTAGCTGTAGTCGCCGTTGATGATGGCCTTGAGCTGCGGGCGCACGTCAAACCAGTAGATGCCGGTGATGACCGTGCCAATCCACGCCAAAAATTGCAGGCCGGTAGCCATCGCCACCGCCGAGCCCGCAAGCAGGCCTACCCATACCCATTTACCTTTGCGGTCGCCGGCCCGAAACGCATCCTCGCGCGTCGATGCCGCGAGTACGGCCCCGATGATGGCGGTAATGGTCAGGACCTGGAAGAAGTAGATGGGAAACTTATAGGCAATGTCAAGTAAGAGGTACATGCAGATTAATTCGTGGGTTCGTCGGTATCGATAACTTCGCCATCGATAATATTATCGTCCTTGTCCGCAGCAGCGGAATTACCGTTCTTGGGCGCGTTCTTCTTCTCGTTCACGCGTTCCTGGGCATAGTCATACGCTTCCTTCACGCCCTCGCGGGTTTCCTGGTACGCATCCGCAAACTTATCCTTCGCCGCAGAGAAAGCCTCCGAGTCGCGGGTTTCTTCCGCAGCCTTCTTAATGGACGCACCCCACTGCTTAGCGGTGTTAGTAGCCTTATCCAGCATGCCGTCCTTATCACCCTGTGGGTCCTGCGCACCCGTGCCCTGCGCGCCCTGGTTCTCGCGCTCTTCCTGCAGGCGGCCACCGAAGTCCTTGGCGGTATTTAGCGCGGACGCGCCAGCTTCCTTCAGGGAATCAAAAAGCTTCTTCTTCTCAGTCATGAAATCCTCCGTGTGATGGTTTAGTCCGGTGCATTAAGCGCCGAAAATGAGATGATTAACAGCATATATGGCCAAGCCTGCCAGGGAGCCGACGATCGTGCCGTTAAGGCGAATAAATTGCAGATCCTTGCCCACCATCAGCTCGATATTCTGCGAGGCCTCCTGCGCATCCCAGCGCTTAATGGTCTCCGGAATGATCGCGATGATCTCCGGGGCGAATTTCTCCACCGCATAGCGCGCGGCCTTGTCCACGAGGTCATTGGCTTGGGCCAAGAACTCGGAATCCTCGAGCAAACGGTGCGCTAGTTCCTTCACCTTGGCCATCATCTTCTGCCGCAGGAAAGACTCCGGATCATTGAATTGATCAATCAACGTGGTAGAAATCGTGCGCCACATCGCTGCCGGCGCCTGTTGCACTTGATCGGAGGCGAGCATCTCTTGCTTGATGTTCTCAATGCGCTCGCGCATATCCGCATCCCATTGCAGGTCCGCAGCCAGCTTGGATAGGTTGCGGCGAATGGCCAGGCGGGCCTCATGGTTGCCATCGCGGCGGACCTCGTCGGCGAAACTAACGAGCTCGCTATAGACCTTGTCCCCCACCATCTCGCGGGCAAAGCGCGGCGCCCACCCAGGCATGCGCTCATCGATGGCCGTGACCACCGTCGATTCCATGCCAAGAATCTTCTTGTGTGCCCAATCAATGAGGTCATCCTCCAGCGGACGCGCTTTGCCGTCCGCGATATAGCCCTCCAGCAACCGGCCCAATGGCGGCCCCCACTCGGGCTCAGCCAGGCGGTCCATGACCTGGGTGCGGATGAACTGCTCCGCCTCAGCCGGGTCGAGGTCCTCCACCACGCTGGCGGCGCGCTGGCCAATCCATTCGGAGACCTCCTCCGCCTTACCGGGTTCTGCCCCCTGGCGCGCCAGCCACAGCGGCAGCTCCGCATCCCGCACCTTGGCACTCAGCGCATCCGCGGTGAGGAAGTTCTCCTCCACGAAGTCACTCAACGCATCACCCACGCGGTCCTTATTATTCGGGATCAGCGCCGTGTGTGGGATGGGCAGGCCCATCGGCCGGCGGAACAGTGCGGTCACCGCGAACCAGTCCGCCAGGCCACCGACCATGCCAGCTTCCGCCGCCGCACGCACGTAGCCGACCCACACCGGCGCCCCGCTTTCCGATGCCTGCCACCACGAGCATCCCAAAAAGATCACCGCCGCCAGCAAAAGCAGCGACAGCGCAATCGCCTTCCACCGCCGCAGGTCCGCCCGGCGCGCCTCCTGGTTGCCGGCCTGCGGCACACCGGTGCCTGACGATGCCGGCTCCCTAGCCGTATCGAGCTCTGCGTCCGAGCGGTGCGTCATGTGTTCTCCTTGGGGATTGTGAAGGTGCATGTGAGCTTCGGTCTATAACACTAGTGGGCATTGCGGGGGCGCAAGGTAGCTGGCTTGGCTAAAATCGATCTTTAGCTTTAATGAGAACAAAAAGCTGCCTGCAGAGCGCTATTCCTAAAACCGGTGGAGCAAGCACTGCGTAATGCTTTCAACGAGGTGAAGTGTTCCAGGTTTTGTTCCGTTTGAGTAGATGGGAAAATCTGGAATATGCCAAGAAAGTTTGACCAGGATGCGAAGGACCGTGTGGTCCGTCTTGTAGAGGACCGCATCTTGGCGGAAAATATGTCGATGTACCCCGTGTGCCAGGCAGTAGCTCCAAAGTTGGGGGTTTCATGGCACACGGCTTGTCAATGGACTTCAGCCTGCTCGCCGTACGGGAAACACCCCAGAACCTGTTCCTGAAGATTTGGCCGCCGAAAACGCGAGGCTACGCCGTGAAAATCACCAGCTTCGAGATACCAACGAGTTGCTGAAGGCTGCGTCAGCTTTTTCGCCTCACGACCAGGCCCCAAGCCTCGGTTATGATCCGGTTCATCGATAAATACCGGAATCATTTCTCTGTCGAGTTCATCTGCATCGGCGTTAAAAGAATAACCGGGCTGGTGGGTTCATCACCTTGCGTGGTTATCGCCAGTCCAAAGCCCGTGGGTTAAGCGCTCGTCGCCTTCGTGACGGTTGTTCTAGTTGAACGCATTAGTGCTGTTCATCGGGATAATGACGGTGTCTTAGGCGTGCGGACAATGTGGCATGCGCTTCACCGTGACGGAATAGATATCGGTCGTGAACAAACCGCCCGGCTGATGCGCCTGGCCGGTGTTTCTGGCACAGGCACAGGCGGATCACCAATCACAACGCGCTCACCTCAACGTGCCGGATCTGCGCCCGGATGTGGTCGAGCGTGAATTCAAAGCCCAAGGCCTTAAACACGCTGTGGGTGGCCGACATTACCTACGTGCGCACGAAGAAAGGCTTTGTGTACACCGCGTTTGTCACTGACGTTTACTCCCGGCGGATCGTCGGATGGGCATTATCGGACTCGATGCGCACCGAGGCATTGCCGCTGCAAGCACTCAACCAAGCGATTGTGAGTGCGAAGGAAACAACAGGCCTTATTCACCATTCGGATCACGGCTTAGAGTATGTCAGCGTTGTCTACAACGAGCGCCTTTCCTAACACGGGATCACTGCTTCTACTGGGACTGTCGGTGACTCCTACGACAATGCTCTAGCTGAAAACGTTAACGGCCCCTCACAAGAGGTGAGCTGATCCATACTCGCAGGTGGAATGACGTTGTCGAGGTAGAAATCGCCACGTTTGAGTGGGTGTCATGGTGGAACGAGGTAAGGCTCCACCGAAGCCTGGGATATCGAACCCCGGCCGAGGTGGAAACCGAATTGTGGAAGAAGAACCCGCAACAGGGAATAATAGAAATCAAGGCAAATGCCTAGGAACAAAGCTCGGGACACTTCACTCCTCATTCTAAACGGGCTGGATACCAAATGTCCGTCATACCGAGACCAGGTTCTATTAAAAACCGAATGCCCCTATGCTTGCCTTATGCAAGCGTTTCTTTCTTGGCTCACGTCTCAGAGTGGCGTCTCGTTGTTGGTTGCCGTTATAACCCTAGTTGGAGTGCTAGTTACGACCTGGTGGAATAACAAGGCAGCAGACAAGCGGCGCCGTGCAGACCAAGCGACAGCCGACCAACGGCGTAAGGACGATCAAGCGGCCGAGGACGCTAGACGTAAAGCTGACGATGACCGACGTGAGCGGGAACGGCTGGAACAACTACAACGTGAGGATTGGGCACGACAGCGAAAGGCGGTAGCCGAGTGTACGGGCTCAATTTTCACGGCAGCGCAAAGCGTGCATGACACCATAATTCAGGTGCAGCGGGATAATTCCATGATGCCGTTCAATAGGGTGCTAGCGGAAAAGGCAATGGCACTTGGCCGGTTCTATCGTGAAGCCACAGCGCTCCTTAACCAATGTGACCTTGAGGTAATTCAACCGGACGTTAGCAACCAGATTGCAAAGGTCTGGGCCTGTATCGAACATGATCAAAAGGAACTAGACGGCAACGGGGAATCTCGCCCCGATGAGGCATGGCTCGCCGTGGTCAAGAAGCTGCAACCACTTAGCGACCAAACGCTAAAAGAATTGCGGGAGCTAACAATTCTGGCACGCTTGTCGTTACTTGAACATCCCCAGCACATGGATGAGTAACCCATAAATCTGTCTGTCGATAACGCCTGCTAACAGCAAAACCTAGGACAATTCAGTTCGAGATGAGTTTTTCATAGTTAGAAAACAACAGCTCCTGGCGCTGGCGCTCCGTGGTGAGCTTGCGGGGAGCACCAAACGCTTTATCTACTTCCCGATCGAGTCCATCGTGCGCCTTTAGCAGTTCGGGTGCCATAGCGAGCGGGTTATAGTGCTCGGCTAGTGAGCGTTCTGGGTGCAGTGCACGGGCGTCGAGCACCCTCTGGCCCGCTTTAATGATTCGCTGCCGAGTCTTCTCGTCCAATTCCGGAACGGGGAAGGTGTTCCATGTAAGCGTGCCTGAAAAACTCAAATCAGATTTGAGCTGCCCGCCGATGGAGCGCTGCCAACCGATGAACATCGACGAAGACGCTAGAGCAAAAAGGAAACCATCTTTGTCTTCGACTGCGTACACTCTATTACTGCAAATGACTTCTTTAGGTAGATAATCAACTGTGTAGAAACGGCGGTTAGTCGAAACCACAATTGGAATACATAAGTAGTCAGTTTGCGGTTGGCGGATTTGCACAAACAGATGTGGGAAAGCCTCTGCTCTCTTGGTCGCTGTTTGCTTCGCAGCACGTCTCATGCCGCGAACTAAGTCCAAACGTTTCTTTAGCTCAGCTGATTTAGAAATATCGTTTGGGTCAAGATCGGTAAGCCACAGACACCATCGCTTGGTGCCACGTACTAATTCAGCCCCAGCAACGAACGGTCGAAGGTATTTACTCAGAATCGGATCGTCGTCTAGCTCAGGAAACTCTTCTCGAGTGACCATTAAGTGGCCACCCTCTCGCGGCTCAGAGCCATTTGTAATAGCAGGAAGTACGGGAGAAATTGGCTGGCGTCGAGACTCTACAAGAATCCAAGCTCCGTCCACTAAGTATCCGTTAATTTGCCTGTTCACAGGAACATTTCTCGGTTCTCCCTTCCCGTTCTCATACTCCCAAAGCTGAGGTACGACTTGGGGTTCCCGAGTAAAACCAACGATGACACAATGAACCGCAGCCTTTCCGGGAGCTTCCGAATCCCATACGAATGACCGATGGGCAAATTTTATTGACCACTGTTTCTTACGCAACGGGCCAAATAGCAATGGGACTTGAACCCCCTGGACGATTGAATTCGTAGCAACAAAAGCGAACTCACCAGTACGTAGAGACAATACATCGGCCGCTTTAGCAAACCAGCCCGTAACCAAGTCAAGGAGTCCGGACGGTTCTGGACTCCATGCGCGTTCGAGCTCCAACTTCTGCGACTTAGACATAGTTCGAGCTCCAGAAAAAGGTGGATTACCGAAAATAAAAGTCTTTGCAGCCGAGCTGGGAAGTGTTTTTGCCCAGTCGAGGGACAAAGCGTTGCCATGAAGAATGTGGGCGGTAATCTTAATCGGTAAACGCTCAGGAGGCCTACCCACCGCGTTCGCAAGCTCTTTATTTGCCTGGTGGTCAACCAAGAACATTGCGGTTTCGGCAATCTTTGCAGGCCACCAATTCAGCTCAAAGCCGTAGAACTGCCCAATGGAGAGCTTCTGCTCCCATTCAATATTCAATGACATGCCGGTTTCGCCGCGACGCTGACGGATTGCGACAATCACGTCCGTTTCAATCCGGCGCAATTCCCGGTATGCCAGCAGGAGGAAGTTGCCAGAGCCGCAGGCTGGGTCACAGAAGATCAGCTCGGAGAGGGAGTCACGGAAGCGCTCCAGCGCAGCCACCGACGTCGATGGAGAAGACACCAGTTTGTCTACCTCAGCTCGAAGTTCGTCTAGGAAAAGCGGGCCAATCGTCTTCATAATGTTGGCCTTAGACGTGTAGTGCTCGCCGTCGCCGCGGCGAGCTTCCTTCGATTTAACCAACTGGAACAAGGAGCCAAAGACGGAGACGTCAATCGTCGACCAATCAAAGTCACAAGCAGCAAGCAAGGCTTCGCGCATTTGGTAGTCGAAGTACTCCGAGGCCAACGGCTCGGCAAACAAAGCACCATTGACATAAGGGAACTTCGCTAACGTCAACGGCAAACGCTTTGGCCGCTTCTCCGGGGCGGTATTAAGCACGCTAAATAATTCATTGAGCTGTGGGCCAAGTGATTCCGGGGTGGTTTCATTGCGCACAAAGTCCGCAAACAAATGCGGGGTATCCCATAATCCCGAGTCATCACCGAAAAGAAGGAAAAGAATTCGGGTGAGGTAGATAGAAGTGCGCATAACGCGCTCGTCTTCTTCCTCCGGAGTGGTGGGTGCTTCATCGCCTACAGCTTCATCTACCTCGTCGCCGTTCATCGCGCGGAAGAGTTCCACCATCAGGCGAGAAGCTTCTAATGAAGCTTTTTCTTCCTCACGGTAGGCACTAGTTTCATAGTCGGCGAGGAACGCGAGTTGTTCGATGTGCTCGTCAATCTCATCCAATGGGAACGTGATGTCCCAAGCTGCGTTATCGCCTACATACTCGCGGTTAAGGTGAGTAACCCGCAGGGTCTCGAAGTTGGAGCAGACAACATACGCCGGCAACTGCGAGTTCGGGATGGTACCGCCCAGCAGGTAATCGAGGGCCTGAGCGTGGGCGTCGTCGAGCGGTACTCCAAGGGACTTGGCCTCACCAATGACTTTGCCAGGCATGAACATGTCGATCTTTCCAGTACGCCCCGTCGAGGCGCGTTTAGCACTGCGCTGGTACAGGTACAGGTCGCGGGCGTTAACTCCAAAGCAATCGAGAAGGTCGCCCCAGAATTGTTGATCGTGACTCGACTCGGTCGCAGGCCGGTTTTCCGCCCTCCACTGCTCAATGTGGTCAAGCCACCGAAGTTTGAATTCGGTGAGGTTGTGGCGAATAGTAGCTCGATCAAAAACAGTCGGAGAGGCCATGACCATTAAGCATATATGCCCGAGCACCCTTCGTTGGCTATGCGCGCGGTTTAGATTCCTTCGTGGGCCTGTCCCCAAAATGTAGACGCATCGAGAGGTCAGGCACGGGCTTGGCTTCAGCTCTGAGTAATTAGGCCACGCCTCCCCAGAGCTGTGTGGGCATAGGGCGACGCTGGGGAGGCACCGACAAGGGCACAGGCTCCTCCCCTTTTACGTCTCCCTCAGAGTGTAGGGTGAATGCCAGAAAAGCTATTTACTGGGATGCCCAGCGCGCACGGCAATTGCCATCTGGAGAAAGCATAATCGGTTGCGTCCGCTAGTGTGGTGTATCTGTAACCCGTGGTAAGCCTCATGCCGTTGCACAAGGAATTAATTGCCCGGAGAAATCAATAACCTCGGCGATTTACTCCTACTTTCGTAGTGCAGGGATCGTTCCGAGACTTTCAAGGTAAAGACTAGCATTTCCATAATGGGAATCCAGGGTCGACCATACAACGAGGCTTGACCCACGCCGGGAATGGGGGCCGATCACCAGTGGGACTGCTTTAAGCAAAATATGTGACGGCCTTGCGCAGGATGTCACATTCTTCGCGCAGTTGTGCTTTTTCTTTTTCTAACTGGCGGATCCGCTCGGCATCATTCGCCGCTTGGGCTTTATCCTGCATGGCTTTTATGCGGGCACGTTTACCGGTGCCGTACTTCTTGACCCATGAATGCAGCGACGCACGGTTGATACCGAGCTCTGCTGATGCTGAGTTCAGCGAAAGGCCCTCATTGTTCTCATAGAGGGCCACGGCATCGCGTTTGAACTGTTCGGAGTATCTGGACATGGTGGTAGAGTACCAATCTTGCCAACGCGACTGGGCTGCATATCAGGTGTCCGCCAAACAGGGGCCAGTGAAAGCTGAGCAGATCCGGGGTGTGGGGCAGCTGGGGCATCGGAAAGCGCATGCTCCTTGAGTTCAGAGGGTCGTTGCAACACTTTCCCCTTTAGGAGGGTGTTGTTGTGCCTGGAGTTGTTGGCCCGTTTCATTCGTTGTCTGAGTCGGATCGTCGTGGCTTGGTGGCCATGGTTGGCAGTGGGCGTAGCGTTCGCTCGGCTGCTGGTGAGCTTGGCTGTCATTACGTGCATGCTTTGAATTTTTGCCATGCTCATGGATTGCCAGTCATACATA
>NZ_JBEHFW010000010.1:0-112920 GCF_040225475.1 Corynebacterium sp. KPL2861
ACAAGCGCCCTGACACAAACCGGTAGTATCACACCAAAGTAACCATCATTGTTGCAACGACCCCTAGAATCCAAGCTCCCCGTCAAAACAGGAACAGCCCCGCCTCCTGGCATGTTCTCAATGCTATTGGAGGCGGGGCTGGAGGTGCTTTAAGAGCGAATACTAGTTAACTCGGCCGGTTTCCTTGCGGTACTGGCGGTAGTAGCGGCGTCCATAGTGAATGGTGCCGGCGGCGGCGATGGCCACCACAACCAGGGAAATGACGCCGATGGCGATGGTCAGGCCGTAGTTGCCTTCACCTGCGGTGCCCAGCGGGGTGTCCCACACGCCGAGGCCCCAGATGAGGATGCCGGCTGCCGGCAGGCAAGACAGGATCAAGCCCATGCCGACCCACGTGGAGGTGCGGAGAAGGGAAGAGTGAGGAGCTGCGAAGGATACTGGGTCGTAGCCTTCGATGTAGTTGTCCTGAATCTTGCCGGAGAACTCCGGATACGTTTCGCTCTGGTAGTCAGCAACTACGTGGGTGTTATCGCTCATGGCGGAGTCTTTCTGTCTTTCTCTCGTTCCTAGTATTCCTACGGAATAACTCTAGCTTAGTCGTCCTTGCCACGGAAAGCAGCACGTGCACGTTCGCGGGTAACGGCAGACACTGCGGTCAGTGGGACGCCAGCCGGGCAGACATCGGCGCACTCACCGTAGAGGGAGCAGTGGCCGAAGTTGGATTCCAAATCAGCAACCATGTTGCGGGCACGGCTGCCGCGCTCTTCCTTACCCAGCGGCATCATGGACAGGTGAACCAGCTTGGCACCGGTGAACAGGTGTGCCGCACCATTCGGGCAAGCAGCAACGCAGGCACCGCAACCAATGCAGGCTGCGTGGTCCAGCGAGTACTCGGCGGTCTCGTGGTTGATGTGCATGGTATCGGCATCCGGCGCGGTGCCAGCATCCATGGATACGTAACCACCCTGCTCCATCACGTGGTCCAATGCGGAGCGGTCAACCACCATGTCCTTGATGACGGGGTAAGCAGCGGAGCGGAATGGCTCCAGCTGGATGGTGTCGCCATCGTTGAAGTTGAACAGACGCTGCTGGCAGGCAGGGGTTTTTTGCCCTGGGCCGTGTGGGCGACCGTTGACGGTCAAACCACAGGTACCGCAGATGCCCTCGCGGCAGTCTGAGGCGAAGGCGAAGGGCTCTTCGCCGCGCTCAACATAGCCTTCGTTGACGTGGTCCAATAGCTCCAGAATGGACATCTGCTCGGAGGCATCATCCACCTGGACGGTTTCGAATTTACCTTCCTGGGTGGGTCCGGCTTGACGCCAGATCTCAAGTGTCAATTTCATTACTTGTAGTTCCTTGTCATCAGCGGGATCGAGTCAAAGTACAGGGGTTCTGCGTGGCGGATGAACTCGTTCTTGTTCTCGCCCGGCTCCCAGGCGGAAACGAAGCACCAGTTCTTATCGTCACGCTCGGCTTCGCCTTCTTCAGAAAGGTGATCTTCGCGGAAGTGAGCGCCACAGGACTCATCACGGTCGAGGGCATCGATGCACATGAGCTCGCCCAGGTCCAGGTAATCGGCAACGCGCAGGCCGTATTCCAGGACTTGGTTCATGTCATTCGCCTCACCAGGGATGCGAACGTTCTTCCAGAAGTCATCGCGCACCGCGCGGATCTTCTCGATGGTGTCCTTCAGGTCCTCGACGTTACGGGACACACCGCAGCCGAAGTACAGCAGGTCACCCAGCTGGCGGTGGTAGTGGGACGGACCGTGCGGGTCGTCGCCTTGGACCTGCATCAGCTTGTCGATACGCTCCTGGGACTTCTGCACGGCTTCCTGTGCCTCAGCGGAATCCTCGGCCAGCTTGTCCTCGTTGAGGTGGTCAGCCAAGTAGTTCGGGATGGTAAACGGCAGGGTGAACCAGCCATCAACAGAGGCCGAAAGCAGCGAGTTAGCGCCCAGGCGGTTAGCGCCGTGGTAGGTCCAAGAGCACTCACCGGCGGCAAACAGGCCGTCAATAGAGGTCATCTCGTTGAAGTCGGTCCACAGGCCACCCATGGTGAAGTGGCAGGTAGGAGCGATGCGCATGGGGGTCTCGTAGGCGGACTCACCAATGGCCTCTTCATACATCTGAATGAGGTTGGAGTAACGCTCGCGGATCTTGTCCTTGCCCAGACGCTCGATGGCATCGCGGAAGTCAAGGTAGACCGAGTTCTTCAGAGGTCCAACACCCAGGCCCTTGTTGATCTGCTGGGAAATTGCACGGGAGGCAACGTCGCGGGGAACCAGGTTACCGAAGGCCGGGTAGCGGCGCTCCAAGAAGTAGTCGCGCTCTTCCTCCGGAATGCTGTTCGGGTCGCGGTCATCGCCCTCTTTCTTGGGGGACCAGATGCGGCCATCGTTACGCAGGGACTCCGACATCAAAATGGTCTTGGACTGCCAGTCGGAGTTGACCGGCAGGCCCGTTGGGTGGAACTGCACGAACGCCGGGGAAGCCAGGTAAGCGCCCTTGTCATAAGCGCGCATCATGGCGCTGGCGTTGGAGTTCTTTGCCAGGGTGGACATGTGGTAAACGTTGCCGTAACCACCGGTACCCAGGATGACGGTGTGGCCGGTGAAGGCCTTGAGCTCACCGGTAATCAGGTTGCGGGTAACAATGCCGCCCGCGCGCTTCTTGCCGTTGTCATCGTAGGTGATGATGTCCTGCATATCGTTGTGGGCAAAAAGCTCCACATTGCCCAGGCCGATCTGACGGTACAGTGCCGAGGTCGTGGACAGCTGCAGCTGCTGACCTGTTTGGCCACGGGTGTAGTAGGTACGGGAGACCTGCACACCACCGAAGGAACGGGTGGCCAGGGTGCCGCCGTACTCACGGGCAAACGGGGCGCCGATGGCGTTCATGTGGTCGATAACGCGAACGGACTCGTTGGCCAGACGCCAGCAGTCGGACTCGCGGCAGCGGTAGTCGCCGCCCTTCACGGTGTCCTTGGTGTGGCGGTACGCGGAGTCGTTATCTACCTTCTTGGCGCGGGATGCGTTGACACCACCCTGCGCGGCAATGGAGTGCGCGCGGCGCGGGGAGTCGTGGTAGGTAAAGACCTTGACGCCGTAGCCTAATTCACCGAGAGCTGCCGCAGCAGCACCCGCGGACAAGCCGGTACCTACGACGAGGACCTCGAACTTGCGGCGGTTCAGTGGGGAGACCAGGTTCATGTGGTCAACGTGGTGAGACCACATATCCTTCATCGGCACGCCGTGCGGTTCCTGGGATTCCAGGATATTACCAGCGGAGACGCCCTCAACGATGGACTTTGGGTGCGAGAAGTTGGGGTGCTCACGCTTGAGTTCAGTAGTAGTCATGGGTTCCTATCTCCTTTAGCTGACCAAGCCCAGGGCAACGGACAAAGGCATAACGATGTTGCCGATGCATACAACGGCCGGGATGATGTACGCCAAGACCAAGAAGGTCTGACGCCATTTTGCACCGGTGATACCCAGGTCAGATGCGGCAAGGCGGATGCCGTGGGTTAGGTGCAGGAAGAGGCAGCACATTGCCAGCACGTAGAAGATGGTGACCGGCCAACGGCTAAAGGTTTCGATCATATTGGCCTTGACAGAACCTTCAACGAAGGCCTCTGGAGCCACTGGCTGTACGCCCAAGGTGAGGTCCAGCAGGTGGAAGATGATGAAGAGCAGCAGCACTACACCGGTAACCAGCATGGACTTGGTGGCGAAGGAATCCAGGCCACCCATCAGGTTGGTGCGCTTGAACTTGCCGCGGGATGCCTTGGAGCGGGAAGCCAAGGTAAACGCACCGTAGATGTGGGCAAGGATTGCCACGATCAGCACGATGCGGATGACCCACAGGGCAGAGCCGTGCGGCAGCAGCGGTTCACCCATAGAGCGCAGGAACTCGCCGTACTCATCCAGGGCGGGCTCACCGTTGTGTGCCGGCATGTACAGCTTCAGGTTGCCGGCCATGTGACCGACCACAAAAAGCGCAAAGAGCAAGCCGGTGACGGCCATGATGAGCTTCAGTACCCACGATGGCGTTCCAGGATTCTGACGAATTGGTTCATTAGTGATGTGGCCGTGAGCGATTGCCTCACGGTCCGGATTTCTTAAAGTCATGACACCTCCATAGTCATACTCACCTTAACCGGGCTTAACCGCTGGTTACTAGTTATTTTCGAGCGGTTATTTACTCCCGGTTCGCAAGCATGACTAGGCAGTGAGATCTTTTAGGTAAGGGTATCCTGATAAGAAGAATATGAAAACGCTGTCACCTTGGATGCCTTCATTTCCGCAATACAGATGTTTCGTATTTATGATCCAAACTGTGAGCTTCGCCACTCCGTGTTACGCGAGTGATTACCCCACCCCTTTATGTGTCAAACTTTCGCATGAAACCCCACAAACCCGGTGTCCAGGTAGCGAAGAGTCTTCACAAAATTTTCGCCATAAAGATGCACAGCCGCGCTCGCTACTAGTAACCTTTGGCGCATGAGTAAGACGTATGTGGGCTCTCGCCTTCGCCAGCTTCGCCGTGAACGCGATCTCAGCCAAGCCTCCCTAGCTGGCACCCTCGGCCTTTCCGCCAGTTACGTCAACCAGATTGAGCACGATGTCCGCCCGCTGACCGTGCCGGTGCTGCTGCGCATTACCGAGGTCTTTGGCGTCGACGCCACGTTTTTCTCCCGCGATGATGACTCCCGTCTCCTCGCGGAGATCCAGGACGTCATCCAAGACAAGGAGCTCTGCCCTTCCCCGGTGGAGCTTCAGGAGCTATCGGAGCTGGTATATAACCACCCCACCGTCGCCCGCACGCTCGTAGATGTACACCGCCGGTACCGCAATGTGCGCGATAAGCTGTCGCTGGCTACGGATACGAGGCGGACATCGGAAAGCGCCGCCGCCCTGTCCATGCCGCACGATGAGGTGCGCGACTTCTTTTATGCCCGGCAAAATTACCTGGACGGGTTGGACCATCACGCCGAGGATCTTGCAGGTGACCTCGGAGTCACACAGTTCGGCATTCGCGATACCGAGCAGGCGTTGGCGAACCGCCTGCGCGAGGAACACGGCGTAGAAATTCAGCTGACGGCGCAGATGGATGGCACATTGCACCGCTTTGATCGCGAGAGCGGGCAGTTCACGCTTGCCTCGCGCCTAAGTGAGGGCCAACGCGCCTTCCGCATGGCCGCCGAGCTCGGCCTCCTCGAGGCCCAAGAGCAAATCTCCGCGCTCGTGGCCGATGAGCCCTTTACCTCTGATTCCTCCCGCAGCCTGGCACAACGCGGGTTGGCCAGCTACTTCGCAGCCGCCACTCTCATGCCCTATGCCATGATGCACAGCGAGGCCGAGCGCGCCGGCTACGACGTGGAATACCTGTGCCAAGTCTTTGGCGTGGGATACGAGACGGTCGCCTCCCGGCTTTCCACCCTGCAGCGCGATAACCTCCGCGGCATTCCGTTTACCTTCGTGCGCGTGGATCGCGCAGGCAATATGTCCAAACGGCAATCCGCCACCGGCGTGCACTTTTCCAATAACGGCGGCACCTGCCCGCTGTGGAATGTCTACGAGACCTTCACCCGTCCAGGTGTCATCTCGCGCCAGCTCGCGCAGATGCCCGATGGCCGCAACTACCTGTGGATTTCCCGCGCCGTGCAGCACCATCAAGGCCGCTACGGCGATACCAATAAGCTCTTCGCCATTGGGCTGGGCTGCGAGGCCCGACACGCCGATCGCACGGTCTATGCGGAGGGCCTCGACCTCACCAATCTCCACGCCGCTACCCCCATCGGACCAGGGTGTCGCACCTGCGCCCGCGAAAACTGCTCGCAGCGTGCCTTCCCGCCCATCAACGAGGCGATCAATATCGATGTCCACCGCTCGGCGGTCGCGCCTTACTAGCTGGTCTTTTTAGCCGCGTATAGAGAAACGGCACCGCGGTCCTCCTTCTTGGAGAACGCTGCGGTGCCCTTATGCGGTGTAGGGACGCTTGTTTAGAGGTTGATCATGTGGCCGCTGATACCCTCGGCGGCTTCCTTCATGGCCTCAGACAAGGTCGGGTGGGTGTGCACGTTACGACCGATTTCTTCAGTGGTCAGGTCGAAACGCTGCGCCAAGGTCAGCTCTGGCAAGAGCTCCGACACGTTGGAGCCCACCATGTGCCCGCCGATGAGCTCGCCGAACTCGCCGTCAGCAATAAGCTTGACAAAGCCGGCGGTCTCATTCAGGCCGGCGGCCTTACCGTTTGCAGAGAACGGGAAGGTAGCAACCTTGATGTCCTTATCCGGGAACTTCTCCTTGGCTGCCTCTTCGGTGTAACCGAAGGATGCAACCTGCGGGTTGCAGAAGGTAGCGCGCGGCATGTTGTTGTAGTCACCCAAGAGTTGGGTTTCTGCATCAGCAATGGTTTCTGCCGCTACAACGCCCTGCGCCTCTGCCACGTGGGCCAGCTGCAGCTTCGCGGTGACGTCACCGATGGCGTAAATGTGGTCAACGTTGGTGCGCATCCGGTCATCGATGTCGATGGCACCGCGCTCAGTCAGCTCAACGCCGGTGTTCTCAAGGCCAAAGCCCTCAACGCGCGGGGCGAAGCCGATGGAGATCATGGCGCGGTCCACGGTCAAGGTGTCCTGCTTGGAGCCATCCTTGGATTCCACCTCAACGGTGACATCGTCGCCGTTGTCCTTCACAGAGGTGGTCTTGTAACCGGTCAGGAGCTTAACGCCAAGCTTCTTGTACTGCTTGGCAATCTCCTTGGATACGTCCTTGTCCTCGTTTGGCAGGACGCGGTCCATAAACTCCACGATGGTGACGTCCACACCGTAGTTGGCCAGCACGTAAGCAAACTCCATGCCGATGGCGCCGGCGCCCACGATGACCATGGACTTCGGTGCTTCCTCGTTCAGGATCTGCTCTTCATAGGAAACGATATTGCCGCCCAGCTCAACGCCAGGCAGGGACTTGACCACGGAACCGGTGGCGATGATGCAGTCATCGAAGGTAACGGTCTTACCTTCGTCATCGCCCTCAGTAATCTCAATGGTCTTATCGTCCTTGAAGGAACCCAGACCGTTGATCTCGGTGATCTTGTTCTTCTTCATCAAGTAGTGAACGCCCTTGACGATGCCCGAAGAAACCTTGCGGGAACGCTTGTGGGCTACACCGAAATCAAAGGAAACATCGCCGGAGATGCCAAAAGCCTTCGCCTCGTGGTTGAAGGTGTGGGCAACCTCTGCATTCTTCAGCAGCGACTTGGAGGGAATACAGCCTACGTTGAGGCAGACTCCGCCCCAGTACTGCTTTTCAATAACAGCGACTTTCTTTCCAAGCTGAGCTGCGCGGATGGCGGCAACATAGCCGCCAGGGCCCGCACCGAGTACTACTACGTCATAATGTTCGTTAGTCACGCCCTACAGGATACGTAACTTTGTCCTCAATGTCGCGTAATTGGTCACACTTGGGGGCACCTCACCCCAAGCCGCGGTGAGGATAGGGAAAGGGCCCTGCAAGGGGGGGGCATCGGCAAGCAGCAGATGCACCCCGCAGGGCCCTTAAGCAACCGTGGACTTAAATCACGCCCAAGGATGCTAGCAGCTTGGAATATGCATCCATTGCAGAGTGGATGAATGGCCCAATGAATTCATTGAAGGACACGAGGGCGGAATCAAAAAGGTTCATTGAAGTTCTTTCTCTTGATGGGGCGCGAGTACACAAACTCGCTGCTTAGCTTTTCACACTAAAAGCACTAACGCAGCCGTTACTGATGTTATTACAGGTGTGTTATTACAGGTACCAACCGCGTCACGCCGTGCTTCACTGGGAAATTATGACATAGAAACCTCAGTTGTCCCAGCGTTACTTATCATTGATAGCAGAAAAGGCAATGAAGGTATGCCTACCCCCGCTACTCCCCCACATCAGTGAAAGTCTTTACCGGCAGGCGTTTATTGGGCACTATTAATGGTTAGGTCTACATGTAGGAATACTAAATATACTTCCCTCAACATGCCGATTTTTCGCGGCCGAAGTATAGTTATCGAGTCCACTCCCCACTGGAAAGAAGCACCATGAAGCGTCTTAATTCTATCCTCGCGGCAGCTGCGGTTTGCACGGGCTTAGCTTATGCTCCCGTGGCGGGCGCAGCCGAGCTCACCCCGCAGCAGGTAGCGGGCGATGCCGCACAGTCCACGATTTCCCCGCTGGAACCTACCCCGGAGATCGAGGGTAAGTCCTGGTACAAGAAGTACAAAGACGATAAGCGCGTTGAAAAGCTCGAGGCAACCTCGCCGGCAATGAATGACCGGAAGATTCCACTAGCCGTCATCCGCGCCAAGAGCGAAAACCGCCCAACCATTTACCTGCTCAATGGCGCAGGCGGGGCAGAACAAGACATGGATTGGCTGAAGCTATCTGATGCCGTTGACTTCTACCACGAAAAGGACATCAACGTCGTCGTCCCACAGGCCGGTGCGTTCTCCTACTACACCGACTGGATCTCTGAGCCGAATTCAGAATTCCTGCAGGGACCGCAAAAATGGGAAACCTTCCTTACCAAGGAGCTGCCGGGCGCCATTGAAAAGCACATCAACGCGGATAATCACCGCGCCATCGCCGGCATGTCCATGTCCGCCACCTCTTCCTTGCTGCTAGCTCAGCACAACCAGGGCTTCTACGATGCAGTGGGCTCATACGCCGGTTGTGCCGCTACCGCTTACCCGCTGGAGCGCCAGGCCGTAGAGCTGACCGTCAACCGCGGCGGCGGCAGCGTGGACCAGATGTGGGGTCCGTACGGCTCTGAGACCAACCGTTACAACGACGCCATGATGAACGCCGATAAGCTGCACGGTACCGAGCTATACATTTCTTCCGGTTCTGGCCTAGCAAGCGAAGAGGACACTTATAGCTACCTGCGCTCTATGGGTCTGAACCAAGAGGAAGCAGTACGCGGATCCTCCACCCTGCAGGTTGAGGGCGGCGGCATCGAAGCTGGAGTGAACTACTGCACCCACAACTTTAAGGCCAAGCTTGACCAGGCCGGAGTGCCAGCTACCTACAACTTCCGCAATACCGGAACCCACTCGTGGCCGCATTGGAAAGAGGATCTGAAGGATTCTTGGCCAGTATTCGAGCGGGCATTCAATAGCTAAATTTCGGCTGCGCGTGACGGGCGGTAGGATCGCAATATTATGACATTGCTTCCTACCGCCTTTTCGCGTGCGCATACTGATCCCTATACCGGCGTGGACTTCAACCTTGGTTTTGAAGTCACTCACTACACGCTGGACTTAAACTACCGTGTGGAGCCTAACCTGCTGCAGGGTGAGGCCATTTTAAGCGTGCGCGCGGTGGAAGAGCTGACCTCCTTAACTTTGGACCTCGGCGGGGCGATGGTGGCCCGGCGCGTGACCGCCAAGCATGCCCCGCGGGTGGCTAAGTTCCGCCAATCTTCTGGGAAGCTGCGTCTGCGTTTTGCAGCCGAGATCCCTGCCGGGACTGAGTTTGAGCTGCACATTCGCTACGGCGGCAGCCCGCGCCCCATCCGTACCACATGGGGCGAAATTGGCTGGGAGGAAACCGAATCCGGCTCGTTGGTGGCCAGCCAGCCTAATGGCGCACCCAGCTGGTTCCCGTGCGATGACACGCCTTCAGAAAAGGCACCGTATGACATCATCATCACCGCCGATAGCCCCTTTACCGTCATTTCCAATGGCGAGTTGGTCTCCCGCAAGGCCGGCGGTTCCACCACCCGGTGGCACTACCGCACTCGCCACCCCATGGCCACATACCTGGCAACGGTACAGGTAGGCGAGTTCTCTTCTTATTCGCTGGGGGCTGATACCCAGGCGTGGGCGCCGGCGTTCTTGCGCGAGCGCGTACGCGAAGAGTTTTCCCGGCAGCAGGAGATGGTGGATTTCTTCTCCTCTATCTACGGGCCTTATCCCTTCCCCACCTATCAGGTCGTCATTACCGAGGATGAGCTGGAGATTCCCCTCGAGGCCCAAGGCCTGTCCATTTTTGGTTCCAACCACGTGAAGGGCGATCACGCCTTCGAGCGGCTCATCGCACACGAGCTTTCCCACCAATGGTTTGGCAATTCCGTCGGTCTTTCTGAATGGAAAGATATCTGGCTCAATGAGGGTTTTGCCTGCTACAGCGAGTGGTTGTGGGGTGAGCACAAGGGTGGCGCGTCCGCGCGCGAGGCGGCGCGCTCGCATTACCAGGTCCTGACGCGCAAGCGCCAAGACATCAAGGTTTCTGATCCAGGCGCGCGCGATATGTTCGATGACCGCGTGTATAAGCGCGGCGCCCTCGCGGTGCACGCCATTCACCGGCTGCTTGCCGATGCCTTCTTCCCCACCCTTTCCTCCTATCTCACCCAACATCAGCACTCCGTGGTCGAGCCCTCCGATCTCCTCTCCGCCTTCCGGGAGGCTGCGCCGGACGCCGCTCTTTTCGATGCCACCATTGCCGCATGGCTCGATGAAACCGCGTTGCCCAAGTTTCCGGACTAGTGGGTTTGGGCGCTGATTGCCGTGGTTTTGTTTGTGGGCGGGTCCGTTCGATTGGGGAATGTATAGTCTATTGACCAATTCTTTTCTTGCGGTTGCGCTGGTGTTTTATTGGATTACAATAGAAAATGAAAGCGAAACAGGAAGGAGGGAACCATGGAAACTGTCAAGCATGCGGAAATCAATACAGCCATTTCAGATGTGGCTGCGGGGCTTACGCGTCTTCGCAACCTTATGCAGAATCCGGACGATCTCTCCTTCGAATTACTCCACCCCAACTTCGAGCATTTAGAACGGGCGCTGGGCAATAAATCCACCATCGATGCTGCCTTTGCCTTTATTGCAGAGCGCGATGATGCCGGCAGGCGGGTCGGCTCCTCTAAGGCTAAAGACTACTTAGTCGCCCGTCTTGGCCTCACGGAGTCCGAGGCCGTCGCACGCCTGCGCAATGGCAAGAACCTCTTTGCGCCCATCGAGGATCCGGAACCTACTCCCCCGCCAACAGACGACGAGCCGGATGCAGCCGCGCAAAAGAAAGCCGAAGAGGAGGCGCGCCGCCGTGCCGAACGTGAGCGCCGCGCGGAAGAAGAGCGCCGCAAGAAGCTCTTCGAGGAAGACCCCATCCCAGAGCGCGTCCTCAACCTCATTGAACGGGAGCTGCGCAACCTCAATAAGTTCGCGGTTCCTGGGCCACGGGAGCTACGCAATAAGGCCTTAGAAGAGGCTAAACGCCGCTCCTATGAGTCCCTGCGCGATTGGCTACGGCAGGCTATCCGCAAGGCAAATAAGCATGCCGTCGATCCCTCTGGGAAGCGCGACCCACACGCGGCCACCCGCAAGCGCCGCTTCAGCATTTCTAACCAAGATGCAGACGGTGGCGTGCACATCTCCGGTTACCTCGATGCCTCCGCCGCCGCTGTCTTGGCCAGCGCTTTCGCCCCTGCCAAGAATAAGGGCAGCGAAAGCCTGAGCCCCGAAGACGATACGCGCACCTATGCCCAGCGCATGGCAGATCAGTTGACAGCGGCGCTGGGGAGCTACTTGTCCGCAGGCCAAAAGAAATCGGACGGTCTCGGTTCCTTCTTCGTCGCCACCACTCTTGAAGAGCTACAAGCGATGAGCAGCGATACTCGCTTCACCACGAGCGTGGGAATCGACCTATCCCCGCTCGATCTTCTCCGCCTAGGCGCTGCGCAGCACGACTTTTTCTGCGCCGTTGATGACAAAGGCTTCCCGCTCGAGCTCGGGCGCACCAAGCGCACCGCGTCGCTGTGGCAAAAGCTGGCGCTTGCCGCCAGTGAAATCGTGTGCACCCACCCGGACTGCAACCGGCCGTGGCAAGACTGCGATGTCCACCACCTGCAGGCATGGTCCCACGGGGGAGCTACAGACCTCCGGAACCTCACCCTGCTCTGCCGTCGGCACCACGTGGACAATAACGATAACCGCGATGGCCACAATGGCATGGGGCATGCGGAAAGAGACCCGGAAACGGGACGCGTGGGCTACCGCTCAGCGCATACCGGCGGGCTTTCGCCCTCGGTGGAGCTCAATAACTCCCCCGCTGCAGAGCAAGCCCCGGCGCGCAAGCTCGCCGACCCACCTGCTCAGCCTCATGAACCGGTGGATTCACCACCCGGTTCCCCGGCCGAATCGCCACAAGCTTCAGGGACGGACTCACCATCTTCTCCGCCGCCTCCCGGTGCAGCGTGAGCTGCCCTACTATCCACCCGCGACCGTGCCTTCAGGCCGTACGATCATGCCGTACGGCCTAGAAGTGCGTGTACAAGCGTTTTGGGGCTGTCCACGCGCAGCGCTTATGCGGACTGCCCTACACTGGAGACTCATGCACACCATGCTCGTTACTGGCGGCGCCGGCTTCATCGGCGCCAATTTCGTGCGCCTCATGGCCAAGGTGCGCCCAGATACCCGCATCACAGTCTTGGATAAGCTGACCTACGCCGGCAACCGGGATAACCTTGCGGGGCTCGATGTGGAATTAGTGGAGGGCGATATCGCGGACGCTACGGTGGTGAATCCGCTCGTCGCCAAGGCGGATATCGTCGTGCACTTCGCCGCCGAATCCCATAATGATAATTCCCTGCGGGATCCGTCCCCGTTTATCCACACCAATGTGGTGGGCACCTATACCCTTCTAGAGGCGTGCCGGACAAACGATGTCCGCTTTCACCACGTTTCTACCGATGAGGTATTCGGGGACTTAGAAGTTGCGGCGGATACCAAGTTCACGGAGGATACCGCATACGCGCCCTCCAGCCCTTATTCGGCTACCAAGGCGAGCTCCGATCACCTCGTGCGGGCATGGGTCCGATCCTTTGGCCTGCGCGCCACCATTTCCAATTGCTCAAATAATTACGGGCCATACCAACACATCGAAAAGTTCATCCCGCGCCAAATCACCAATATCCTCTCCGGGCATACCCCCAAGCTCTACGGCACGGGCGAGCAGGTTCGAGACTGGATCCACGTCGACGATCACAACGCGGCGGTGCTAAAAATCATCGAGGAAGGGCGGATAGGCGAAACGTATAATATCGGCGCTGACCAGCCGGACATCGATAATAAGCGCATCATCGAGATAATCTGCGAACTCATGGGCCACACCCAGGAAGGTCGAGCCCTGTACGAGCACGTGGCGGACCGGCCCGGCCATGACCAACGCTATGCCATGGATGCCTCCAAGCTGCGCCGCGAATTGGATTGGCATCCCCGCTATACCGATATCCGGGCGGGACTGGAAGATGCCATCGCCTGGTATCGCGATAACGAAACGTGGTGGCGCTCCCAAAAGGAATCTGTAGAAGCCCGCTATAAAGAGCAAGGACAGTAATTATGCAGGTACACAACACCGCCATTAAAGGCCTACTCATCATTGAGCTAGACGTGCACGGGGATAACCGCGGCTGGTTCAAGGAAAACTGGCAGCGCGAAAAACTTAGCGAGGCCGCGCCAGATCTGGCTTCGTTCCAGCCGGTGCAAAATAATATTTCTTATAACCGCACTGGTGCCACGCGAGGGCTACACGCCGAGCCCTGGGACAAGCTCGTCTCCGTCGCGCACGGCAAGATCTTTGGCGCGTGGTGCGATCTGCGGGAAGGATCCGAAACTTTCGGGGAAATCGTCACCCATGAAGTGGGGCCGGAGACCGCCGTATTTGTACCGCGCGGGGTTGCCAATGGCTTTCAAGCGCTCGAGGAAACTTCCTACTCCTACCTGGTTAACGAGCACTGGTCCCCCGATGCTCGCTATACCGGAATCAACCTCGACGCCGTGGAGTGGCCCCTCGAACCACGCGAGGTATCAGAAAAGGATAAGCGCCTGCCGGCGCTTGCAGATGTAGAGCCCATGCCTCCCCGCACAATCCTCGTTACCGGTGCGAATGGTCAGCTCGGCAGGGCGCTGAAGCGGGTTCTCAAGAATGCCGAGTTCTGCACCCATACGGAGTTCGACATCACCAATCCCCCGCAGCGCCAGTGGAAGCAATACGAGGCCATCATCAACTGCGCCGCCTACAACGACGTCAATGGCGCCGAGGACGATCGCGCCGCCGCCTGGGCCGTCAACGCCGAAGCCCCGGCGAAGCTCGCCCGCATCGCTGCCGAAAACCAGCTGGCCTTCGTGCACGTATCCAGCGACTACATCTTCGATGGATCCAAGGAGCTGCACACCGAAGACGAGATCCCCTCGCCCCTTTCCGCCTACGGAGCGTCGAAGGCCGCTGGCGAAACCGCCGCGCAAACCGCACCGCAGCATTATGTTGTGCGCACCTCGTGGGTATTTGGCGATGGCCCGAACTTCATCGCCACCATGCGCCGCCTCGCCGAAGCGGATAAGGAGCCGAAGGTCATCCATGACCAGCGCGGGCGCCCCACCTTTGCCGAGGATTTGGCGAAGGGCATCGCGCATCTCTTGTGCACCCGCCCCGAGTACGGGATTTATAATATCTCCAACTCCGGCGATACCGTCGGGCGCGATGAAATGGCGATGTCCGTATTCATCGGCTTAGGCCACGACCCATCAGAGGTCACGCCGGTAAGCACCGAACAGTATCGGGAAATCGCCGGACCCGAGGCACCACGGCCCAAAGAATCGACGCTTGCCCTAGATAAAATCGAAGCCACGGGCTTTTCCCCGCAGAATTGGCGGGCCGCCCTCGCCTTGTACCTCGCGCTGTACCCTAGCGTACCTGGCGAGCCCAGCAAGGCCAGCGAGGAGTAGCGATGAAAGGCATAATCCTTGCCGGCGGATCCGGTACGCGGCTTTATCCCATCACTAAGGGCATCTCTAAGCAGCTCATGCCCATCTATGACAAACCGATGATCTACTACCCGTTGACCACGCTCATCCAAGCGGGCATTCGGGAGATCCTCATCATTACCACCCCAGAGGACGCTGGGGCGTTTCAACGGCTCTTCGGGGATGGTTCCCAACTCGGGTTGATGATCGATTACGCCATCCAGCCCCGCCCAGAAGGATTGGCGCAGGCCTTTTTGATTGGGGAGGATTTCATTGGTGATGATAGCGTTGCGCTGGTCCTCGGCGATAATATCTTCCACGGCTTTGGCGGGGAGCTAAGCCAGTGCCGCAATCCAGAAGGCGGCATCATCTTTGCCTATGAGGTATCGGATCCACAGCGCTACGGAGTCGTGGAATTCGACCAGGCCGGTCAAGCACTGAGCATCGAAGAAAAGCCGGAGGAACCGCGGTCTAATCACGCCGTCGTCGGGCTGTATTTCTACGATAATTCTGTCATCGATATCGCTAAGTCCATTACGCCTAGCGATCGCGGGGAGCTCGAGATTACCTCCATTAACGAGGCCTACCTGCGCCGCGGCGCGCTGAGCGTGCAGCGCCTCCACCGCGGTAGTGTTTGGCTGGATACCGGCACCGTCGATTCCATGAGCGAGGCCGCCGCCTATGTAGAGGTGATGCAAAAAAGGACGGGCATCGTCATCGGTTCCCCCGAAGTGGCAGCCTATGAAGCCGGATTCATCTCCCAGGCGGAGCTGGAAGCGCTAGCCCAGCCCCTCCTCAAATCCGGCTACGGGGAGTACTTGCGCGATTATTAGTAGCCGCGCTCGATGTACTCGTCGATGCGCGCCGCTTCCGCACCCACCGTCGTGGCATCGCCGTGGCCCGGCAAGACCTTCGTGTCATCCGGCAGGTTGAAGACGACGTTGCGCAGGGATTCGATGATGACATCGAAGTCCGAGTACTTGCGCCCCGTCGCGCCAGGGCCGCCGTTGAACAGGGTATCGCCAGACAGCAGCGTGCCATCGACGTAGAGGACGACGCAGCCCGGCGAGTGGCCCGGGGTGTGGTAGACGGTGATCTTCTCGCCGTTGATGTCGAACTGACCGTTATCGGCTAGGTCGATGTAGTGGGCATCGCCATTCGCCTCTCGCCAGAGCATGTCATCGTCCGGGTGCATGTAGACATCCGTGTCGAAGCGCTTCGCCGCCTCCGGCGCGAGTTCGCAGTGATCGTTGTGGCCATGGGTCAAGATGATGCCCTCGACCTTGCGATCGCCCACCAGCTCTGCCACGGCATCGAGATCGTGGGAGGGGTCGACGATGTAGACGCTGGAGGCATCGCCAAGTACGTAGACGTTATTGTCCACGTCCCATTCGCCGCCATCCAGGCGGAACTTGCCAGAAGTTACCGTGCTGTCAATCTGCATTAAAATTCCACCACCGAACGCAGTACCTTGCCGTCCTTCATAGTTTGGAAGGCAGACTCGACATCGTCAAGCGCGATGCGCTCAGAAACGAACTTATCCAGCGGGAAGTTGCCGGCCTTGTGCAGGGCAACGTATGCGGGGAAATCGCGCTCCGGCAAGCAATCGCCGTACCAAGCCGGCTTGATGGAACCGCCGCGGCCGTAAAGATCGATGGCCGGGATGTCCACATGATCGGTCAGGTTAGGCACGCCCACCATCACCATGCGGCCGGCGTGATCGCGGGAGTAGAAGGCCTGGCGCCACGTCGGCTGGATGCCCACCGCGTCAATGGAAACGTCCGTGCCGAAGCCGCCGGTGAGATCGCGCACCGCATCGATGACCTCCTGCTCCGACATGCCCTTCGAGCAAATGGTGTCGGTGGCGCCGAACTCGCGCGCGGTCTCCAGCTTGGACTCGTCAATGTCTACGGCGATGATCTTCGCCGCGCCCGCCAGCTTCGCACCGGCAATCGCCGCCACGCCGACGCCGCCGCAGCCGAAGATGGCTACGGACTCGCCCAGCTGGATATCGCCGGTATTAACGGATGCGCCGAGGCCGGCCATGATGCCGCAGCCCAGTAGGCCGGCAGCTGCGGGGTCCATGTCATCGACCTTAGTGCACTGGCCCTCGTGGACCAGGGTTTTCTCTGCGAAGGAACCGATGCCCAGCGCAGGGGTGAGCTTGGTTCCGTCCTCCAAGGTCATGGCCTTCGAAGCGTTGTGGGTATTAAAGCAGTACTTGGGCTCGCCCTTCTTGCAAGCGCGGCACTCGCCGCACACTGCGCGCCAGTTCAGGACGACGAAATCGCCCTCCTCCACGTGGGTGACCGCAGAACCTACGGTCTCCACCACGCCTGCCGCCTCGTGGCCCAGCAGGAAGGGGAAGGCATCCTCGATGTCACCATCGCGGTAGGCCAAGTCGGTGTGGCATACACCGCAGGCCTGTACCCGCACGATGACGTCATTGGGGCCGGGATCGGGAACAACGATATTTACGGTCTCAACTTCCGCGCCCTTAGAGCGGGCAATAACAGCTTTTACAGTCATGTCCACAACCATACCTACATTTTCAATATAGCCGCGGTAATGAAAATGGTTGCTAGGAAGCGGCAATGACGTTGGCCGCGTGCTCGTGGCCGCGCTGGTTCATGTGAATAGGCAGGTTGCCGGGACCCGCCGTAAAGTCCACGAGACCTGCCCACATACGGTCATTCGCATTAGCGCACATGCCGTTATTGCGGGTCGAGGGCTTCATATCCAAGAATTGCACGCCGGTGCGCGCCGCCAAATCAACCTGCATCCACTGCGCCTTATTCTCGTAGTCCTGGGCCATGGGCAGGAAGGTCGAATCCAGCGGCGTCGGACCAACGTGAATGAGGCAATAGTGCGACCCCGAACCGATGGTGGGGTAGCCCACGATCTGGATGCGGGCATTCGGCGCGGCGCGCTTAATCCGCTCAACCTGCGGGGCGGTGCGATCCGTAAATTCCTGACGGATCTGCGTCATGTTCAAATCAGGGTGGTTATAGGTGTCATTAAAACCGGTGGTAATCAGCACGCGCGCCGTATCCGGGGTCAGCGCGCCAGATCCGATGGCGGCATCCACCTGCTGCCAGATCTGCGGGCCGTTGGACATCGACACCGCACCAGCGCAGGAGAAATCGCGCACCGGCAGGCCAATCTTGGCACCGGTGCGCTTCGCATAGTTGAAGGAAGTGGGGCAGTTCTCCCCGATCACCCGGGAGGGATTGAAGCGGTCCGCCAAGTATTCCCCGCCATTCGGATCCGCCATGACCGAGTCACCGAAGGAGACGAGATTGCGTTCTGCCGCGCTAGCCTGCGGCGCGGCCACCGCACCTACCACCGCGATCGCGGAAGCTACGACCGAAAATGCTTTGAGTTTTATGGATTTCATCGAGAGACCTTTTCTTCACACGTCGTCACTTAAGTGTATATTAGTCACTCTAGTAACATTTTTCGAGTTAAAAGCAACACGATCTTTTCTTCTGACGATATCGTTTGTAGTTATATTTTCGTTATCTTCTCTTTTCGGAGCTTTCTCTTCCATGAAATTGACTGATGTTCCCTTCCACGCCTCCGCGCTCAGCCAGTTCTTCCCTGCCCTCTTCAAGTCGGGGCTTATCACCCGGCAAGGCGGGCTTGGCGGGCAGCTCAAGCTCCTGCCCAACCTCGCGCGTTACCGCTTCACCACGGCGCGCGAAATTGAGCAGGCCTATTTAACCTGCCCAGATCGCCTCGCGCTTATCGATGACGACGGCACCCTCACCTACCGCCAGCTGCGATCCCACGCGCAGAATTTCGCCCGCTACCTGCAGTCCTTGCAGCTGCCGGAAATCCGGCTGGGCGTCATGGCCCGCAACGGCCGCGGCATCATCATTCCCTTGGGCGCCAAGGGTTACGCCGGTGCCGGAATCTACCTGCTCAATGTCGGTTCTTCCCCAGAGCAGCTGGCCGGCTGCATCGAAGAAAATGGCATCAACGTCCTCGTCATCGATGATGAATTCATCGACCGCGTCGATCCCAACCTCGATATTCCGGTCATCATCGCCCACGATACGGGAGCAAGCGATCTACCCACGCTCGAAAAGATCGTGAAGAATCCCCTGGATATCGAGCTGCCCACCTTTCCCAAGCACGGCTCCATCGTGCTGATGTCCTCCGGCACCACCGGCATTCCCAAGGGCATCGTCCGCCCTGAGCCGACGTTGCCTGTCGTGCTCGCCTCCATCGTGGGCAATATCCCGTGGCGCGCCGATCAGCGCGTGCAGATGACGGCATCTATCTTCCACACTTGGGGCTGGGCCTGCATCAATATCGCCTTGGGGCTGCGCAATACCATCGTCACCCGCCGCGTTTTTGAACCGGAGCAGGTGCTTGATGATGTCCAACGCTACCGCCTCGACGGCATGCTCTCCTCCCCCATCTTTTTCAAGCGCTTGGTGGATCACGATCCCGAGGGTTCCTTCGATACCTCCAGCCTGAACTTCATCGCCTCTGCCGGCAATGCGCTTACCCCGCAGGTGGTCAAGGACACCAATGCGCGCTTCGGCCCCATCCTGTGCAACGTTTATGGTTCCACGGAGCTTGCCCTAGCCTCAACGGCCACGATGGACCAGGTCGCAGAAAACCCCGATGCGGTGGGCAAGGTGGCCAATGGCACCAAGCTACGCATCCTCGATGAGGAGGGCTACCCCGTTCCCCGCGGCGAGGTGGGCGAAATCTACCTCACCAATTCCACCGCCATGACCGGCTATACCAACCCTAAGCTCAAGCTCAATCGGATCGATGGGCTGTTGTCGATCGGCGATCTGGGGTACATCGACAAGCAGGGCTTCCTCCACGTCGTGGGCCGGGCCGATGACATGATCATCGTGGGCGGCGAGAATGTCCACCCCCAGTCCGTGACCGAGGTGCTCGAGGCCATGCCCGGCATCGATGAGGTGCACGCGGGTGGCGTGGAGGATAGCGAGACCTTCAGCCGCATCGCCGTATGGGCGGTGCCTACTGCCGATGCCGCTGGCCGCGATCTGACTGCCGATGCCATCCGTGCCTGGGTGCACGAAAAGCTCGCCGAGCACTCCGTGCCCCGCGATGTGCATTTCCTATCCAAGCTGCCGCGCAATGCCACCGGCAAGGTGGTTCCGCGCCTGCTTAAGCACGGCGACTAAATTTTTCAATGCCCCACCACATCGGTGGGGTAAAGAGCACGGCAATAAGCCAATAAATCAACCAGAAGCTGCCGTCTAGCCCTACCACCGCGATGCTAACTATAAGGATCGCAGCCGTCACCGCACTGGCATATACGGATTTTCTTACATTATTATCGGACTGATTCCCAGACTCGGTTTTCGACTTCCCGCTGAGTTTCCGATCCACCGCGCGGATAATATCGCCGCCAAAGACCAGCGAAAATGCGATATAAAAAGCTGCGAAACCGTGCATGAATCCCGCTTCGCCGTCAGTATGCAGAGTGAAAAATGAGAAGATTAACAAGACTATGTCAATAATTGGCGTAGCGATAAAGAATGCCAGTCCAATTCTTGGGGCCTTAACGATGTATCGGAGAACACCGCCCAGAATAAGGCACGCCCAAAAGAGGATTTCTGCTGCGACGGTAGCAATAAGCAGTGTATCGTTCCTTCTCTCACCGAGGCCATATGGCCTGCTTCTATTGAAGAAGAGTTTATATTAAGGAAGAAACCCGCACATATAAAAATGGAGCCGCCTGCGAGAATCGAACTCGCGACCTTTTCATTACGAGTGAAATGCTCTACCGACTGAGCTAAGGCGGCGCGCTGCTTAAGCAGCACTGGCGATTCTATCGCAGGGGTGGCGCGGAAAAGAAATCGGAGCTCAGGGCCGGTTTTTGGCGGGCCGGCGCTAAAGACCGGCCTTAGAGGCAGGTCCGCCGCAACCTGCCCACCAAGCCGTCGAAGGCAATCTGCGTGCCCACGTTCTGGGTCAGCTGCTCGCGGCAATAAGAAATGGCGGACTGGCATTCCAAGAGGCCTTCCTCGCTCACCCGCTGCGCCAGCTCGCCGGATAGCCCCGCGAAATCCGGGTGGGTCATCTCCACCTGCGCGCCCACCTTTGTCATCAGCGCGTCGCGGTAGATTCCGGAGAGATCGACGAGCACCAAATCGAGGTTATCGATGACCCGTCTCTTCGCCCGCTTCTTGTGCTGTTCCTGCAAGTCTTTGATGGCGGAGCGGGCATCGCGCTGCGCCTTCGCCGCGCCCTTGCCCTTCGCGCCCACGCCAAAGGTATTTTCCAGCTTGGCCAGCTCCGCTTCTTCTTCCTCCTTGTGCGATTCCTTCGCCTCCGCATCCACCAGCTTGAGAAGCGAGGTCACCGCCTGAAAGCCCTGGGACTCGTGGAAGATGTCCTCGGCCAGGTTGATGGCCACCGCGCGGCGCTTTTGCACCGTCGGATCCGCCACTAAGTGGCGCGCCCTGCCCACGTGGCGCAGGGAGGTGACGGCGGCGAGGCGGGCATCGTGATCCGAGGCGCCTTCGCTCACCAACTGCGCGACGATATTGTCCACCGACGGCGAGGGGATGTACAGGTGCCGGCAGCGCGAGCGCAGGGTCTGGGAGAAGTCCTCGGGGGCATCGGAAGGCGCGCACATGATGATCACGGTGCGCTCCGGCGGCTCCTCCACCGTTTTAAGCAGCGCATTGGCGCCGTTATTGTTGAGGCGATCCGCGTTATTGAAGATCACGACGCGCCACGGGGCGACCGTGGGCAGGCTCGCGGCGCGCCCAATGACCTCGCGCACCGTATCCACCGGGATGATGACCTCCTGCGGGTCCACCAAGACCAAATCCGTGTGCTGCTTAGTCTCCAGCACGGCGCGGCAGGCCTCGCATTTTCCGCAGCCCGGCTCCTCCGGATCCGTGCACATGAGCGTGGCCGCGAAATCGATTGCGGCCACGGAACGCCCGGAACCGGGCGGACCGGTAAAGAGCCAGGAATGGCTCATCGCCCGCGGATCTGCCCCCGGCATCCCCCGCGCCGCCCGCGCGGCACCCAAGATAGTGCGGGCCACACCTGGGGTATCTGCCAATCGTTGCGCAACGCTTCCCGTATTCACTCGCTCTAGCCTACTGGTCTTACTACAGTAAGTAGTTATGAACAGACTATTGCGTGGCGCTCGTTGGCTTATGGGAACCCAATGGCCGGTATACGCTGCCTTGGTCTTGGGCGCCAATATCATCGGCGCCATCGCGATCATGACCTTTATCCTCTATTTCCTGCCCATGCCGGAAATCGAGGACTTTGCTGCCGAGCTGCCCAACCTAAAGGGCGTGGCGGCGGTCTATCTCGTCTTTGCGGTCATCATCGGCATCGCCGCTACTCTGCTGCTCTTCCGCCCCGTGCTGGACTGGCAGCGCAATCCCGATGCACACGATCCGAATATGGTGCGCACCCTCGTACTGCGCATCCCCGTGTACCAATCCCTGGTCGCGGCCGCAGTCTGGCTCATCGGCATCATCTTGACCGTGGCTATCTCCAGCGGGCAATCCGGGCGCCTCGGGCTCGTCGTGGGTGTCTCCACCACCCTGGCGGGCCTGGTGGTCATTATCTTGACCTACCTACAGGCCGAGCGCCTCGTGCGGCCCGTCGCAGCCCAGGCCGTCGCCCGCCGCTTCGAAGATTCCACCGTCGAACCGCCCATCAAATACCGCCTGTTTTCCACCTGGCTGATGACCTCCGGCGTACCGCTGCTCGGCATCGTGCTGGTGCTGTTGGGGCAGCACACCGGGCTTTTCTCTGGCGATGCCAGCGAGATCATCCCGGCTATCGTGGCGCTGGCGCTCACCGCGCTGGCCACCGGGTTTATCGGCACCAGCTTTGCCATCATGAGCGTGGTCGATCCCATCGTGGAGCTGCAGGATGCGATTAACCGCGTGCGCCGAGGCGAGGCCGATGCCGAGGTCGATATTTACGATGGATCCGAGCTCGGCGTCCTGCAGGCCGGTTTCAATGAGATGATGCGCGGGCTGCGCGAGCGCCAGCGCGTCCGCGATATCTTCGGCCGCTACGTAGGCACCGAGGTGGCCCAGCGCGCCCTTGATGAGCGCCCAGAATTGGGCGGCGAGGACCGCAAGGTCGCGGTGCTGTTTATCGATGTCATCGGTTCCACCACCTTCGCTGTCAACCACTCCCCCGAGGAAGTGGTCACGGAGCTCAATAAATTCTTCGAGCACGTCGTAACGGTGGTGCACCGCAATAAGGGCATCATTAATAAGTTTCAGGGCGATGCCGCCCTCGCCGTTTTTGGCGCACCGCTCAATGTGTACGACTCGACCTCGATGGCCCTGCAGGCCGCCCGCGAGCTGCGCGGGGAATTGCGCGGGCTCGAGCTGCAGGCCGGTATCGGTGTCGCCTCCGGCCACGTGGTGGCAGGCCACATCGGCGGCGCGGATCGCTTCGAGTACACCGTCATTGGCGATGCCGTCAACGAGGCCGCCCGCCTGACCGAAATGGCTAAGGACACCCCCGGCCAGGTCCTGACCAACGCCGCCACCCTAAAGACGGCCAACGAGGCCGAGCAGGCCCGCTGGACCGTCATGAAATCCATTGAGCTACGCGGGCGCCGCCGCATGACGCAGTTGGCCCGCCCCATCCGCGCCAGCCTGGCGGAAAGGTGCGAAATCTAGTGGCCAGCACCCGCCTCATCGTGCCCGACGCGGCGCGCGGAATGGCGCTTTTAGGCATCGCGATAGCGAATATGACCACCGCGTGGATCATCACTGAGAACCGGCCGGGCGCGTATTTCGGCGGCATCCTCGATGACAGCGTGCTCGATAAAATCGCCGTCGTCTTCGGCGCTTTCTTCGTGCACAATCGCGGCCTGCCCATGTTTTCTACCCTGCTGGGCTTCGGCGTGGGGCTTATTGCGATGAGCCTGTGGCGGCGGGGATTTCCGCTGGGGGAGGCAAGGAGGGTCATCGCCAAGCGCTATGGCTTCCTCGCGCTGCTAGGCGCGGTGCACATGGTGCTGCTGTTTTGGGGCGATATCATGTTTGTCTATGGCATAGCGGGCATAGTCATTGCGCTGCTGCTCACGCTGCATAATTCTACGCTGCGCAAGATTTCTCATATCGCGCTCGGGGTGCTGACGGTGCTCGGCATCGCCGCGTTTATTTTCTCCGCGGTTGACGGCGGGCTCGATATCCCCGTCGATGCCATTGGCACGGTAAATTCCTACGGTGACCTGCTGCTGAGCCAGCTTCTCACCCTAGGCGCGCAGATAATCTCCGCCCCGCTCATCGTGCTGATGTATCTGCCGGTCATGCTGGTGGGCTTTGTGTGGGCGCGCGAGGGCGTGCTTGCCGATGTCCCCTCTCACCGCCCCCAACTCCTGCGCTGGGTGGCCATCGCCGCCGCCGTAACGCTGGTCATTGGCACGCTGTGGTCCTTGGGTACCCTCGGGGTTATCGATCAGCGCTGGGCAAGCGCGGCCAGTAGCGCCAATTCCTTCCTCGGCGTGCTGACCGGGCCGGGAATCCTCGCCGGGCTCGCCCTTATCTTGCAACCCGTGCAAGAGCGCCTAGCCGCCGGCGCTTCCGTGCCTGCGCTCTTGTGGCCCTTCGTCGCGCTGGGTAAGCGATCCATGAGCGGTTACGTGGGCCAGTCGATACTATTTTTCCTGCTCGTGCACCCCTTCACGCTGGACTTCGGCCACGAGCTTGGTGCCTTTGGACAAGCCGGGCTCGCCTGCGGCGTGTGGCTGGTGACCGTAATCGGCGCCTGCGTGCTCGAAGCGCTGGGCCTGCGCGGGCCCTTCGAAGTGGTGCACCGCCGGCTATCTTATGGCCCGAGCATGCAGCCGGAGCGGAGCGTACCCAGTCAGGACCTTACCTAGTCAGGGCATCGACTAGCAGGAAGTGCCCCAAGGCAAAAGCGCCGGCCTCCGCCGCGCCCACCGCCCGGGCCGCCTTCGTGGGCTTGGCTTGTTTCTTGTTCTTCTGGGACCCGGCTGCTGCTATTCGCGCCCGCAGCGCCGTCAGGCCTTCTGCCGCAACCAAGAGGTTCGCGCCGTGGCTCAATCCCTTCGTCGCATCGGTGCGCAGGCGCGGATCGCCCGCCAGCGCCGAGGTGGTCAGCACCGCCGCGCCGCCCACCGCTACCGCGGTCCGGGTGGGCTGTTTGCGCGTGGCAAAGAGCGCCGCCGCCCAAGCGATGGCGCGCAGGCCCCAACCGCGGGCATCGTTGCGCGCGCCGCGCCGGTAGAGCACCCACGAATACGCCGCGTGGCTAGCGGTTACGCCGGCCACACCAAGGAGGGAGGGGCGGTGCAAGCGGCGCGTCTTTTCCACCTGGCCCACCGCGCCGGCCAACAAGGCGGGGCTCAGGGTGGGGTCCTGCGCCTCCGCTGCCAATAGCGGCAAAAGCGGCGTGCTCGTTACGGCGTGTGCCTTCTTCCAGCCAAAGAGACGGGACCATACCGTAGACTCGCCTAGCGCTAGGTACGCGAAGCGCCGCCAGCCCCGCGGCGTGCGCCGGGCTGGGTCGGTGACATCAGCAAAAGTTTCAGACACCGCGCGGGTCAAGGCCGCGGTGCCTTCCTCGGTGCGGGCAAGAAAATCATTCATGCCCGCCACCTTACTTATTTCTGCGCTTATTTCTTCCGCGAGCCGGCCTTAACCACGTTCTTCGTGCCGGGCGAAGGCTTCGAGCTAGATTTCTTAGCCGCCTTCTTCGTGCCCTTCTTAGTGGCCTTCTTGCTGGACTTCTTGGTTGCCTTCTTCGTCGATTTCTTGGTCGACTTCTTTGTGCTCTTCTTAGAAGACTTCTTCGTGGACTTCTTCTTCGTCTCCCCAGAGGCCTCTTTGGCGCGGCGCTCGGAGAGGAGCTCGTTGGCGCGGGCATCGGTAAGCTGCTCCGGATCGTCGCCGCGGCGCAGGGACGCATTGGTGGTGCCGTCCGTGACGTACGGGCCGAAGCGGCCATCCTTAACGGTCATAGGCTTGCCCGAAACGTCATTATCGCCGAGCTGCTTCAGCGGCGGCTGTGCGGCTGCGCGGCCTCGACGCTTCGGCTCTGCATAGATGCGGCGCGCCTCATCCAGGGTGATGCTAAAGATCTGCTCTTCCTTAGCCAGCGAGCGCGAATCCGTGCCCTTCTTCAGGTATGGGCCGTAACGGCCGTTTTGGGCGGTGATCATCTCCCCGTCGTCCACGCCCACCTCGCGCGGCAGGGATAGCAGCTCAAGGGCCTGTTCCAGCGTGACGGTCAGCGGCTCCATCGAGCTAAAGAGCGAGGCTGTGCCAGGCTTCAGCTTCTCATCAATGTAGTCATTGATGCGCTTTTCCTTCTGCTTCGCGGCCGTCTTAGTCTCCCAATTCTTGGCGCGCTTGCCTTCCTCGGCGCGCTGCTTATCCTCTTCTGCGCGCTCTTGGGCGACGATCTCCAAGGCCTCCGCCTCAGCCTTCTCCCGCTCATCATCGCGCACGACCTCGGTGACATAGGGACCAAAGCGGCCTTCCTTAGCCACCACCATGCGGCCGTTTTCGGGATTCTCGCCCAACTGACGCCCGCCCTGCGAGGTAGCAAAAAGCTTTTCCGCCAGCTGTTCATTCAGCCCATCTGGGGTCACGGTTTCTGAGAGGTTGGCGCGCTGGTATTCCACGCTACCGTCCTCATTAGTGCCGATCGCGCGCTCGATATAGGGCCCGTAGCGGCCGACGCGCACGAAGACCTCGCGGCCCTCAGAATCGGTATAGAGCTTGAGCGAGTTGACCTTGCGGGCATCGATGGCCTCGAGGTTGACATCGATAAGCGATTTCAGCCCACCATGCCGCGCGATGGAGGCCGCCTTGTGCTCGTTGGCCTCAGCATTGCCAAAGTAAAAGCCGTTGAGCCAGTCCGTGCCATCCTCCGTGCCGGTGGCAATCGAGTCCAGCTCATCTTCCATGGACGAGGTGAAGTCATAATCCACCAGCTCGGTGAAGTTTTCCTCCAAGAGGCCCACCACGGCGAAGGCCACCCACGAAGGAACCAGGGCGTTGCCGCGCGAGACGACGTAGCCGCGGTCCTGGATAGTCTTGATGATGGAGGCATACGTCGAGGGGCGCCCGATGCCCAAATCTTCCATCTTTTTCACCAGGCTGGCCTCTGTATAGCGCGCCGGCGGGTTGGTGGAGTGACCTTCTGCCGAAACCTCTTCGGCCTGAAGATCGCGGCCCTCCTCCAGGTGTGGCAGGCGGTTGTCGCTCTTCTTGCTCGTATCCTCGTCGGCGCCGTAAGCCTTCAAGAAACCCGGGAAGGTAATGGTGCGGCCGGTTGCAGAGAACTCGACGTCGTAGGTGCCGTTATCCGTGTTCGCGGTGCCAGCGACCGCCACCTTCATGGAAGTGCCCTTGGCATCGGCCATCTGCGAGGCCACGGTGCGCTTCCAAATTAGGTCATAGAGCTTAAATTCCTCCGCATCCAGCTGGCTAGAAAGCTGGCCCGGGGTGGCAAAGGACTCACCGGCGGGGCGGATAGCCTCGTGCGCCTCCTGCGAGTTCTTCACGCGGCGGTCATAGACGCGCGGGGAATCCGAGACGTATTCTTCGCCATAAATGCTGGTCGCGGAGCTGCGCGCGGCGTTCAAGCCCTGCTGGGACAGCGAAGAGGAGTCCGTACGCATATACGTAATGTGGCCGTTTTCATAGAGGCGCTGCGCAATACGCATCGTGCGCTCCGAGGTAAAGTGCAGGCGCCGGCCCGCCTCCTGCTGCAGCGTCGAGGTCATAAACGGCGCATAAGGCTTGCGGGTATAGGGCTTGTGCTCCACCCCGGCTACTGTCATGCCCGCGCCCTGCAGGGACTTTTCCAAGGCCTCCGCCTGCGGCTGGGTAATGACGATGACGTCCTTGGTTTTCACATTTCCGCTATCATCGAAATCGCGGCCCAAAGCCACGCGCTTGCCATTAACCGCGGTCAGGCGCGCGTCAAAGGCCGACGGGCCCTCGCCACTGCCAGCTCCCGCGTCCAAGGTGGCGAGCAAATCCCAGTAATCGGCGGAGATAAACGCCATGCGCTCGCGCTCGCGCTCGACGATGACCCGCGTGGCCACCGACTGCACGCGCCCGGCCGAAAGCCGCGGCATAACCTTCTTCCACAACACCGGGGAGACTTCGTAGCCGTAGAGGCGGTCGAGGATGCGACGGGTTTCTTGGGCATCGATAAGGTCATAGTCCAAGTCGCGGGTGTTTTCCGCCGCCTCCAGGATGGCGGACTTGGTGATCTCATTAAAGACCATGCGGCGCACCGGCACCTTGGGCTTTAAAACCTCCAATAGGTGCCAAGCAATGGCCTCGCCCTCGCGGTCCGGGTCTGTTGCCAGCAAGAGGTTATCGCACTGCTTCAGCTTGGATTTGAGGTCAGCGACCTTTTTCTTTTTATCCGGGCTGACGACGTAAAGCGGGGCGAAGTCATCTTCCGGGTTAACACCCAAGCGGGCCCAAGATTCTTTCTTGAACTTCGCCGGCACGTCGGCAGCGCCCCGCGGGAGATCGCGGATATGCCCCACGGAGGCCTCCACGATGTAGTTATCTCCCAGGTACGGCTGGATCTTCTTCGCCTTAGTCGCCGACTCCACAATCACTAAAGTTTTGCCCGGCTCGGCCGCTTCTGCCACTTCGACTTCATCCCTTTCGATGATGCGAACATTAAAATTTGTGCGCTTTCAGCAATCGCCCCTAGCGTACACAGGTGGTTTATACCGTTCTTCGCACCATATACTTGGTACTACCAAAAGGCTTTGTAGGGGGCGCTTCGCACCCCCACCGAACCGGTCTATACTGACCTTTTTAGAAAGTCCAGCAGCTGTGAAAGCATTGTTGGGGACGATAGCACACCCACAACACACCCCGTGGAGGATTAGATGGTTGACACAGTAACGATGTGGATTGAAGCCATCATGGGCACGGAGTGGGTGTATCCAATCGTGGGCCTGCTCATTTTCGGGGACTGTTTCTTTCCAGTGCTCCCTTCCGAAATCCCGCTGAATATGGCCGGCGCCTGGGCCGGCTCGCAGGGATTTCCGCACCTGCCCACCATGTTCTTTGCGGCGCTCGTAGCCGCCATGTTGGGCGATAACCTGTGCTTTTTGCTGGGCACGCGGTTTATGCCACTGCTTAACCGCATTCAGAAAGGAACGAAGGCCTACGAGGCCCTCACCTGGGTAAAACGCAATATGCGCCGCGGCGGTGGCGCGGCCATTATCATTGCGCGCTTTATCCCCTCAGCAAGGCTCTTTATGACCATTTTACTGGGGTCAATGCGCTTTCCCTGGCCGGTCTTCCTTTTCTTCGACACCATTGGCGTGATGCTCTGGGCATTCCAAGCCTTGGCCATTGGTTATGTGGGCGGCTTGGCGTTCTCCGATACCCCACTGTTTGCGATGGTTATCAGCATTATCGCCGCCGTATTCATCGGCTTGGGACTGCAAAAGGCCCAAAACAGCATCATGGAGTGGTGGGATACCCGCCGCGGCTACGCCGAAACGCCCTAGGGCGCTTAAAACCCTAAAAGGCTTTAGAGGATGGAAACGGCCTGCGCCTGGTCGCCCTTCGGGCCGGATCCAACCTCGAAGCTGACCTTCTGGTTTTCTTCCAAGGTGCGGAAGCCGCTGCCCTGAATTTCGGAGTAGTGCACGAAGATGTCTCCGCCGCCGTCCTCGCGCTCGATGAAGCCGTATCCCTTTTCGGAGTTAAACCACTTAACGGTTCCTTGTGTCATGGTGAACTGAGTTCCTTTTCTTAAAGAGGTAGCGCGGAAAACCGCGCCGGTAGTTATTCGGTAAATGGGTCCTCGAGCAGTACCGTGAAGTATAAAACCGCACCAAGACAACATTGGCCTGTCAACAGTGTGACACGTTCCATGCCAAAGCGATAGATTTAACTCACAAGGGGGTAAAAAATTGTCTCACCCGGCTGGCGATAACCCCATTGGTGAAGAGCTCCTAGAACTCATCCAGCGGCGCCTTTCTGAGTCCACCCTGACGTTTCACACCACGCTCCCGGCGCAACGGGCCCGCTACGCCGATTGGCCGGAGTGGGTGCTGCCGGGGTTGAAGGAGAAGGTGGTAGATGGGGGCATCGGCAAGCTCTATGCGCACCAGGCCGAGCTCGCCGAATGCGCGTGGCAGGGCCGCGACGCGGTAATTTCCACCGGCACCTCGTCCGGAAAATCCCTGGGCTACCAGCTGCCCATCCTCACCCGGTTGGCAGAGGATCAGACCGCGTGCGCGCTCTACCTCACCCCCACCAAGGCCCTGGGATCGGACCAGCTGCAGTCCGCGCTCGAGCTGTGCCGCGGGATTCCGGAGCTCAAGAACGTGGTGCCCGCGCCCTATGACGGCGATACGCCCCAGGAGTCGCGGGCGGGCGTGCGCGAGCATTCGCGCTTGGTGTTTTCCAATCCCGATATGGTGCACATGTCCATGCTGGCCGCGCACGCGCGGTGGGCGCGGGTGCTGCGCCACCTGGAGTTCATTGTCATCGATGAATGCCATTCCTACCGGGGCGTATTCGGTGCCAATGTGGCCCTGGTGGTGCGCCGCCTGCTCCGTCTGTGCCGGCATTATGGATCGCAGCCCACCATCATTTATGCCTCCGCAACCATGAATGATCCGGCGCGGCATGCCGAGCGCCTCACCGGCCGCCCGGCGCATGCGATTACTGAGGATTCCGCCCCCACCGGCGCGCGCACGGTCGCGCTCTGGGAGCCTGGATTCCTGGAGGGCGCGGAGGGCGAGCACGGCGCCCCCGTCCGGCGCGCGGCCACCACCGAGGCAGCCGAGATGATGGCGACCTTCATCGCGGAAGGCGCCCGGACCATGACCTTTGTGCGCTCCCGCCGCTCCGCCGAGGTCGTGGCGATGGTAGCCGCCGAGACCCTCTCCGGTAGCTTGGGCCGGCCGGATTTCGCGCAGCGCATCGCCGCCTACCGCGCAGGTTACTTAGCCGAGGACCGCCGCCGGTTGGAGCAGGCGCTTGACGATGCCTCTCTCTTAGGCGTCGCCACCACCTCCGCCCTCGAGCTGGGCATCGACGTCGGCGGGCTCGATGCCGTGGTCACCGCTGGTTTTCCGGGCACGGTGGCCAGTTTTTGGCAGCAGGCCGGGCGCGCGGGCCGCCGCGGGCAAGGTTCGCTCGTGGTGCTCGTCGCCCGCGATGAACCCATGGATACCTACCTGGTGCACCACCCCGATGCGCTATTGGGCAAGCCGGTGGAAGCGAGCGTCTTTAACCCCACGAACCCCTACATCCTCTTTGGTCATCTCTACTGCGCGGCGGTGGAGAAACCGCTGGATGATGCCACCATTGCTGAGTGGGGTGCCAGCGAGGTCATCCACCAGCTTGCGGAGCAAGGCCTCGTGCGCCGCCGCGAGCGCGGATGGTTTGCCGTGCCCATTCCCGCTTCCAGCGCGGAGGAGCTCTCTCCGGAAACCGCCCACTCAGCGGTATCGCTGCGCGGCGGATCAGGCGAGGAGGTCATGATCGTGGATGCCTCCGATGGGCGTCTTTTGGGCACCATCGATGCAGCCCGCGCGACCAGCCAGGTCCACCCCGGCGCGGTCTACCTGCACCAGGGCGAAAGCTTTGTCATCGAGGAACTCCTCCTGGCCGATTATGTGGCGCTTGCCCGCCCGGAAACCCCCGAGTATTCGACCACCCCGCGCTCCACGACAGATATTCGCATCGTGCGCGAGGCCGATAACCTGGTCAATTACTCCCCAGGCCTGTGGGTGGCGGACGTGGAGGTCGAGGTCACCGACCGCGTCACCGGCTATCAGGTGCGGCTTGCCGATGGCACCATCGGCGACGATATCCCCCTCGATCTCCCCGAACAGCGGCTGACCACCCGCGCCGTGGCCTATACCATCGACCCGCTGGCGCTTTCTGCGATGGGCATTACCGCCGCCGATATCCCCGGCACCCTGCATGCGGCCGAACATGCCGCCATTGGCCTGCTGCCGCTTATCGCCACCTGCGACCGCTGGGATATCGGCGGCGTATCCACCGCCCTGCACGCGGATACACAGCTTCCCACCATCTTTGTTTACGACGGCCACCCCGGTGGCGCCGGGTTTGCCGAAGAGGGATTCCGCCGCTTCCCCGAGTGGATCGCGGCCACCTTTGAGGCGGTGCGCTCCTGCCCGTGCGAGGCCGGGTGCCCATCGTGCGTGCAATCGCCCAAGTGCGGCAACGGCAATAATCCTCTGAGCAAGGACGGCGCCATCAAGCTGCTCGGCGCGCTCGTCACCATGACGCAGGATGCCGCGGTTTAGACTGGGCCCGCCTTGGCCTTGGCGCTCTGGCCGCGCACCGCGGCAACGGCGATGATATCGGGTACATTTTCTGTGCATTCCTCGAGGCTCGCGCCGTTATCCCGCGCGGTGCTTTCTGCGGCCGCACATGCATCCTTGCCGGTGGCTAAGGCCCACGCGCCGGCTACAGCGGCAAGGTCCGCGGCCACCTGCGCTTCATGGCGCGCGGTCACACGAGATCCCACCGCCGCGATGACCAGCAATAAGCTGACAATGGCGACGATGATTCCGGTGGCTGCGATGGTGGCGTATCCATCCTCGCCGCGGAGCCTGCTAGTCATTGCCGGCCACCTCCACGGGAAAGACCGCCTCCGCGCTCATGGTGCCGATGGGAGCATCGACGCTTACCGATGCCCTGATAAGGCCCGCGCTTTCCTGCACGCTTACCCGGGCATCCTCGCGGGCCGGTTGGTACTCGACGCCGATGGCGTGCGACCTAGCCGCCGCGCCCGCCATATCCACCGCCGCGATATAGGACGCCATCGTCGCGATCGCACCGATGATGCCCGCCGCCACGAGGACGAGGGAGCTTAATGCCAGGGCGGCTTCGATGGTCACCGAACCATCGTCATCGACTACCGTGCGCATGATTCCTCCTTTCTTGTGTTCTAGTGCGCCCGGTTAGCTCGGGGTATTCGATAGCGCATCGGTGATAATTCCCTCGATGGCATCGACCACGCCGCCGCCGTTGATAACCATGTACAGCACGCCGGCAAGTGCCGCAGCCGCAAGCGATCCCATGGCGTATTCAATGGTGCTCATCCCCTCATCGTTGCGGACGAGGGCGCGGGTGAGCTGGGAGTACTTAATAAATAGTGCAGACATAATGGAGAGTCCTTTCTTAAAAGGTGTGGTGGTTGAGTAGAAGTGAAAAATGGTGCATCTAGAAAAGCTGCGCGCCCAAGCTAATCACTACGGGCGCGAGGCCTAGAACGATGAATGCTGGCAGGAAGCACACCGCCAGCGGGAGGGCAATAAATACTCCTGCGCGCTCTGCTTTAGCCGTAGCGTGAGCAGATGCTTCGGCGCGCAAAGAAGTACAGATTCGCGTGCATCCGGCGGCTATGGTGGCGCCGGACTGGCCCGATAAGATGACAAGCCCCGCCACGTCCTCCAATCCCGCATGGCCCTTCATGTGGTCCCATGCAGATTCCGTGGGCACGCCAACTCCTAGGAGCGCGGATACCGTCTCCCACAGGTGCTGGGTATCGGCCTCTGCCGTGCGCGCGACTGCCGTAGCAGCGGCGTGCACCGTCAGGCCCGCACTCAGGCAAGCTGCGAAAAGCTCGATATCCCCGGCCACGAGGAGTGGATCCACGGTGGTAGAAGGCTGGAGTTTGCTCATCAATCCCCCGCGCACTGTTGCGCCATTGAGCTTTCTTGGGCCGGCGCGCGGGGTCTTCGCCGTGTGCTGTGCTGAGTTCTGTGCGGTAGCCGGTCCCAGCCGCCCCTTGGTGGCCGGCAACCCAACCAGCACGGCCAGCGCTAAGCAGATAAAGGCCATCACGGTGCCGCCTTCCTGATGATGACGCGGGACCAGGCAAAGCCGCCGCAGGCAAGCCCCACCCCGATGACCAGCAGGATTCCGCCTAATCCCCCGCCGAGCAAGAAGCCCAGCGAATTGGCCCCCATCGCCCCGCCCATGGCGATGCCCGCAATGGGAAGGCAGGCCAAGACCGTCGCCGTAGCTTGGGGTCCCTGCAGCCCGGCCGCTGTGGATTGGTGGTGGCGACGCAGCGCATCCATTCGGCTTTGGGCCTGCTCAAAGAGGCTTGCTACCGCGATGCCGTGCTGTGTGGATAATTCGAGCAGGTGGCCCAGCCGGGTAAGTTCCGCATCCGCATGGGCGCCAGAGAGCGCCACGTGTGGGGCGCACCGCGCGCAGCGGCGGTAGCGGTGGATTCTAAGGCCGCGCTCATATCCCGCGGCGTCGTCGAGGGAAGGGACTCCGCCCCGCGCGATAGCGCGCTCGCCAGGGTCGCCCCGGCGCGCAGGTCAGCGGTGACGACCCCGAAGTATCCGGCTAGGGCTTCGCGGCCGCGCCGGCGCGTGCGGGTGGCCATGATGTCCTTGATATACCACGACACGCACCATGCGATTATCGCCGCCGCGACCGCAATGCTCATCCGCCCGACCGAGAAGAAGACCAAGCTGCCGCAGAATACGGCACCCAAAATGAGCAAAGAGCTGGCCTTTATCCGGCTACCCTTGCCAGCAATGCGGGATGCGCTCGAGGGCGCAGACAGCAAGAGGGCTGCGGCGAGCAATAAGAAGCTAAGCATCCGCCTGACCCCCTGTTTCTTCAAACGGTTCCTCCAGCAGCGAGGCCGAGAATTCCGCAAATCCAGGCGCGGGACCCTCGGTTGCGTTCCAGACAATGCGCGGGGTGACCGGATTGCCCTCTAAGACGCCGATATGGGCCAGGCGCCGGCCGTGTGGCGTGCGCTCCATCGTGAGCACCACGTTGACGGCGGCCGCCAATTGCGAGTGCAGGGCGCTGCGGTCCAGGCCGCCGAGCGCGCCGAGAGCCTCCATGCGGGCGGGCACTTCAAAGAGGGAATTGGCGTGCAAGGTGCCCGCGCCACCATCGTGTCCCGTATTCAGCGCGGCGAGAAGATCGACTACCTCTGGGCCGCGAATCTCGCCGACGACGATGCGGTCTGGGCGCATGCGCAGCGCTTGCCGCAGCAATTGCGCCATGGTGATTTCCCCGCTGCCTTCGGCGTTTGCCCGGCGCGAGACGATGCTCACGCAATGCGGGTGATGAGGTGAAAGCTCCGCCGTATCTTCGATGACCACGATGCGCTCGCGCTCGGATACGGTCCCCAATAGCGCCGAAAGCAGCGTCGTCTTGCCGGAACCGGTGCCGCCAATGACGAGGAAGGACACTCGCTTTTTCACCATCGCAGCAAGCAGCTGGCCGATGTCCTCCGACACGGTGCCATTGGCCACCAACTGCGGCAGGGTGGTCTGCGCCTGCCGCAATACGCGCAGGCTAATGCACGTCCCGCCCACTGCGGGTGGGCTTAAAAGGGCATGCACGCGGAGCACGACGCCATCGGGGCGCGTGACGCGGCCATCGGCAAAAGGCTGGGCATCATCAAGCCGCGTGCCTGAGGCCGCGGCCAGGCGGGAGGCAAGCTGGCGCACCTCCCCATCGTTGCGAAAGGTAATATCGCTGCGCTCTAGCCCCTCACCGCGGTCCATAAAGACGTGTTCAGGCCCGTTGACCACTACATCGGTCACGCCCTGCCGGGTCAATAAGGCATCCAGTGGCCCCATGCCGGTGGCATCTTGGCGCAGGCGCCGGAGCAGATCCACCACGGCGACGTCACTGATAACCCCTGCTTCCTCGCGGATCCGCCGGGCCAAGCTAGAGGCGTCGTGCACCAAGTCCGGCTCGGCGGCAATGAGCCGCTGCATCTTCTCCATGGTCTTTTCCATGGTTTCGGCCGAGCTATCCATCGCCGCGCTCATACCCCTACCTCCTCGCGCACCGCACGGGCGGTCTTGGCAAGGGCTGCGGGAAGCCGGGCTGGGAGTCCACCGATCTCGATGCTGCGGGTCAGCCCGCGCACGGTGGGCAATTGGGCACTGACCCGGTGATGAATAATGTCTTCTACCTCGGGTGCGCTGAGAGCCGCCCACTGCCGTTGGCGCAGCACCACCACGATGTCGCGCCGCGCCGCATCCAGTCGCAGTATGAGTTGTGCGGCCACCGCTGCCGAGCGCACCTCCGCGGCCACCACCAACACCACGTGCGTGCAGGCAGCCGGGATATTTTCCGCCGTACAATCCACAACGCACAGGCCCTCGCCCGCGTGCGCGGCAGACGTCACTGCCGCCAAGAGCGTGGCATCTAGCCTGAAGGTATCTTTCACCGTGCTGCGCGCCGCGGATAGCACCGCTATGTCATCAGCGGTAGAAGGCAAGGCGCGGTAAAGATCTGCGGCATCGATGCTGCCATCGCCAATATTGAGCTCCGGCCAGCGGGCACCTGGCGCGGTTTCCACGCCGAGGAGGAGATCGAGCCCGCCGGAGTGCGCGGTGGCATCGATAAGCAGCGCCCTCGTCTGCTCGCCCGCCGTGCAGTGAGATCGCGCCAAGGCTGCTGCAAAGGTAGAGGCTCCTACCCCACCACTGGCGCCCACCACCGCGATGGTGGCGGTACCGGGGCGATCTTCTGGCGGGTGCGCGGCCTGGGCGATTGCCGCCAGCAGGTCCTTAATCTCCGCGGGGATAATGAAAGCGCGGTCCGCATGGCAGGCAAGCGCTGCCTCATAATCGATGGGCCCCGGATCCGCGGCGAGGAAAAGCACCGGGGCGGGCGCGGTCTGTGCGGCTTGTGCGGAGGCGAGGACGCGCGCCATGAGCGCATCGACCAAGACCGTATAAGCCCCGGCGAGGCTGCGCGGAATATCGCGAGGATCGGCGACCGCAATGACCTCGTGGCTGGTCGCCGCAGCGGCATGAACCGCCTCGGCGCGCAAGGCTTCCTCGCCTATGGCAACGACGATGGTGGAGCGAGACTGTGCTGTATTCATGCCCCCTAGCCTGAAGCACCCGCTCCACCTACACTAGGGATGGAACTTCCCGTCTGTGGATAAATGCGCGAAAGGCACCACCTAGCGCTCAGTTAGTTGCATTTTCAACTAAGCCTTGTGGATAACCGTAGATATAGGTGACGGCCCGCGCATCGGGGGGTGCGCGCGGGCCGTCAGTAACCCGGCCTCGGGGGGCGAGCCGGGGCAGGCCACACTGTATATCGGGGCCTTGCACCGCTTATTATGACACGTTCATTACCCGATCACAACAGCTAAGAAAAATTATCTACCTGCACGGCGCTGACCAGCACCGAATGGATGTTCACCGCCTACCGGATACGGGCGTACGGTTAGGCCGCGCGGGCGATGGCATCGGCTTCTTTGCCGCCTACCTCCCAAGCGGAAAGGTGGAAAAGTACCACCTCACCGGGGCTGTCGCGGTAGTTCGCGCGGCACTCGCGGTAGTCCTTGGAATGGCGGTGGAAATACACCTCTGGAACGGCGAACCCGCGGGGATCAAAGCCGGTATGAATAGCGGCAAGGCGGGCCGCAACGCGCGCTACGACACCGCTGCGCGGGCCAAAGAATTCACCGGCCGCGATTTCGGCATGCACGACGCTTGGCAAGAGATCGCGGAATGCGGGGCCGCTGCCCTGCGCAATCAGGCGCGCCAAGCCCTGCAAGCGCGTACTATCGCCGCTGGGAATCCCGTTTCCTCCGGCGGCGACGTCGATGCGCGCGAGCACCTGCAGCGGCGCGCGGGCAAAGGAGCGGACGGTGGAATCCACCACCTCAGGCGCCGCCACGGAATACGCGCTGACCGCGCCGGCGAGCGGCCCGCTTTCCACATCGCCCGGGCCAGGGTGTGGGGGGATGGCGTGCCCATCCAAGGCCACGCTGGCGCGCGCCCCGCGCATCAAGGACTCCGCGGAGATGACCTCATACCTGCGCAGCCCGGCCGGCCTGCGGTGGGCGCGCGCGATGGCTGCTGCGGCTTTTTCCGCACCTTCTTTCACCCCCGGGAGGCGAAATAGCGGGGATAACGCGTCATTTTCTGGCATATACATTAGGATAGCCCTAGACGCCCCGAGCCCCGAACGCCCCCTGTGACTGGCGCGGCACCATAAAACCGCGCTGTATCTATTATCATTGGGGCCGTTACAAGGTTTAGATGAAAACGAGGAGAATTAATCGTGAGCAACGATGGATTATTTACTGACGGCACCGATCAATTCGCACCAAAGGTTAATTCGATTCCTTTGAGCGATGTTGATGCATCGTCCTCCGAAACCTCCATCGGCAAGTTGGTCTCCAATGCCACCGAGCAGATGTCCCAGCTCGTGCGCTCTGAGGTAGAGCTCGCCAAGACGGAGCTGGCGGAGTCCGCCAAGAAGGGCGGCATTGGCGCCGGCTTCTTCGGCGCAGCGGGCACCATCGCGCTGTACAGCTCCTTCTTCTTTTTCTTCTTCCTCGCTGAGCTCCTCGCCCTCTGGCTGGACCGCTGGGCTGCCTTCTTGATCGTCTTCCTCGTGATGATCGTGGCGGCCGGTGCCCTCGCCCTACTCGGCGTCAAGAACGTCAAGAAGGTCAAGGCACCGCAAAAGACCATAGATTCCACCAAGGAACTCAAGAACCTGATTCCGGGCAAGGCGCAGAAGTCGCTGGACCGCAAGGACACTCACGGCCTGTACACCTAAACCGCACGCACCATTAGATCCGCCTCAGCCTTTCCTGGGGCGGATTTTCTGTACACATAGAAAGGCGCCTTGCCCTCCATGGCCTTAGCACCACTTCCCCCCTCCACGGTTGAGCTGGAAGGACCCTTTGCGCACGAGTTTGTCCACACCCGGGGCATCCGCCTGCACGTGGCCATAGCGGGCGATAGCGCCGATCCCCTCGTCGTTTTTATTCACGGCGCTTTTGGCGGCTGGTTCGATTTTCAGGAGGTCATCGGGCCCCTCGCCCAGTGCGGGTACCACGTTGCCGCGGTGGATATGCGCGGCTTTGGCATGTCCGATAAGCCGCCCATCGATCCCGGCCAGGATATCCGCACCTTGGTCGGGGATCTGGATGGCCTCATCCAGGCATTGGGCCACGATGATGCCTATATCGTCGGCGCCGATACCGGTGGCGCGGTGGCGTGGTGCCTGGCCGCCGAGCGCCCCAACCGCGTCCGCGGCCTAGTCTCCGTCTCGGCCGCGCACCCCGTGGATATCCGCCGCGCCATCGCCGCCCGCCCCTGGGACTTTGGGTGGATAATCCTGCGTTCCCTCCTCTGCCACCTGCCAAAGGTCACCCGCGCGAATACCTTGCTGCTCAGTCCCCGGGCCTACCGCAAGGAGCTCAGCCTGGATACGGGGCCCGCGCTTGCCGATGCCACCTTAGAGTCCATCCTTGCCCTGCGCCTGCGCGCCTCCCAGATTGGCAAGGTGCGCCGCGGCATCCTGTGGAATCATCGGATGCGCACCGCCGTGGTGCCCTTGAACTGGTCCGAATTAAGCGTAAAACGCCCCGTCCTTTTCATCCACGCCCAGCAGCGCTTGTGGAACCCCGTCATCCAGCGAGCCGCCCTCCGCGCCCGCGCCGGATTTAGTGCCACCTCGATTCCAGGTGCCAAGAACCTGCCCTTCCTCGAGGCCCCCGAACGGTTCGTCGACGAGCTGCGCCGGTGGCTGGGTGCGTAGGGCGGCGCATGGGGCGCGTAGGGCGGATAGCCCTACGCGGATCTAGTACGAAAGCTAGTGCGCCACGCACTCGCCCGTTTCTACCGGGCGCTTCAATTGGGTGACATCCCCAATGTGGCCGATGACCTCGTCTGCGGTCAGCGCGTATCCGGTCTCAAAATCATCCACTGAGGCACCGAAGATAACGCCCAAGACCTCACCCGCGGTATTGACCAAGGGGCCGCCAGAGTTGCCCTGTTGGATATTGCCGCGCACCGTATAGGAATCGCGCTCTACCCTGCCTTGGGAGTAGATATCTGGCCCGGCGATGGTGATGCGATCGCGCACGCGTGCCATTTCCGCATTAAAGGGGCCGGAGTGTGGGAAGCCCATGACCATGGCATCGTCGCCGGTCTGGGCCGGCTGCTGCGCCCACGGCAGGGGTTGGATGCCCAAATCCGGCGCGTGCAAGACGGCGATGTCGACCTCTGGGTTGTAGTAGACCACCGTGGCGTCTTTCAGCCCCAGCTTCGTATCCAACCTCACCGTTTGGGTGCCGGCCACCACGTGGGCATTGGTGACCACATAGTCATTGTCCACCACAAAACCGGAACCCATGAGGCGGCGGGAGCACTCTTCGGCATCGCCAAGCACATGAATGATGGACGGGCGGATGCTGCGCACCAGCTCCGGATCCTGCACGTCTGGGGCGGGGTCCTCAACGTCCTTGCCGCTGATGGAATTTTCCCACGGCGAGACCAAGGGCGGAAGCCCCGATTCATTGAGCAACGCCGCCACGCCATTGGGAAGGGAAGCCAGGCGCGTCGGGGCGGCCGCGTTGAGGTTGCTCAGGATGCGGGAATCGCGCAGCCCCTGCCCCGCGGATCCGCCCAAATTGGTGGCCACGGGAATGGAAATCATCCAGATGACGATGAGCGCGATGAAGGACTGAAAGACCGCGCCGAATAGCGAATCTATCCGCTGGGTGGTGCGCGCCTTCATGCGATCGCGCATGCTGGTGCCCAAGGAGGAACCAATGATCTGCCCAATACCCACCAGCAAAACTAGGATGCCCACGAGCAGGAGCAGGCGCAGCGAAGGCTCCTCCACTGTGCGCAATACGCTGGGTGCTACGGCGATGCCCACCACGAGGCCCGCGCCCACGCCAATGGCGGAGAGCACCGCGGCGAGCGCACCATTGCGCCAACCACTTAGCAATGCTGCTAATACGGCAAGCACAATCAGACCGTCAACAACGAGCGCAGCAGTCATGGCTTTGGTTCTTTCTCGATCGAAATCTCGTGCGTCCTCCGGCACCTTAAGCGCGCGGGCAATTAGGACATCTTCTCATTATTGCGGGACTTTTTGAGGGTGTCACGCAGGTCTATGACCGAATTGTTATCCCACGGTACGCTCCACCCAGAATGCTCCAATAATGCTGACAGAACTCCGGCAGTAAAGCCCCAAATCACGTAGTCATTGGCATAAAACGCCGGGCCTTGCCACTGCTTAAATCCCACCAGCAGGCGGTTGCGGGGGTCAATGAGCTCCCCGAGCGGGACGAAGAACACATCATCGGTCTCCGCCGGGCTAGCGGGATAGACTTCGCCCGGCTGGTTCCAATGGGCCAGGATGGGGCTTACCGGATTCCCCGTGGCGCGAATGTGCAGCTGTTCCCACTGCTCTAAGGGCGTGACCGTGTGGCGCTGCAGATCGGTTTCCTCCCACGCCTCCCGCAGGGCGGTATCTACCAGCGAAATATCGCCCGGGTCCCGCCGGCCGCCAGGAAAGGCAATCTGACCGGAATGCGAGCGCAGGGACGGCGAGCGGTGCGTAAGCAAAATTTCGCCATCCTCCACACTGTTCCCGCTAAGCAGCATCAGCACCGCGGCTTCCCGCTTGGTTGGCACCTCTTCCTCTGAGCCATTGAGCTGCGATGCTTGCCGCTGCCCAATAAGTTCCTGCACCTGACTCGGATCGACGCCCAGCGCGGGTTTTATCCACTCGGGTGCGTACTCGGGCCATAATTCACTCATCCGGCGAGCGCCTCCTCAACCGTTTTTTCGATTTCGGCCGCCGAGGTAAACGGCTGGGCTGCCTGCTTAACCACTTCCCCATCGCGGAGAATCACGGTCACGGGAACCACGCCTGGCAGGCCCAACGTGCCCGCGAAGCTATTATCTGGGTCTTGAAAGCTCGGCAGGTCTACTCCCACATCGTTGAGGAAGGCAGCCCCGTTGCCGGCGTTTTTATCCGCGTGCACCCCAATGACCTTCCAATCCGGGTGGGATTCTGCCACCTCGTCCAAGTGGGGCAATTCCGCGCGGCACGGCTCGCACCACCACGCCCACACGTTGGCGATGGTAATGCCTTCATCCGCCTTGTCCCCTTCGCCTGCATCATCGCCGCCCAGGCACTCCAGTTCCACCCCGGCAATGGGCCCCGCGGGACAATCTGGGCGCTCTGCTACGCCCTGGCCGCCCGCCGAGCCCGACTCCGATCCCCCGCCAGGGGCCTGCGCCGATTCGCCTGCGCCGGTGTCATCCCCACGCAGCTGCATGACCCCCACAACCACGAGGACTGCGATGACAATGGCCGCAATGACGGTGCCGAAGGCGTATTTTTTCATACCTCTAGCTTAATGCAGCCGGGCACAGATCCCGCACCGCGCAATTCCCACACTCCGGGTTCCGGGCATGGCAGACGCGCCGGCCGTGAAAAATCACGCGGTGGGAAAACATCGTCCACTCTTCCTCTGCAATGAGCTTGACGATGTCCCTTTCTATCTTCACCGGTGTCTTCTCCCCCGTCAGCTCGAGGCGCTGCATCAGGCGGCTAAAGTGCGTATCCACCGTAAGGCCCGGAATCCCGAAGGCATCGCCCAGCACCACCAGCGCTGTCTTGCGGCCTACCCCAGGCAGGGAGGTAAGTTCCTTTACGGTCTGTGGCACCTCGCCGTCGAATTCAGAAACTAGGCGCTCGCCGATGCCCATGAGGTGCCCCGCCTTTGCCCGCTGAAACCCCAGCGGCCGCAGAATCGCCTCCAGGTCCTCCCGCCTGGCCGCCGCATAATGGGCCGCCGTGGGATAGGTGCGAAAAAGCTCAGGGGTCACCGAGTTCACGCGCGCATCCGTGCACTGCGCGGAGAGCACCGTAGCCACCAAGAGCTGGAGGGGAGAGTCAAAATCGAGCTCGCACTGCGCATCGGGGTGTTCGCGTGCCAATCGCTCATTAATGACGGGCGCTCTCTTACCCGGGGCTGCGGTGGCTGGCAGTGATGAACTCATGCCGCCAAGCTTAGTAGGATAGGAATACATGATTTCACTTGTTATTTTTGTTCCGCTTGGCATCGCCCTTTTCGCGCTCCTCATGGAAAAATTGGAAGCGGTTGTCTTCGCGGATTAGCCGGAAATCCGCTGGCTGTGACGCTAGGGGCGTAAGTGGTCCCATTTCTGTCATGTGACCATTATGGGGACAGTGTCCAAAAGTGACTAACTGCACTGTAAAATGGGGTACGCTAAAAATTGACCCCGCTTGTTCCGCATTAGCGTGCCTCCCTGGAGCCCGCAAAAGGATGTGGCCCAAGCACTTTAGTGACTTTTCGCAGTCGACATCCAAGGAGTAAAACGTGGAAGGCGTACAGGACACCCTCTCCCGCGCCGGAATCTTCCAAGGCGTTGATCCCGTAGCAGTGCAGAATCTTCTCGAGCAGATGGAGACAGTGCGCTTCCCGCGCGGTACCACCATCTTCGATGAAGGCGAGCCTGGTGACCGGTTGTATATCATCACCTCCGGCAAGATTAAGCTCGCCCGCCACGCCCCGGATGGCCGCGAAAACCTCCTGACTGTGATGGGCCCGTCCGATATGTTCGGTGAGCTTTCCATCTTCGATCCGGGCCCACGCACCTCGTCTGCCGTCTGCGTGACCGAGGTCCAGGCCGCCACCATGAACTCCGAGTTGCTGGATAAATGGGTAAGCGATCACCCCGCCATCGCTCAGCAGCTGCTGCGCGTGCTGGCCCGCCGCCTGCGCCGCACTAACGCTAACCTGGCGGACCTCATCTTCACCGACGTGCCCGGCCGCGTTGCCAAGACCCTGCTGCAGCTGGCTAACCGCTTCGGCGTCCAGGAAGGCAGCGCGCTGCGCGTCAACCACGATCTCACCCAGGAAGAGATTGCCCAGCTGGTAGGCGCTTCCCGCGAGACCGTTAATAAGGCCCTGGCTACCTTCGCCCACCGCGGTTGGATTCGCCTCGAGGGCAAGTCCGTGCTCATCGTCGATACCGAGCACCTCGCCCGCCGCGCGCGATAAAAACCACAAATTCCCTCCGCCTCCGTGCATAAGCACTAGGGAGCGGAGGGAATAAGCGTTTTAGCCGGCGTCCTACCGCGCCGCGCGTTAGTTGTCGGTACCGGTACCGTCGAGGTACTTCAACGCGGTGCGCGTAGACTGCTCTGCGGCATGGCGCAGCACCGGATCCACATCGTCATACATTTCATTGACCAAGGTGGTCAGATCCACGTCATCACCCAGCCGGGAGCGGATTTCCCGGATCTGGTCGAGGCGGTAATGGCGGCGGTCAATGTACTTGCGCGCCACCTGCGAGGTGTCCTCCAAATCCGGCCCGTGGCCCGGGAAGAGCGGAACATCTTTCCCGCGAGATTCCAGCACGTCCAAGGTACGCAGGTAATCCGCCAAATCACCGTCTGTTTCTGAGAGCAAAACGGTGTGGCGCCCCGCGATGGTATCGCCGGTGATAATGCCTTCTAGCCGGGAATTATCCGCCTCCCCGCTCCACACGAAAAAGGACGTAGAGTCCGCTGTGTGGCCCGGCGTGTGCAGGACCTCCAGTTGTGGGGTGATGCCTTCCAAAGTGAGGATTTCACCATTCTGCAATGCCTCTGCGCCATTGCAATAGCTGGGATCGAAGGCGCGAACGGGCGCGCCGGTCATCTGCCGGAGACGTTGCGCGCCCGAAGCGTGGTCATCGTGGCGGTGGGTAAGCAGAATTAAAGCCACCTCACCGGCATGGCGATGCACTACGTTGAGGTGGCCTTCATCCTCCGGCCCTGGATCTACGACGATCGACCGAGAGTCTTCTGCGGCACTAATGATCCAGGTATTCGTGCCCTCGAGGGCGGTATAACTGGGATTATCACAAAGAACTACGCCAACGGATTGGCTTACGGGACGCAATTGACTATATGCGGGGTGCTCCATGCCTACCAGCCTAACCGATCACTCAGCGATCTCTACGATCAATTCGATCTCCACCGGGGCATTCTTTGGCAAGGCGGCAACACCGACTGCAGAACGAGCGTGCGTGCCAGCCTCGCCGAATACCTCCCCGATGAAATCCGATGCCCCGTTAACCACCGCGGGCTGGTCCTCGTAGCCAGGGTCCGAGGCCACAAAGCCAACGATCTTGATCACGCGGGAGATATTATCCAGTCCGATCTCCGCATCAACGGCCGCCAAGGCGTTGAGCACGGCGGTGCGGGCCTGATCCTGGGCCTGCTCCGTGGTGACTTCAGCACCAACCTTGCCGGTCACCGGCAGGGAGCCATCCACCAAGGGAAGCTGGCCAGAGGTCCATACCTGGTCGCCCACGCGCAGCGCGGGCACATAGGAAGCCAGCGGCTTAGCGACGCCCGGCAGCTCCACCCCCAGCTCTTTCAAGCGAGCGGAAAAGCTCATTTACTCTGCCACCTCGCGCTTAAAGTAGGCCACCACGTTCTCCGGGTTCGGGCCAGGGGTGATGGAGACCAATTCCCATCCGTCTTCGCCCCAAGAATCAAGGATCTGCTTGGTGGCGTGGGTCAGTACTGGTGCGGTTGCGTATTCCCATTTAGTCATGGGATTCATTCTAGCGATTTAGTACGACTTATGCCGCCCCTATTCGGCAGCGCTGCCACCGCTACGCGGGCAGTCACACCCCTGACCGCCTTAAATACCGACGAGTTCGCCACCCTTAGCCAGGTAATTGGCCCAGTCCGTGATGTGGGGGTTCTTGCGCAGCAGCGCGCGGCGCTGACGCTCGGTCAACCCGCCCCACACGCCAAATTCCACGCGGTTATCAAGGGCATCTGCGCGGCATTCCGTTAAAACGGGGCAGTGGCGGCAAATGACGGCGGCTTTGCGCTGTTCAGCGCCGCGCACGAATAATGCGTCCGGGTCCTCATTGCGGCACTTGGCTTGAGTGACCCACTCACCACGCTCGGGATTTCGGGCTGTATTGGACATTCCCGCAGTCTTCACTCGAACGGTCATGGGTGAGTGTTCTCCTTCCCAGACGGAATACTATGTACCGAAGCCTGAGTCTATTCACTAGAACGCGAGATTGTCTACGAGGTCACACTTTAGGGGGTGCAAGTCACCTTCCCCATTGCCAGGCAGACCACGTAGGGTATTGGGCGTGACTGTCTTCAAATCTTTGTCCAAGATAGCCCTGTCCACGGTCTTGGTAGCCGCGCTCATCGCGCTCGCGCTCGCCCCCTTTGCGGGCATTTCCGGCGTAGCGATCGCCCGCACCAACCAGACCATGCAATCGGACCTGCAAGACCTAACAGCGGGCAATATCCCCGGCGTTACCACGGTGCAGGATTCCTCGGGCAAAGATATGGCCTATGTCTATAGCCAACGCCGCCACCCCGTAGATGGTGACGAGATTTCGGATGCGATGAAAAACGCCATCGTCTCCATTGAAGACGAGCGCTTTTACGAGCACGGCGGCGTTGATCTCCAAGGCAATTTCCGCGCTCTGTGGACCAACCTGACCTCCGGCGGGGTATCCCAGGGTGCTTCCACCATTGACCAGCAATACGTCAAGAACTACCTCCTGCTCGTCTCCGCACAAAACGATGAAGAACGGGCTGCTGCGACCGAGCAGTCCGCCACCCGCAAGCTGCGCGAAATGCGCATGGCAACGCAGATGAATGAGGAGTTGGATAAGCAGGAAATCCTCACCAATTACCTCAATCTGGTCTCCTTTGGTAACCATGCCTACGGTGTGGAAGCCGCCGCGCGGACCTACTTTAATAGCCACGCCGCGGACCTCACGGTGCCGCAGGCGGCGATGCTGGCGGGTATGGTGCAGTCTTCAGAGCGCCTCAACCCTTATACCAATGAGGAAGAGGTGCTTGACCGCCGCAACGTCGTACTCCAATCCATGGTGGATAACGGCTATCTGGAGCAGGCGGATGCGGATGAGTATAAGGGGGAAGAATTGGGCGTCGGCAAGCAGCCCAATACCCTGGCCAATGGCTGCATCGGCGCAGATGATCGCGGTTTTTTCTGCGATTATGTGCTGCAGTACCTCGAGGAAAAGGGCATAGACCAAGACCAGCTCGCCCACGGTGGATACACCGTAAAGACCACGCTGGACCCGCAGGTGCAGGATTCGGCGCTGTCCGCGGTGCAGTCGCGCACCAACCCAAATGCCCAGGGCGTCGCTGAGGTGATGGACGTTATCGAACCGGGTACGTCGGACCGCAAGGTCCTGGCCATGGTCTCGTCCCGTGCGTACGGGCTGGACCAGGACAATAATGAAACCCTGCTGCCGCAGACCAACTCCTTGGTGGGCAATGGCGCGGGCTCGGTTTTTAAGGCCTTTACCGCCGCGGCCGCCCTCGAATCTGGCTACGGCATTAAGAATACGGTGGATGTGCCCACCCGCTACGAGGCCGAAGGCCTTGGCCACGGCGGCGCCGATAACTGCCCCGCCAACCGCTACTGTGTGGAAAACGCGGGCAACTATAAGGCCACGATGACACTGCAAGAGGCCTTGGCCCACTCGCCCAATACGCCATTTATCAAGCTCACCGAGCAGGTTGGCGTGGCACCCATCGTAGATATGGCGGTGCGCCTTGGCCTGCGCTCCTATGACGAAAAGGGCACCTTTGATAAGGACACCTCCATCGCGCAGCGCACGAAGGACGCCAATTCCGGTTCCTTTACCTTGGGCCCCAACCCGGTAAATCCGCTGGAGCTATCCAATGTCGGCGCAACGATTGCCTCCAATGGCCGGTGGTGCGAGCCCAACCCCATTGACAAGGTCCTGGATAAGGACGGCAATGAGGTCTACCTCAAGGAGACCCCGTGTGAGCAGGCGGTAGACCAGGATGTGGCCCACGCCCTGGCCAATGCGCTGTCTGAAGATGCCAAGCAGGGAACCGCCAAGGATGCCGCCCACGCTGCTGGCTTTAGCTCCCCCGTCGCCGCCAAGACCGGTACCACCGAGTCCAACCAGTCCTCGGCGTTTTTGGGATTCAACGATGGGCTCGCCGCCGCTCCTTATATTTATAACGACGGCACCGATACCCAGCCGTTGTGTACCTCACCTGTGCGCCAGTGCACCGGCGCCGGCAACCTCTTTGGTGGCTTGGAGCCCGCGCAGACATTTTTCACCATGGCATCGCAGCTGCCGCGGGCTACCCAGGGTGGACTGCCCAATTACAATAAGAAATACGATGACGGCACCACCGGGGATAAGCTGCTCGATAGCTTGCGCGGTAAAAACGAGTCACAGGCCCGCAGCACCCTTGAGGCCAAGGGCTATGTGGTAAAGACCTCCCGCGTCGTCGGCGGGGATGTTCCCTACGGCCGCGTGGTGCGCGCGATTACCGGCAAGGATGGCAAGAAGGACGGCGCCGAGATTACCCTGCAGCTTTCCGATGGCACCTCTGCCACCCAATCCCCCTCCAGCGGCGTGGGCAGTGCAAATACGACCGGCGCACAAAATAACACCGGCAGCGCGAACACTACCGGTGTGAGCAACTGGGGAGGAAATAACGGCGGCGGATTAAACCTCAGCCCAGAAGACTTTGGAATCCGCCAAGAAGATATCGATAACTTCCGCAACGATATCCGCAATCTCCTCGGCCGCTAAAGATTAGTTAAGCTGGCCTTTTACCTCAGCGGAAAGGCGCTTGCCGTCGGCCTGGCCGGCGGCTTTTGCATTGGCGACCTTCATGACCGCACCCATCTGCTTCATGGTGGGTGCTTCGCCGTTTTCTTTTTCTACCTCAGCAATTGCTTCTTCTACCAATGCCTTCAGCTCCGCATCATCGAGCTGGCGCGGCTGGTAGGCCTCGAAGAAGGGGACATCGACAAGCTCAGCCTCTGCCAATTCCGGGCGGCCATTTTCCTCATAGACCTCCGCGGACTCGCGGCGCTTTTTAATCTCGCGCGCGATGACCTTGAGGATGTCTTCATCCTCCAGTTCGTGGCGGGAGCCAGTGGTTTCCTCGGCCTGGATCGCCGCGAGCAGCGCGCGAATGGCGCTGGTGCGCTGCTTTTCCTTGGCCTTCATCGACGTTTTCAGATCTGCTCGGATAGTATCTTTTAGCTCGCTCATGCCTTTCAATATACGTCTATTTAAGGCAGGTAGTGTAGAAGCTGTGAAACTTCAACGGATTCTTGGCGGCGTCGCCGCCGGCCTAGGTGTTGCTGCTTGGGGCTTTAGTGAGCTCACGAAATTCGAGCTCAAGGAATTTACCCTTCCGCTCCTTCCCAAGGGCACCCTGCGCGGCGAAGAAGAGTTCCGCCTGCTGCACATTTCTGACCTGCACATGATCCCGGGGCAACAGACCAAGATCGATTGGGTCTCCGCCCTCGATGCACTGGAGCCAGACCTCGTGGTCAATACCGGCGACAACCTCTCCGATAAGCAGGCCGTACCCGATACCCTGCGCGCACTCGGCCCGCTGCTCGCCCGGCCCGGCGTGTTCGTGTTTGGCACCAATGATTATTGGGCGCCGCGCCCGGTCAACCCCTTCAAATACCTGCTGGGCAAAAAGCGCGAGCCTTCCTACGTTGACCTTCCCTGGCGCGGCATGCGCGCGGCCTTCGTGGAGCACGGTTGGTACGACGGCAACCAAGCCCGCCACGAGTTCAAGGTAGGCAATGTCCGCCTCGCCGTGGCTGGGGTGGACGATCCGCACCACGACTTGGATGATTATTCCGAAATCGCCGGCCCGCCCCACGAGGATGCCGATCTATCGCTCGCCCTGCTTCACGCCCCTGAGCCGCGAGTGCTCGAAAAATTCGCCGCCGATGGTTACCAGCTTTCCCTTTCCGGTCATACCCACGGTGGGCAAATTTGCCTGCCTGGGTCGCGCGCCATCGTGACCAATTGCGGCATTGATCGCCCGCGCGCACAGGGCCTGCATGATTTTGGCCCTATGAAGATGCACGTCTCCAATGGCTTGGGCACGTCCAAATTCGCCCCGGTGCGTTTATTCTGCCGCCCCTCGGCCACCCTGCTGAGGATCACTGAGGCGGACTAGACCTGCCGTTTTGTCGATCTCATTCACCATGCGTTAAAGTATCTCAGTACTGCTTTTAAGCAGTAGACCGGGATATGGCGCAGGTTGGTAGCGCGCTTCGTTCGGGACGAAGAGGTCGCAGGTTCAAATCCTGTTATCCCGACAGTAGCCCGCAGGAAACTGCGGGCTTTTTCCATGCCTCCAGGGCCCGGCGGATTCTAGGGCCTGCTATTTAGGCCAGCATTCCGGTAAAGAATGCGATGGCGACGAGGAAGATGGAAAATACCCATGCGATGGGGAAGGCTATCTTCAGGTACTTGCCCATCTGACCGTCCGCCAGCCCCAGCGCCAGCCACAGCGCCGGCGAAAATGGGGAGACGAAGGTGCCCACCACGTTGCCGATAATGAGGGCGCTCGCAGCGCCCATACCGCTGACGCCGAAGGACTCCACCGTGCCCTGCACGATGGGCAGTACCGAGAAGTAATACGCATCCGTGGAGGTCAACAGATCCAGCGGAACCCCAAAGAATCCCACGATGACGTGCAGATACGGCGCCACGCTTTCCGGCAGGACATTCACCAGGCTCAGCGCGATTTCTTCTAGCATCTTGGTCTCATTGAGCACGCCCAAAAACATCGCGGCCGCAATGATCACTCCGGCCATGGACAAGGCGTTGGGGGCGTGACGCCGCAAGGCATCGCCCTGCTCCATCGCGCCGTCGAAGTTCACCACCAAGGCAATGGTGGTAGCAATGAGGAACGCGGGCGCCGGTGGCAACAAGCCAGAAAGCAGGGCTGCGAGCACAGCCAAAGCAACGACGATATTCGCGATGGTAACCCACCGGGATTTCCGGTACCTGAACCCGAGTTTCTGCTGTTCCTCGACCTGCTTGGCGGAAAAATCATCCGCCAACGAATTCACGTCCACAGAGATGGTGCCCTTAATCTCGCCGCTTTCCTGTAGCTTGGCCAAGCGGCGCTTTTCGCGCCAACCCAACAGGGTGGCAGTAGCAAAGATGAGGACCACTGCCACACCCTGAATGGGCAATAAGTGCAGCCAAATATCGTTCGGGTCTTGCTCAACCACCGCACCGGCACGCCCCAGTGGCCCGCCCCACGGGACCATATTCATCACCGAAGCGGCTAGGGCCACGATGGTAATTAGGACATAGCGCGACATGTGCAGCGCCCGGTACAGCGGCAGCAATGCGGGAATCGTAATAAGGAAGGTCGTGGAACCCGATCCATCGAGGTGTGCCACGATGCCGATGGCGGCCGTGCCTATGGTCACGGCCATGACATTGCCGCGGGTCGCCTTGATGAGGCTGCGGATCACCGGGGTAAAAAGCCCCACATCCTGCAAAATGCCGAAGAAAATGATGGCGAAGATGAACATCACCACGACGTTGATGACAGAACTTAATCCTTCACCAAAGAAATCCGCGATATCTTCTACGCCGAAACCGGCTGTCACAGCGCCAATGACGGGCACCAAGGTCATAGGAATGATGGGATTAACGCGGCCGCGGATGAGGATGCCCACCGTCACAAAGATGATGGCCAATCCCATCAGGGTCAGCCCCAGGGAGGTCTGCATTGCGCTCCTTCAAAAGTCACTGGCGCCCGCCTGGCGCACGCCATTAGCCAATGGACGTATAGCTAATGTTAAACATTACTGTGTGGTAGCGCACATTTCTGCCGTGGGCCGCATGCATCAACCCTGGCCCGGCCGTGGATAAATAGCTTTGGGCAAAACGGGAAACGACGCGGCGCCCCTACAGCACCGCGTCGTCCCTATTCCCTATCACTCACAACGGCGTAAGCCGTTCGCCTACCCCCTAAGTAGACGGTGTGAGCACTAGCAAGAATAACACTCCTCGCATTCCAACCATAGCGATGGCAAATATTGCCAGCTTCATACAAGCTTTAGCCTATTTAAGTACACAATTTCATACTTTAGCGCCTGTTTTTGGGTTCTTCCTGGCAGGCACGATCCATTTCACTGCACTCAGACCTACGAGAGTGATAGCGCCCAAGACAGCCAGGCCGGTCCACAGCACCACTGCCTCACCATCGTTGCCCGCCACGGTGACAGCCGCCGTTGTCCAGTTGAGCGGCAAAAGGTTAGCTACTACCTGCCACACCTTGTCCGCCCCGGCGATGGCCGCGGATTTCCACAGCCACCCCACCAATGCGGTCTGCCCAATGCCAAAGATCGCGGCGAGGATGGATCCCACAGTCATGCCACACAGTTCGAGCAAGCCCCGCACGATAAGCGCAGAGGACAGGGCGCCCAAGAACAGCGCCCCTCCGGCGGCTACCGCAGCGATGGGGGTCAGGCCGATGGACAAGACGAAGAGCAGGATCTCCCCGATGGCCACCGCGGCCAGCGATCCGCCTAGAACCATCAGCCACGGGCGGAAGCCCAGTTTCCATGCCACCCCAGCGGCGGAACCAGCCAGCAGGACGAGCGCGGAAATGAGCATGGCGATGACCGGGCTTAGCTGGCGTGCGTCCTCTTCTGCGGCTACGTGCGCAGGAGGCAGGGCGCGCTGCACCGCGCCCAGGTTCGATTGGTTTCGTTCCGCCATGCCGGTGAGCTTGCCGGCGCCATCGTCAAGCTGGCCCACCCCATCGAGAGCCTCATCCACGCGGCTATTGAGCTCCGCTATGGACTGGTTGAGCTGTTGCGCGCCTGCCACGGCCTGGTTGATGCCATCGTGGTAGGCATAACCGCTTACCGCCAGCTGATTAGAGAGATCGCGCGAGCCATCCTTCAGCTTCTTCAGCTCCCCGGTCAGGGATTCATCGAGGCGGAAGTTTTCCACCTGCTTGCGCAAATCCCCCAGCTGGGAACGAACTTGTTTCGCTTCCTTGGAATCATTTCCTTTCAGGTCGCGCACCGTACCGTCGATGGCTTCTAGGATTTGGCCTTGGACGGCTCCCAGGCCCACGACCTGGTCAACGGCCCCTCCGACGGTATTGGCCAGTTCCGTCGCCCCACCGCCGAGGGTATTGGTCCCTGACTGCAACTGGTTAAGCCCCGACACCAGCTCTTGCGAGCCGCCGGCGAGCTTTTCGACGCCCTCGCCTAATTCCCCAGCACCCTTATCCAGCTCACTGGTGCCCTTGTTTAACCGATCCGCGCCAGATTTCAGGATGCTAGCCTGCGCTTGGGCGTGGCTGGCGGCCTCGGCGGCTTCCTTAAGCTCTGGTGAGGTCGCATTCGCCTGCGGCGCGCCATAAGGCTGCGCGGCGCTCGACCACGCATGCGCCGGTTCCCACTGCGACCAGGCCGCCACTGCGGTACCAACGATAAGCGGTACGGCGAGCAATACGAGCAGTAAGAGTGTGCGCCACCGCGAGGAACTCGCGGACGCGGTGGACGCGGTCGAGGCAAAGCGTTTGGTCATGCTAGTAACCTATCGCTGCAGGTCATTCCCTTTCTGCAGGCGCGCCGATCCCCACGCATTACAAAGAGAATCTACTATTAAGACATGCCTAATTCTCTAAAACTCTCTCACTCCCGCGCCTTGACGTGCGTAGCCGCATTTCCGCTGTGCATGGCATTGGTCTCCTGCGCCGATGATGCCGATAACTCTGTCGATTCCAGTGAGCCCCAGTTTTCTGACGCCGTGGCACAATCCAGCTCTAGCTCTAGCTCCAGCCCTGCAAGCTCCACGGAACAAACGGCGACTGCGACGGACTCACCCACAACCTCCCCGGTAGAAACGGTAGAAACTACTGCACAGCCACCTGCACCACAGGAGACAACAGTCACTACCACTACCACGCAGGCCAAAGGTGATTGTTCCCCAAGTACCTTCTCGTCTCTAGAGCCCGATATGGGCAATATTTTGGTGTCGGATTGCGACGGGGAATGGGCTCATTTTGGCAAAGACAGTACAGATTGGACCGCTTGGGCACGTTTTAGCGATGGCGCATGGACAACTATTGAACCCATCGGTGAAACAAATAGTGGTTTGACCGCACCGTGCTATGACGTAGACAAATGGATCAATCAGGGCGCGCCGAGCTTTGTTGCAGACAATATGCGCCGCTGCGATTAATCCCGCCTAACGCACAAGCCGCCTTCGACCAATTACTCCACCCAACTCACAGCAGCTCGCTGTGGGGTGAGGACGCAGGGATGGTCGAAGGCGGCTTTGCTTTATGCCTCTAAAAAGCAGTACAACCGCAGTGGCGTGCTACTTCTTTTCGGCGAAGACCTCGCGCACGCGCTGGCCTAGGTCCGGGTGGACGTTGGTCCAGTACTGGTACACGCGCTCTTCGGTTTCTTCGGACACGCCGGCCATCGCGTTGGTGATATTGGTGACCAAGCGCTCCTTGGCGGCGTCGTCGTAGACGTTTTCGTACAGGTCGCGAGCTTGGACGAAGTCATCGTCTTCCGCGTGGCGCACGTACGGCGCGCGGACCAAGTCCTGGCCGTGGGGGTCCGGATTCACGTAGAGGTCAGCCGCGGTGGTGGTCTCTAGGTCCTCGCGGTTGTTTACGGAGGCATCGTCAAGCACGCCCGTACCCTTCGCATGGCGGTTGGGCGAGTACACCGGATCCTCTGGAGCATTGTAGAAATACTGCATTGGACCCTCGTGCTCGTAGGTATTGACCTTCTCCGCATTGCGCGGCTGGTTGACCGGCAACTGCTTGTAATTCGGCCCGATGCGGTAGCGCTGCTGATCCGCATAGGCAAAGACGCGGGCCTGCAGCATCTTATCCGGGGACAGGCCAACACCCGGCACAATATTGGAGGGATCGAGTGCAACCTGTTCGATCTGGGCAAAGAAGTTGCGCGGGTTGCGGTTGAGCTCGAAGTAGCCCACATCGTGCAGCGGGTAGTCCTTCTTGGACCAGACCTTGGTCAGATCGAAGGGGTTGAAGCGGTAGTCCTCTGCCTCCGCAAGCGGCATGATCTGCACCTTGACATCCCAGATGGGGTAGTTGCCCTCTTCGATGGCGTTGTAGAGATCCGCGCGGTGGCTATCCGGGTTCTTACCGGCTTCCACAGTGGCCTCTTCATCGGTGAAGTTCTCTACACCCTGGCGGGAGATGAAGTGGTATTTCACCCAGAATGCCTCGCCGTCTTCGTTGACCCACTGGAAGGTGTGGGAACCGTAGCCATTTTGGTGGCGGGTGGTCTTCGGGGTGCCGCGGTCACCCATCAGGTAGGTCACCTGGTGGGCAGATTCCGGGTTGCGGGTCCAGAAATCCCACTGCATATCGGCATCGCGCAGGCCATTGGAACCCAGGCGCTTTTGGGAGTGGATGAAGTCCGGGAACTTCATGCCATCGCGCAGGAAGAATACCGGGGTGTTATTGCCCACGATGTCGAAGTTGCCGTCTTCGGTGTAGAAGCGGAGGGCAAAGCCGTGCACATCGCGCCAGGTATCCGGGGAACCCTGCTCGCCGGCGACGGTGGAAAAGCGGCCCATCATCGGGGTGACGGTGCCCTTCTGGAAGACCTTGGCCTTGGTGTAGGCGGACACATCCTCGGTGATGTGCAGCTCACCGTAGGCGCCGTGGCCCTTGGCGTGCGGGGTACGCTCGGGTACGCGCTCGCGGTTGAAGTGGGCGAGCTTTTCAATGAGGTGAATATCGTTGAGCGCGAGCGGACCCTGGGGTCCGGCGGTCACGGACGTGTTCTCGGAAGGCACGGGCTGGCCGGACGGGCGAGTAGTATTGCCCTTACCTGCGGGACGCTGTCCCTTGTTCAGGATGTCATCAGCGGTGGAATCAGTCATGGTATGTCTTTGCCTCCTGGCAATCAGTCGATAATTTGGGGTCAATTATCAATCACGGACAACCCATAGCTTACTACGTATAACGGTGCTGCGCTACCTTATGCACGCATGTGCTGCTTGCCGATGCCCCATCCAGCGCAACCTTGGATAAGAAATATAGGAGCTACTGGTAGATTCATTCAGGTGACACACCACTCCGCAGCAGACGACGCCCGCGTCACCGAGCTCGCCCTCCGGGCTGGGCGCGGCGACCGAGCAGCGCTTACGGAGTTCATCAAGGCCACCCAAGATGATGTCTGGCGCCTGCTCGCCCACCTGGGCGGCCCCGAAATCGCCGACGACCTCACCCAAGAGACCTACCTGCGCGTCATCGGCGCCTTGCCGCGCTTTGCCGCCCGCTCTTCCGCCCGCACCTGGTTACTCTCGCTGGCCCGGCGCGTGTGGGTGGATAATATCCGCCACGATATGGCCCGGCCCCGCAAGTCCGCCACGCAATACGAGGATGCCATGAGCTCCGCCGCGGAAAATTCCGGCTCCTGGAGCGATTGGATCGATGCCCGGGCGCTTATCGATGCCCTACCGGCCGACCGCCGCGAAGCCCTCATCCTCACCCAGGTACTGGGCTATACCTATGAGGAAGCGGCCAAAATCGCCGGGGTGCGCGTTGGTACCATCCGCTCCCGCGTGGCGCGCGCCCGCAAGGACCTCATTGAGGGCGCAAATTAATACCCCCGAATGTTCGAGAGCCTGGACGCATACTTTCGCCGCAATACTTATCAAAGTGCAGGTACTTAGGGCAGCGCAGCGGGCGCATGCGGGCCCTGAGCGGGGTAGAAAAATACTAAAGTGACGCGATTTCAGCTGTGAAGTCACGGGTGAAATGTGATTCTATTAGATACACACACGTGATAAATCGACCGTCGATCCGGGCCCGCGCGTTCCCAAAGCCGGGCCCGGCGAGTGTGAGTAAGAGAGTTTCTCCCCTCATGATTAAACGCGCAATCGGAATCTCCATGGCGTTTATTGGCATCGTTGTGGGCGCAGGCTTTGCTTCGGGCCAAGAAGCCATGCAGTACTTCGTAGCTTTCGGCGAGTGGGGCCTGTGGGGCATCGCCCTCGCCGCCGCCCTCATGATGGTCACCGGCGTGTCCATCCTGCAGCTGGGCTCCTATTTCCAAGCGGTGGAACACACCGCTGTTTATAACAAGATCGCTTCACCAGTCACCGCCAAGATCTTGGACTGGTCCACGCTTATTACGCTGTTTTCCATCGGTTTCGTCATGTTCGCCGGTGGTGGCTCCAATATCAACCAGCAATTCCCCAGCATCCCTGTGTGGGTCGGCGGCACCGTCATGCTGATCCTCGTGCTGCTGGTGGGCCTTATGGACGTGGACCGCGTCACCCGCGTCATCGGTACCATCACCCCGTTCATCATCTTCTTCGTGGTGCTGGCCACCGGCTATACCATCCTTACGGCCGATGTGGACTTCGCATCCCTAAACACGTGGGCCATCGATAATGTCAATACCTCGCTGCCAAACTGGTGGCTCTCCGCCCTGAACTACACCGGCCTGAACGTCATGACGGCCGTGTCCATGTCCATCGTCATCGGCGGTAACTTCCTAGATAACCGCGCCGTGGGCATCGGCGGCGTCATCGGTGGTTTCCTCTACCTCATCTTGCTAGCCCTGCTCGTCTTCGCCCTCTTCTTCGAGGCCAAGGACGTCAACGGCGAGGACATGCCGGTGCTGAAGCTGATTACCGGCATCCACCCGGTTCTCGGCGTCTTGATGACCTTCGTCATCTACGGCATGGTCTTTAACACGGCCATCGGTATGTTCTACGCGCTGGGCAAGCGCCTGACCCGCAATAACCCACAGCGCTTCTACCCCGTATATGCCGCATCCTGCATCATCGGCTTCATCCTGTCCTTCATCGGCTTCCAGTCCCTAGTCAGCAACGTCTACCCCATCCTGGGTTACCTCGGCCTGCTGATGATTGTCGTGATGGTTTATAACCGCATTAAAAACCGCGGCATGCTTGCCGATGAATCCGATCGCCGCATGCGCGCCCATGATCTCGTCGCCCGCAAGTTGGACCCGCGCCAGCGCTTTACCAAGAAGAATGAGCGCGAGCTGCGCATGCTAGCCGCAGCATCCAATATGCACACGCAAGAATTCATCGATCACCTCGCCGAGGATATCCACGAGGAGCTCGAAGAGGACGATGAACTCGACTACGACCGTTCGGAGCCTGCGCCTTCCGTTACCTACGTCCAGCACACGAAGCCGGAAGTACCTTCCGTCGATAGCGACTTGGACTTTGGTAAGAAAGACGAAGACTAAGGTTTAAGGTCTTAACTAAGCCACACGCAATTCGGCTCCTCGCTTCCCACTACAGGAAGGAGGAGCCGAATTTTTTATGCGCCGGACTGTGGTGCCTTGCGGCTATACCAAGAGTTCTGCGATCTGAATGGTATTGAGTGCAGCGCCCTTGCGCAGGTTATCGCCGGAGACGACGAGCACGAGGCCCTTATTGTCATCTACGGTCTGATCCTGGCGGATGCGCCCGACCAAGGAATCGTCCTTGCCGGCGGCGGCGAGGGGGGTGGGGACATCGGCAAGCGTCACGCCTGGGGCATCGCCCAGAAGCTCGGTGGCCTGCTCCGGGGTGATGGGCTTGTCGAACTCCGCGTGGATGGTCAGGGTGTGGCCGGTAAAGACGGGGATGCGCACGCAGGTGCCGGCGACCTTGAGGTCCGGCAGGCCGAGAATCTTGCGGGATTCATTGCGCAACTTCTGCTCTTCGTTGGTCTCGTTGCTGCCGTCATCGACGAGGCTGCCGGCAAAGGGCAGGGCGTTATAAGCGATGGGCGCAACGAAAGGCCCCAGGTCCTCATCATCGAGGCCGGAACCATCGTGGACCAGGTTCACGTTGTGATCGCCCACGCTATAGACCTGTGCAGCCAGCGTCTGCACGCCCGCCAAGCCGGATCCGGATACCGCCTGGTAGGACGATACGTGCAGCTTGTTGAGGCCGGCGGCATCGTGCAGCACCTTCAGCACCGGCATGGCGGCCATGGTGGTGCAGTTTGGGTTGGCGATAATGCCCTTCGGCAGGTTCTTCACCTCCTCGGGGTTTACCTCCGATACCACGAGCGGAACCTCCGGGTCCTTGCGGTAGGCCGAAGAGTTATCCACCACGGTAGCGCCCGCAGCGGCAAAGACCGGGGCCCACTTCTCGGAGGTGGAACCACCCGCGGAAAATACCGCGATATCGACATCGGCCACGGACTCTTCGGTCACCTCGGCCAAGTCCTCCACTTCGATCTGCTCGCCGCGGAATTCCAGCTCGGTTCCTGCGGAGCGGGCGGAGGCGAAAAAGCGCACCTTATCCGCCGGGAAATTGCGTTCTTCCAAAATGGAGCGCATCACGCGGCCGACCTGGCCGGTGGCGCCGACGACTGCAACGGTAGTCATTGTCTTCCCCTTGATTTGTTCTGGTTTAGCGTCCGGTTCCAGCATAGACGGTGGCTTCTTCCTCGCCGCCGAGCTGGAATTTATCGTGCAGGGCGCGCGCCGCCTTTTCTAGGTCCGCCTCGCGCGTCAGCATGGAGATGCGGATTTCGGAGGTGGAGATAAGCTCCATGTTCACTCCCACATCGCGCAGGGCCTCGGTAAAGTCCGCCGTCACGCCTGGGTGAGACTTCATGCCGGCGCCGACGAGGGAGACCTTGCCCACTTGGTCATCGTAAAGCACATTGGACCAGCCGCCCTCAGACTTCAGCTTGCTCAATAGCTCCATCGCGCGGGGGCCATCGGCACGCGGGCAGGTGAAGGTGATGTCGGTGGTGCCATCCTCCAGGGAGGAGACGTTTTGCAGCACCATATCGATATTGATCTCCGCATCGGCGATGACGCGGAATAGCTTCGCGGCCTCGCCCGGGCGATCTGGGATGCCCAGCACGGTTACCTTCGCCTCGGATTTATCAGTTGCTACACCAGTAAGTACTGCTTCTTCCACGGGGATATCCTCCATCGAGCCGGTCACCAACGTGCCGGGGTCATTTGAATAAGACGAGCGAACTCGCAACGGAACATTGAAAGCGCGGGCGTATTCCACGCTGCGCAGGACCAGAATCTTGGATCCTACGGCGGCCATTTCCAGCATCTCTTCAAAAGAGAGCTTTTCTAGCTTTTGCGCATCCGGAACGATGCGCGGATCGGCGGTATAGACGCCATCGACATCGGAGTAGATTTCGCACACATCCGCCTTCAGCGCCGCAGCCAGGGCGACCGCGGTGGTATCGGACCCGCCGCGGCCCAGGGTGGTCACATCGCGCGAGTCCTTATTCACGCCCTGGAAACCGGCGACGATGCAGATCTGTCCATCCTCTAAGGCCTCGGTCAGTCGCCCAGGGGTGACGTCAACGATGCGCGCATTGCCGTGGCGCTCGGTCGTCAACACGCCTGCCTGGGAGCCGGTAAAGGACTGGGCCTTCGCGCCCAAGGACTCCACCGCCATGGCTACTAGCGCATTGGAGATGCGCTCGCCCGCGGTAAGGAGCATATCCATTTCGCGCTGCGGGGGAACGGGATTGACTTGCGCTGCAAGGTCAAGAAGCTCATCGGTGGTATCCCCCATAGCGGAGCACACCACGACGACATCATTGCCCTGCTTTTTAGTGGCCACAATCCGCTCCGCTACCGCGCGGATGCGATCTGCGGATTCGAGGGAGGAGCCGCCGTATTTTTGAACGATCAGGGCCACGGTGTGGTTGCCACCTTTCGTTTTAAAAGGCACCCCTGCGCGCAGACGCGCCACAGAAATACCTGTCGGACACTAGTCAAATTCCTATGCTACCCCGCAAGGCGCTACACCTCATCATAATTCCGAGACAATACTTTTATTTTATTCACACCCACCCCCGTGCGCGCGCTGGGTGGCGGGGCGGGGGCGGCATCGATAAGCAAAATGCATCTCCGTCACTTTTTTACTAGCGTTGAGCGGGTGTTAAGCAACCTCCTCGCCGTATTCTTCGCGATCGCCTCCGCGCTTACGGTTGCTTGGGGCACGGTCGTTCGCCACCGCATCGCCCTTGAAGCAGACGATTCAGTCATGCGCTCCGCTATGACCAATCCACTGTGGTGGGTCGGCACCGGCGCGGCCATCCTTGCCTATGGCCTCCAGGTCGTTGCCCTGGGCTTTGGTACTTTGCTGGTGGTCCAGCCCATTTTGGTGCTCTCGCTCATGTTTACCCTGCCGCTTTCGGCCTGGTATGCCAAGCGCCCCATGCCCGTGCACGAGACCTTCTGGTCCATTGCGCTCACGATTGCGGTCGGCGTGATGGTGGTCTACGGCCGCCCCGTTGCCGGTAACCCCCGGCCCGAGTGGAGCCAGTGGTGGCCCGCCCTGCTATTGGGCCTGGCCACCTTGGTCGCGTTGGGCGTTGCCGGCCATAAATTCCGCGAGCAGCGCCCGCTCGCCCTGGGCACCGCCTGCGGCGTCATCTACGGCTTCGTCGCCCTGCTATCCAAGGCCGTGGTCGATATCTTCACCCACGAGGGCCTGAGCGTCCTGGTGGGCAGCTGGCAGTTCTACGGCCTCATCGGCCTCGCCCTGACCGGCACCGTGGTGCAGCAGTACTCCTTCAACGCCGGCCCGCTGGCGCAGTCACTGCCGGCCATGACCATCTTCGAGCCCATCGTCGCCTTCGGCTTGGGCTACATGGTCTTGGGCGAGAAATTCCTCATCGATTCCACCGCTGGCTGGCTGGTCATGATAGCCGCGCTCGGCGTCATGATTGCCGCGACCATCATTTTGTCCCGCAATCCTGTCAGCCAGCGCAGCTAGATGGCCCACTCGAATACGGCCAGCATATAGGCCGAAAACCAGGCCCCGAAGAGCACCCAGGCGCCCACGCTTGCCGATGCCCCCTTCTTGCCCACCCACGGCAGCAAGACCACCGCTGCGGGCAGTAAGAGGCGGGGGCGGGAGTGCATAATGCCATCGGAAAGCAGCACATTTGCCATCAGCACCGCGGCAAACAGCCAGGCAGGAAGCGGCAGGCGCCCCCAGGCCAGCAGCAGGCAGATCGGGGCGGCGATGATCACCGCAGCACTGAGCAGATACCCGCCGTTCGTGGCGCTAGACAGCGTCTCCGCCACCCAGGTCACCGTCGCCCGGCCGCCGTCGAAACCGGAATTCCAGTGCTTTTCCTGCAGGCCAAAGTACCCGCCGGCGCCGGATAAATGGCGATTCGCCCACCAGATATAGCCAGCTAAGGGCAGCGCCGATACCGCCACGCTCAGCCAAGCCCACCAAGTGCGCCGCGCCTTGAAGAGCACCATGAGCGCGAAGACCACGATGAGATCCACCGCGGTCAGGCGGACGAAGGACGCAAGAAAAATCAGCGCCCCGGCCGCAATCCAGCGCTGGTCATGCAGCATCACCACGGCCCAGATCGCGAGCGCGCCGAAGAGCGCCTCCGTATAGGGCATGGCAAAAACGATGCTCATGGGCGCGCTGGTAACCACCGTCGCGCCGAGCACCTGGCCGCGCGTGTCCAGCCCCATCTGCCGGGCCAGCGCCATAGCGCCCGCTGCCAAGGCGATGGTGAAAAAGAGGTTGAGGACCATCGCCGTGCCCGCAATATCCGTGCCCAGCAGGTTACTGACCGCCCGCACCGCCAGTGGGAAGCCGGGAAAGAACGCGAGGGCGGTTTCCCCGCCATAGCCCGCGCGGGCGATGTCGACATAGTAGTGGGCGTCCCATTTATTCAGCAGCCCCCAGAGGGAATCGCCCTGCGCCGCGGCCAGCGCCGCGAGCACGCTGAGGCGAATCGCCGTTCCCGCAACCGCCACCAGTGCAGCATAAAACCAGCAGCGCAGCGCGGGCGCGGCTGCGGGGCGGCGGGTGGTAGGAACAGTAGGCACATCAGCATGGTACGCCACGCGCCCGGGTGTCCCGCTGAATGAAATATGTTGCCACACCGTGAGATCCTCTGTAGTGTGACCGGTATGACATTGCGGAACGACCTACTCCTTATCTGCCGCGGCGGGATTTCGGCCTAAACCTACGGCCAGCGCCCCGTCGCGGAGTCTGGCAATCCTTAGCCCAGCTGGCCGTCGCACTTCCCGACACCAAACACATTAAGGACACCGCACACCATGTCTCCCAACGATTCCTTCATCAGCGCACCCCGCGAAATCACCACCCCTGCAGGCCCTCCCCGCGAGGGACAGCCCGCCTGGAATAAGCAGCGCGGCTCCTCCATGCCGTTCGAGCGCTACCAACCGTTCTCCGTCGAGGTCGAGGACATCGACCTGCCGGACCGCACCTGGCCAGGCAAGAAAATCACCCACGCCCCGCAGTGGTGCGCCGTGGACCTGCGCGATGGCAACCAGGCGCTGATCGATCCCATGAGCCCCGAGCGCAAGCACCGCATGTTCGACCTGCTGGTGCAGATGGGCTACAAGGAAATCGAGGTCGGCTTCCCGTCCGCCTCCCAGACGGACTTCAACTTCGTCCGCGAAATCATCGAGGGCGATAAGATTCCAGAGGACGTCACCATCCAGGTCCTCGTCCAGGCCCGCGAGCACCTGATCCGCCGCACCTTCGAGGCCTGCGCCGGCGCCAAGAACGTCATCGTGCACTTTTATAACTCCACCTCGAAGCTGCAGCGCCGCGTGGTCTTCCGCAAGGACAAGCCGGCCATCAAGAAGCTGGCTACCGATGCCGCCGAGCTCATCAAATCCATCGCCGCCGACTACCCCGATACCAACTGGCGCTGGGAATACTCCCCCGAATCCTTCACCGGCACCGAGCTGGATTTCGCCCGCGAGGTCTGCGATGACGTGGTCGCCATCATGGATCCCAGCCCCGAGAACCCAATGATCATCAACCTGCCGTCCACGGTGGAGATGATTTCGCCGAATGTCTACGCCGATTCCATCGAGTGGATGGACCGCAACCTGGCCCGGCGCGATTCCATCTTGATTTCGCTGCACCCCCACAATGACCGCGGCGAGGGCATTGCCGCCGCTGAGCTGGGCTATATGGCCGGCGCCGACCGCATTGAGGGCTGCCTGTTTGGCAACGGCGAGCGCACCGGCAACGTGGACCTGGTGACCTTGGGCCTGAACATGCTCACCCAAGGCGTTGACCCCCAGATCGACTTCACCGATCTGCCCAAGATCCGCGAGACCGTGGAGTACTGCAACCAGCTGCGCGTCCCGGAGCGCCACCCCTACGGCGGCGAACTGGTCTTTACCGCGTTCTCCGGCTCGCACCAGGATGCCATCAATAAGGGCCTGGACGCACTGGCCGCAACCGTGCGCCCAGAGGCCAATTCCACCGACGTCAGCTGGGAAGAGCTGCGCGATGCCATCTGGGAGGTGCCCTACCTGCCCATCGACCCGAAAGACGTGGGTCGCGATTACCAGGCCGTTATCCGCGTCAATTCCCAGTCCGGCAAGGGCGGCGTTGCCTACATCATGAAGACCGACCACGGCATCAATATGCCCCGCGCCATGCAGGCAGAATTCTCCACCGTCGTGCAGGAAATCACCGATACCGAAGGCGGCGAGGTCAATTCCAAGAATATGTGGGACATCTTCGCCACCGAATTCTTGGATCGCACCACCCCGTTGCACTTGGAATCGTTTGAGATCGACAATATTTCCGCCGATGATACCGATGCCACCGTCACCGCCACCGTGACCTACAACGGCAAGGAATCCGAGGTCACCGGCACCGGTAACGGCCCCATCGCCGCCTACGCTAATGCGCTGGAGTCCTTGGACATCGACTTCGAAGTCATCGATTACTCCCAGCAATCGCGCTCGGCCGGCGATGATGCCGAGGCCGCCTGCTACATTGCCGCTGACGTCAACCAGAACAAGGTTTGGGGCGCGGGCATCGCTGGTTCCACGACCCGCGCCTCCATCAACGCGATCACCTCCGCAGTAAACCGCGCGTTGGCCTAACGCGGACGCAGCCGGGCATGGTAGAAGATCGACTATGCCTTCTTCTACCTACCTCATCCCCCACCGCGGCCTCGGCGCGGTGCAGGCCTTGCCCATTCACGGCGCATCGGTGAAGGGCACGGAGGAATTTACCGTCACCCTGGCTCCCAGCCAGGAGGGCGGTTTAAGCGTGGAAGCACAGGGCCAGATCGGCACCATCAGCGCCGCGGACCGCGCGGAATACCCTGAGATCGACCTGCTTTTCCGCGCCGGTCTCACCCCGGCTGCCACGGCCCAGCCGCATGCCGATGGCCACGTCACCCTCCTGCTTCCCCGCCCCGGGCTCTGCCTGCCGGCGAATAATCCGCCCGGCGGGCCCTATACGATGCTGGGCTACGCCCCGCCCATCGATATCACCGATCTCCCCGCGGATCTCGATATCCCCGCCCAAGCCCGGATGCACGTGCTGGTCAACCTGGTGCCTTCTACCGACGCCGTCGATGTCTTCTTCGGCCCCACATTCCTCACCACCTTGTCCCCGGGTCCCTCGCTGCCCCCGCTTGCCGATGCCCCCATCCTCGCCCACGCCTACCACGCCCCACGCGGCAACGATCGTGTGCTGAGCATCTACGCCGGCGACCCGCTACCCTCCTCCAACGAGGACTCCGTGGCAGTTGCCACCCCCACCACGCAGGCGGCGACCGAGACCTTCGAAACCAGCAGCTTTCGCGCCGTAACGGCTACCCCGGAACCCACGCGCCACACTGGGTGGTGGGTCACGGCCATAGCCGTGGTCGCCGTCGTGGCGCTGGTGACCGTACTCATCGTCGCGGTTTAGTTTCCACTAAACCGGATTAGGCACCGAAAAGGCACGGCGCGCCCTGTCCCGCCACAGGAATTCCGGGATACTAGACTAAGGTTGATGAATAACACACCTGGCCCCTCCCCACGGTCGCCGCAAGCTCCCTCGCCGGCGACTATGGCGTCCCAGCATGCGGCTAGGACCCACGCCCAGGCGTCCCCACACTCCGCAGCCGAATCTGCCGCGCAACCGGAGCCTCAGGCTGCAGCACAACAGCGCAAGCCGGGCCCCAATTCCCAAAGCGAATCCAGCGCCAGTACCCCCAGCAACCCAGGCACGGCCAAACCAGGCCCGCGCCGGTCTCGGCCGCGCCGCGCCGTCCGCCCCTCCGGCGGGCCGGCGAAGCCAAAAACTCCAACCGGCCCCGCCGTTTCGACTGCTCCAAGCACCACAGCATCCGAGGCATCCGCATCCACCGCGGACAGCGCGCCGCAAAAGCAGCCGGAAAAAGCCGAGACCGTCACCAAGCACCCTTACGTGGCCCTCACCCTGCAGACCACGGGCATCCACCCCTCGACCGGCCGCATCGTCACTATCGATGCGGTGGCCTTTGATAATGCCGGCGATATTGGCCAGCGCTTCCACGCCGTGCTCAAGCCGGATATCGATGCCGGACCACACCACCTCCACGGACTAACCGTCGCGGATATCGAGCAGGCACCGGCCTTTAGCAGAGTCCTCAAGTCGCTGGATAAGCTTATCGATGGCCGCACCCTCGTCGTCCACGATATCCCCTATACCTGGGGCTTTATCGTCGCCGAGGCCCGCCGCGCCATGATGACCGCCGCCCGCCAAAACCGCGCGCGCAACCGCGGGCGCAATAAGGGCAAGCGTCGCCGCCAAAAGGTGGGCCACATGCCCGCGCCCGTGCGCATCATCGATACCTTGGCCACCTCATATGCGCAGGGGGTGCGGTCGAATGATGTGCGGCTGAGGGGCGTCGCTAAGCAGAATGGCCTGGATGCCGATCCAAAGGCAACAGTGGAACGCGCCCGCCGCCCGGAGCAGGAGACCTCGCGCGAGGAGACGGAGCTGCTCATCCAGCTCTACCAGCACCAACAGCGCGGCCCGGTGCGCAGCTATGCCCCAGACGATGTCCGCGCCGACCGCTTTGGTCTGCAGCGCTCGCATGTGCGCGTCGATGCCGCCGAGGCCCCCGTGCAGCACCACAACCCCGGCAAATACGAGCCCGGCAAGGAGCTGCGCCGCGGCATGGAAATCGTCGTGGCCCCCGAAATCCTAGAGGACCCAGATAAGATTATCTCCGCCCTCATGCGCGAGGAGTTGAACTATTCGGAAAAGCTCACCCGCGAGGCATCGCTTGTCGTGTGCAATGTCACCACGGATCTCGTGGGCAAAGCCATGCACGCCCAACGCAAGGGCATCCCGCTGATGTCTGATGCCGCGTTTCTCGATGCCCTCACCCGCATCGAAGACCCCACCACCACTGCGCGGCGCCAGCCCCCGCAAAAGAGCGGCGGAAATAACCAGAGCAAGAGCCAGAAACGGCGGCGCAGGCGCGGCGGGCGCGGCCGGGGGCGGCGAAATTCTGGCGGCTCGGCACCCAAGAACAACGCCTAACCCACTTCCCCGGCTACCCTAGAGGGCATGAGTTTTTCAGTCCCGGGTGCCTTGAAGAAGTTGCGCACCACCGCCGCGACATCCGCCGCGAAGCTGGCCACTACCGCTTCCCGCGCCACCGGCCGGGGCGCCGGCGGAATGATCGGCGGCCTTATCGCCAATGCCATTGACCCCTCCATCATGAGCGACTTGGGCGGCGGGCGCCCGGCCGTGCTGGTCACCGGCACCAACGGCAAGTCCACCACCACCCGCATGCTCGCCGCCGCGGTCCGCGCCGAGCACCACGTCGCCACCAACGACGGCGGCGACAACATGGACGCCGGCATCATCTCCGCGCTCATGGCGGGCAAGGACGCCTCGCGCCTCGTCCTCGAGGTTGACGAGCTGCACGTGCCGCACGTCGCCGATAACCTCAACCCGCAGGCGCTTGTGCTACTCAACCTCACCCGCGATCAGCTCGACCGCGTCGGCGAGATCAACAAAATCGAGCGCGCCCTCCGCGGCGCCGTGGAGGCCCACCCGGACATGCTGGTCATCGCCAATTGCGATGACGTGCTCATGACATCGGTGGCCTATGATGCCAAGAACGTCATTTGGGTTTCTGCCGGCGCGGGCTGGCTCGGCGATTCCGTCACCTGCCCGCGCACCGGCGGCCACGTCGTGCGCACCGAGGATGACTGGTATGCGGTAAAGCCGCTTGCCGATGGCCGCGAGTTCCGCCGCCCGCAGCCAACGTGGGGCATCGACAAGCATGGCGTCATCACCCCCACCGCAAAGCGCCCGCTGAACCTGGCGTTGCCGGGCCGCGCCAATCGCGGTAACGCCGCGCAAGCCATCGCTGCGGCCGTCGAGGGCTTTGGCGTGGACTTGGATCGCGCTATTGCCGCGGCCGAAAGCATCGATGACGTCGCCGGCCGGTATTCCACCATCCACTGGAAGGGCCGCGAGATTCGCCTGCTGCTGGCCAAGAACCCCGCCGGCTGGCAAGAGGCCCTGTCCATGGTGGACCGCAGCGCCGATGGGCTGGTCATCGCCACGAACGGGCAGGTTGCCGATGGCATCGACATGTCCTGGCTCTGGGACGTGAAATTCGAGGGCTTTAACGGCCTCAGCGTCAAGGCCGCCGGCGAGCGCGGCACCGACCTGGCCGTCCGCCTCGTGTACGCGGATATCACCCACGGGCTAATCCCGGACCCCATGGATGCGCTCGCCGCCTGCCCCGAGGGCCGCATCGAGGTCCTTGCCAATTACACCGCCTTCCGCGATCTGAAAAAGGCCCTGTCCAAGGAGGCTAATAATGCTTAATATCGGCCTAGTGCTTCCCGATGTCCTCGGTACCTACGGCGATGACGGCAACGCCCTCGTGCTGCGCCAACGCGCCCGCATGCGCGGCCTCGACGCCGAGATTCACCCCATCCGGCTAGGCGAACCAGTGCCCGAGACGCTGGATATTTATACCATCGGCGGCGGAGAAGACACCGCGCAGATTCTTGCCGCGGAGCACCTCATTGCCGATGGCGGGCTAACCCGCGCCGCCACGGTCGGCCGCCCCATCTTGGCCATTTGCGCTGGCCTGCAGGTCCTCGGCGAGTCCTTCCGCGCCTCCGGCCGGATTATCGACGGCGTCGGGCTTATCGATGCCACCACCGCCGGCATGCAAGACCGCGCCATCGGCGAGGTGTCTTCCACCCCTACCGGCGCCGGCGTGACCGCAGATCTCACCGAGCCGCTCACCGGCTTCGAAAATCACTTGGGCGCGACCATCCTCGGCCCGTCCGCCCGCCCGCTGGGAACCCTCACCCGCGGCAATGGCAACGCCGACCAAGCCGCCACCGCAGACCTTGCCGATGGCTCCACCCAGCGCACCTACGAAGGCGCCGTGCAGGGCAGCGTCATCGCCACCTATATGCATGGCCCCGCCTTGGCCCGAAACCCGCAGCTCGCGGATCTGCTCCTCGCCCAAGCCATGGGCGTCTCGCTCGCGGATCTCGATCCGCTGGATATCCCCGCGGTCGACCGCCTGCGCACCGAGCGCTTCAACGCCGCCGAGCCACCGCGCTCCCAGCGCTAAACCTGTGGATAACTTCCCCAATTCGCGCCCCTCACAACCAAAAAGAGCCGAGTTATCCACAGGCCGGGCGCGGCCGCCTTGTAGCTCCTAGGCTCCGACCCTAGGCTGCGGGGCATGACATTATTGGAGCAGCTGGGGGACATCGCCAAGCGCGGCGTAGACCTGATTGAAGAGGCCTACGCTGCCGCTGACCTGCCCCTGCCTGCGGACCAAGCGCGCGAGCTGCGCCGCACTGCCGAGGCCTTCCTCGCGCCCACCAGCCACTCGCGCTATCAACGCCGCGCCCTAGCCGCCGCACGGCGCAACGAGCACAGCCTGGACACGCTCGCGCTCATCGCGCGCCGCTCCCGGCGGGTGAAGAATCCCACCGAGCGCTGGCGCTTCCGCGAAACCCTGTGCGCTACCGCCGGGACCACCGCCGAAGTGTCCCGCGCCGCCACGCGCCTGCTGCGCGACATCGCCCCGCCGCCCGAGCGCGAAGACGGCGGGCGCCGCATCCTGCACGGCGAGAAAACCACCCTGAGCTTTACCGGTCCCGCCGCTGAAATGGCCGATATTTGGGCCACCGCGAAGGATAGTCCCCTCGCCTGGCTCACCGGTTCCCGCGCGGTCGCGCCGGCCAGCGTGACCACCAATGTCATCATCGAGCTGCCGGATTACCTGAAAATCCTGCGCGGCGAGGGCTCGGAAGTTCTCCTCGCCATGACCAACGGCGCCACCATCACCGGTGCCGATCTCCTCCGCCGTACGCTCGCCGGAGCCGGGCTTTTCACCCTCATCCACCCCGAGGAAGGCCCCGTCAACCTCTACCGTGCCCGCCACGCCTCCGCCAAGCAGCGCCGCATGCTTGAGGCCGAAGGCGCGCGCTGCGCTTGGCCCGCTTGCAGGCGCCCCGCCGCCGAATGCCAAGCCCACCACATCTTCGAATACGCCCGCGGTGGCCACACCCACCCGGCGAATATGTGTCTGCTGTGCCCGTACCACAATTCCATCAACGGCCTTCCGGGGCGCGGGCGGATGGCGCGCATCAACGGGCGCATCGCCTGGCTGCCGCCGCATCCGCGCCACGCGAACCGACCAGCCGCCCCGCCGAATTCAGCGTCACCGCCGCACTCTGCCTCGCCGCCTGAGCCGAATGCGCCTCCCCCAGTCTTTACTGGCCGCGCGCCACGCGGGCCAACCGCCGCAGTACCCTAAACCCCAAGAAACTGAGCAGCTCGGCCTAATCCCGAACGGCACCGCGGACTTCTAAATGGTCAAGCGTCCCGAAAGCGCACGGGACAAGGTCAGCTCGTCCACGAACTCCAAATCGCCTCCGAGCGGCATGCCGGAGGCCAATCTGGTGATCTTTAAATCGGGAAAGTCCCGCAATAACCGCACCAGGTATGCCGCGGTGGCTTCACCCTCCGTATTCGGGTCGGTGGCGAGGATGACTTCGCGGATGGTGGGGGTGTCGTCGTAAAGCGGGGCCTCTGGCGTGGAATCCGCCAACTCCCTATCCGGCAGCACCCCGCCCAGGCGCTGGAGGAGCGTGGAAATATTCAAATCCTTCGGCCCAACATTGGCCAGCGGGTCCAGCGCACCGCCGAGGACGTGGTAGCGGCCCTCGTATTCACCCGTGCGCTCGATTACCTGGATGTCCTTCGGCTCCTCTACGACGCAAATGGTGGAGGCGTCGCGCTGCGAATTGATGCAAATCCGGCAGACGTCCTCGCGCGAAATATTGCAACAAATGCGGCAGAAAGTTACGCCGTCGCGCACCCCGCCTAAGGCATTTTGCAGGCGCTCGATATCCTCCGGTTCCATGTGCAACACATGAAACGCGATACGCTGCGCCGACTTCGGGCCGATGCCCGGCAGGCGCGAAAACTCATCAATGAGGTCCTGCAGAGGTCCTTCAAACACCACAACTCCCAAAATTACGTCAAGGCCGCGGCCCCACCACCGGGGCAACGGCCTTTTAGAATATCGCGCAGCTAGAAGCCGCCGAACATGTCATCCATCGACGGTCCACCCTGGCCGCCCATGCCCTGCGAGAGGGGACCAATCTTTTCCTGTGCCAACTTACCCGCAGCGGCGTGGGCATCCTTAAACGCGCCCATCACCAGGTCCTGCAGCGTATCGATGTCCTCAGGATCAACCACGGACTTATCAATCTGCAGGTCTACTAGCTCGGCGCCGCCGGTCATGGTTACCTTAACCAGGCCATTGCCCGCGCTCCCCTCAACGTTGGTGGCCAGGATTTCTTCCTGCGCCTTTTGCAGCTCGGCCTGCACCTGCGCTGCCTGCGCGATGAGGTCGTTCATGTCGTTTGGTTGTGGGGTGGAATCTTGTTCAGCCATAGTTTTCGTCCTTTCTCAATAAATCCACTGTAGCTTTGCTACCGCCCGAGTCTACCGTGCCACAGTCCTATACACGGCGTGCGCCTAGTTCCTTTTCCACGAGCTCTATCGCTATCTCGGTGGCGCTGCGATGGTCCATTTCGCCTGCGGACTGCGCGGCTTCGACCATGTCGCGTTCTTCGTCATCGCGCGTATAGGCCGGCGGTTCTTCCGGCGGCGGCTCGTCCGCGGGGCCCTCCGGCTCGGGCGGCAGCGGCACCCCGTTGCTAAATTGCGGCGTGCGCGCGAATTCTTCATCGCGTTGCTTCGCCACCTCGCTTGCCTTGGCAATGCGCGAGCGCCACCCGGGCTTACTCTCCGCCTCCTTGTCGTCGCTTGGCTCCCGCTCGGGCGCGTTGGGGTTCCATTCGGGTTTGGCCTGCGGGGCCCGCGGCGCATCGAACCCTGCGCTCTTAGGGTCCGTGCCCACCACGCAGTTGACCTGAATATCGCGCTGGAATTCCTCCCGCAGCACGTCCACGATGACGGAATTATTCGCCGGCGCATTGATGCGTTCTGCCAGCGCACCGGTGGTATGCCCCAGCGTCAGCGTATTATCGCGGAATCCGAGCACGCGGGCTTCGGCAAGCATGATTTCGGCAACCTTATTACGCTTGCCGACGCTCCCCCTCAGCTCCACCCATTTCCTCTTCACCGCATCCACGAAGTCATCGCCGCTTGCCGATGCCCCCTGCGCAGGCGCCGCCGGCACCGGCTTCTCCAGCGGTTCCGCCTGGCCGTTGCCGCGGGCTGGCATATTTTGCGGAACCTGACGCTCCTGGCCCCATGGATCCGCGCCATCGTCAGTTTCTACCTCGCCGACTGCCGCGGTAGCCGAAGCGTCCTTTTCAGGCACATCGCTAGACTGCGAATCCGTGGACTGCTGCTCAGGCTGCCCAGACCAATCAGCTCTTTCTGGCTTCCCTACCTGGTCAGGCCGCCCAGCCTGTTGCTGCTGCCCCGGCTGCGCATATTCCGCGCTCGGTTGCGCAGGCTGCGACGCGGATCGTTCCTTGTTCTCAGCTCCTGCCGGCTCCGTTTGTGCCGGCTGTTCATGTTGCGCTGGCTGGGCTGCCTGTGCCGACTGCGCTGAACCCTCATGCTCGCCACGCGATTGCTGCGCAGTTGTCTCCGGTTGCTCAGGCCGAGACAATGGTGATGCCGATTGCGTCCCCTGTGCCTCGGTGCCCGCGGCCGCTTGATTCCGTTGTTGTCTAGGCGCCTCTGAGCCAGTAGGGCCCGTGGCGGCCTGGTTTTGCTGGGCCTGGGACTTTGCGCGGCGCCGCGCGATGATGGCCGCCGCTGCCGACTGCGGGTCTTGGGCACCCGAAAAGGCTGGGCCTTTTCCCGCAGAGGGTGCCGCCTGGCCCGCTTGTCCTGGCTGCTCTGCCTGCGCCGACTGCGCCCCTTGGCCAGCCTGGTTGTGCTGGCCAGACTGTGCGGATTGCGGTGCGCCGCTGGGTTGGGCGGCCTGAGGCAACTGCCCCGGCTGGCTCGCGGCGCCCAGAGCTGCACCCGGCGCCGCACCGGACGAGGAACCGATGAGCAGGTGCGCGCACATGATTTCGAGCAGCAGGCGCGGCGAGGTGGCCCCGGTCAGATCGCTGATGCGGTCATTGACTGTGGAGGCAAGATAGGTCAGCTGCGGTCCGGAAAAACGCTGCGCTTGGGCGGTGAGCACTTCGGCGCGGTCGGTGGGCGCGGAAACCAGGCCGGCGTCGATGGCACCCGGCACGGCCTGCAGGATCATCAGGTCGCGCAAGCGGTCGAGCAGATCCACCGCAAAGCGGCGCGGGTCGTGGCCGGCCTCGATGACGTTGTCGATCTGTGCGAAGAGGCCGGCCTTGTCGTTTTCGGCGAGGGTGGCGATGGTGTCATCGAGAAGCGTGACGTCCGTAACGCCCAGCAGCGGGCGCGCGAGGCCATAGGTCAGGCCATCGGGACCCGCACCGGCCAAAAGCTGGTCCAGCAGCGACAAGGTATCGCGCGGGGAACCGCCGCCTGCCTCGATAACCATGGGATAGACGGCGTCTTCGACCTGCACGCCCTCGGAAGCCACGGTCCTTTGCAGCAGCCCCTTCATCGCGGGCGGAGTAAGCAGGCGGAAGGGATAGTGGTGCGTCCGGGAGCGAATGGTGCCGATGATCTTTTCCGGCTCCGTCGTCGCAAAGATGAAAATCACGTGCTCCGGCGGCTCCTCAACCACCTTGAGCAACGCATTGGCGCCGGACGGGGAAATCATGTGCGCCTCGTCGATGATGAAAATGCGATAGCGCGATTCCGCCGGCGCATAGTAGGCGCGGTCGCGCAGCTCGCGCATGTCCTCCACACCATTGTGCGAGGCGGCGTCAAGCTCCGTCACATCCAGGTTGCCCGGGCCGCCGGGCGCGAGCGACACGCACGAATCGCACTTGCCGCACGGCGTCGAGGTGGGCCCGTGCTCGCAGTTGAGCGACCGGGCCATAATCCGCGCCGAAGACGTCTTACCGCAGCCGCGCGGGCCGGAAAAGAGGTAGGCGTGGTTGATGCGCCCCGCGTCGAGGGCGGCAGATAGCGGCGTGGTGACCTGCTCTTGCCCCACGACCTCGGCAAACGTTGCTGGACGGTATTTCCGGTATAAAGCCACGGTTAGCCAGTTTACCGGCTAACCCTCGCGCGACCAGTCCAGCAGGTCAATGCCCTGCTCGGCCACAGCCTCTTGCAGCTTGCCGACGCCCTCTTCCACCCCAAACGCATATTCCGCATCCGTCAGCATGACCAGCTGCAGCACGAGCGTCAGGCGGTCATCCTCACGGTACTGCGGCGTCTGCCCGCCCCAAAGGTACGGGGCGATGAGCAGCCCGTGGTGCACGGTCTGCTCGCCGGGCAGATCAAGAAGCGACGGCAGCAAGACGCCGGGCTGCGCGGGCAAGAGGCCGCCCGCCTTCTCCAGCTTCGCGGCCGCGGCTCCCACGGCGGCGGCGACTTCGGGCTGGCCCACGCGCGCCACCGTGACCAATTCGCAGCGCACATCCAAGCCTTCGGCATCGCTGCGCAGGCCGGTATCGACGGCGTTGAAGGTGGTGGTGAGGGCGAGGGATTGGGCATCGGCAAGCGTGGCTAAACCCAGCCTGCGCCCGTCGACGTACCGGAACTCCAGCGGGGCCGGGATGACCTCGCTGAGCCACACGGCGGATTCATCGGCGTTGATTTTAGCCCTCCGCCTTTTCGATGGCCGCCAGGAGCACGCAGGTGGCAACGCCGTCGATGGCTTCCTCGATTTCCTCCTGCGGCGGTAGCGACACCGCAAGGCGGATATTGCGGTCATTCTCATCGCGGCCGTGCGGGTAGGCCGCGCCCGCCTTGGTGAGCACGATGCCGGCGTCCTTGGCCAGCTCCCACACGCGGGTGGCGGTGCCGTCGACGACGTCCATGGAGATGAAGTAGCCGCCCTCTGGGTCGGTCCATTCCGCCACGCCGTACTCGCCCAGGCGCTCGTCCAAGATGCGACGCGCGGCGGCAAACTTCGGCGCTAGCAGCTCGGCGTGGCGGCGCATCAGCTCGCGCACGCCGTCTGCGGAGCCGAGGAACTCAGCGTGGGCGAACTGGTTGATCTTGTTGGGCCCGATGCCGCGGATGCCCGCGTGCTCCAGGTACCAGTCGAGGTTCTCTGCCGAGGAGCCGAAAAAGCTCACGCCGGAACCCGCGAAGGTGACCTTGGAACTCGAGGACATGGCCCAGAAGCGGTTGGGGTGCCCGCCCTGCTTGGCGATGTCCAGCACCGGCAAGACTTCCGGAAACTCGTCTGTCAGCGTGTGTACTGCATAGGCGTTATCCCACACGATGCGGAAATCGGGCGCCGCGGTGTCCATTTCCGCCAGGCGGCGGGTCTTTTCCTCCGAGATGAGTACGCCGGTGGGGTTGGAAAACATGGGGATGATCCACATGCCCTTGACCTGCGGGTCCTGGGCGAGCTTAGCGATGGCCTCGACATCCGGGCCGTCGTCTTCCATCGGCACCGTCACCATCTCGAAGCCGAAGAGCTCCGTGATGGCGAAGTGACGGTCATAGCCGGGCACGGGGCAGATCCACTTGACGGTTTCTTCCTCGCTCCACGGGCGCGGCGAATCATTGGTGCCAAAGGTATAGGACCAAGAAATCAGGTCGAACATGATGTTGAGCGAGGAGCTATCGCCTGCCAGCAGGAGCTCTGGGTCAATATTGATTAACTCGCCCCACAGCTCGCGCAGCTTCTTGACGCCCCTCAGGTTGCCGTAGTTGCGCAGGTCAGCACCTTCAGCATCGGTATAGTTTCCCTCACCCGGCAGCGACAACAGCGCATTGGAGAGATCGAGCTGCGCCTTCGAAGGCTTGCCACGGGTCAAATCCAGCTTGAGGCCCTTTGCCTTCAGTCCCGCATATTCTTCGCGGACTTTCACGGCAAGTTCTGCCAAAGCGGACGATTCCAGAGTGAGAAGCGACATTAGTATGTCTTACCTTCCATAGTGTGGTGCGACGTTTAGCCACCAATACTAACGCACCCTGCACAAAAAAGGGACCCCGCGCACCCGTCAGAGCCTCCTGACCCTTGCTGCATTCCTGCCCTGGGGGAGTTCAGAGGATGGACGCCACGCGGAATCCTGCCCTTAATTTTAACGCCCGCGGGCCACATTAGCCAAATACGCGTCTCTCGGGGCGAGACGGAAGGCTACGGGGGCATCGGCAAGCGGCGGCGGTAGAGCAACCGCCGGTCCCTGCCCCACCAAACCCCAATAATTGCCCAGAAATTGCCGCTGACCAGGCGATTGGCATTCTAATTGCCACGGCTGCTAATGTTTCTTCTCGGAGGATTCGACTAGCGGCCTATGTCACACGCCTGGAACGCGTGCGGGGTTCACGCCCCTCGTGGGTTCAAATCCCACATCCTCCGCCACTGGAAATCCCGGCTCGAAAGGGTCGGGATTTCCGCATATCTACAGCCTGCTTGTTTAATCCGTGAAAACCCGTCAAAATAGAGATAGCCCCCTTTCCCCATAAACTATCTCACTAGGACCCTCCCCCATGGACTATGTCTTGGCTCTCGGCGAAAACCCCGATTTTCCTTTGTGGCTTCGCGCGACACACCTCATCAACTTTGTACTCATCGGCATGCTCTTGCGCTCCGGGCTGGAAATGCTTTCTTCCATGCCGCGCCTGTGGTGGCGCAATGACTGCGCCCCAGGCACCGAATGGCTGCGTTTTACCAAGCGCAAGCTGCCGAAGGAAGAGGGCGTATATACCTCTTTGATGGACGAGCTTTCGTGGTCACCGGTCGTGACGCTGCCGGGCCGCGAAAACGTGGGCCTGGGCCGCCACTGGCACGGCCTTTCGGTCATGCTGTGGGTCCTCAATGGCCTGGTATATGTCGTGCTGCTCTTTGCCACTGGCCTGTGGCAGCGCCTCATCCCCACGTCCTGGGACATCATCCCGGAGGCCTGGGATACCTTCAAGGTCTATATCAGCCTCAGCGCCCCCGGCATCGAGCACTTCACGCCCTACGATGCCCTCCAGCAGCTTGCCTACGCCTTCGTCATCTTCATCGTCGCGCCCTTCATGATGGTGACCGGTCTGGGCATGTCGCCGGCCATCCGCGTGCGCTTCCCGTGGTTCGTGAAGATGTTGGGCGGGCACCAGGGCGCGCGGTCGCTGCACTTTATCGGCATGGTCTTAATGTCCGCGTTCATCCTGGTCCACGTGGTGCTGGTCTTCTTCGTGCACCGCGAGCACAACATGGTCCACATCGTCTTCGGCGACGTTTCCACCGAGCGCTACATGCAGGCCTTTACCACCGTGGTCATCACCATCGTGGCGGTCATCATCTTCTGGATTGCCCTGTCCTACTGGACCTTGGCGGACCGCGCCCGGGCGCATAATTTCTTGGTCTCGTTCACCGAAATCGGCCGCAAGCTTTCGCTGAACCACTTCCACCCGCGCAAGCCCAAGGAGACCAAAGACTCGCCGATGCCCATTTCCTCCTTCCACTGGACCAACGGCCTGCCGCCGACGGAAAAGGAGTCCCCGGAGTGGACCGAGTACAAGCGCAATGGCTGGGAGAACTACGCCATTACCGTGGCCGATGATGTCAACGGCACCGAAAAGACCGTCACCCTTGAGCAGTTGCGGGAGCTGCCGCAGACGTCCTACATCGCCACGCATACCTGCATGCAGGGGTGGTCGGCGACCTCCAAGTGGGGAGGGCCCAAGCTTGCCGATGTCCTCGAGCTACTCTGCCCCCGCCCCGAAGGCGCCAACTACGTGCTCATCGAGTCCTATGGCTTGGCGCAAAAGATGTACGATAACCGCCCGCGCGAGCCTTTCTACGCGGCCTTCGATATCGAGACCGCCATGGAGGATCAGTCGATCTTGGCAATCTCTCGCAATGACCAGGACATCGATCTGCACTTGGGCGCCCCAGTGCGCGCCCGCGTGGAGTCGAACCACGGGTATAAGGCCGTGAAGTGGGTATCGCGGATTGCCTGGATTGGTGATTACGCCGACTACGGCGATGGCCGCGGCGGCACCCGCGAGGATTCCGCGCTCCAGGCCTTCAACGGCCGCATCTAGCACCGAAGGATTAGAATCTGTTTCTATGACTGATAAATCTTCCGTCACCGAAACCCGCATCGCCATCGAAGGCGTCCGCAACGACAACGACGTGCGCAAGTGCCTGCAAAAGCTCTACGGCATCTTTGCCGATACGGGAATGGGCCAAGCCACCTTCGAGATGACCGGGGAGGCCACTGCGGATGTCGTCATCAAGCACTCCGAGTCCGTCACGGTGGATCCGGAGGTCATCGATGCGGCGGTGCGCAAGGCGGGGCCGTACCGCCTCGCCTAGTCGATGCGCGGTGGCTCGTAGCCGTCCTCTTTGAGCCACGCGATATGCGGTGGGGTATTCATGCCCCACTCGCTGCGCGCCCAGGCAAAGGTCTGGCGCACCTCGGCCTCGGAATAACCGCCATCGCGCAGGTACTGCCGGAAGCCATTCGGCCCGGAATCCTTGATCCAGAGCCAGACGTAGTCGTCGAGGGAGTCATCGGCAAGCAAGCTTTCTAGGCCCGCCGGAACGAACTCGCGCTCGGCGCGCACGCGGTCCGCCAAGTCCGCGTCGAGGAAATCGTAGAGGTAGTCCATCGCGTCCTCGAGCTCGGCATAGTGTTGTGGATCCATGGGCTAAATCTCCCGGTGCTTAGTGCCGATGACCATGCGGTCGATCTCTTCCAGTATCTCATCCACGATGGCCGGATTGAAGGCCCGATCCTTGCGCAGGGCTAGGAGCTCGCTCTGGGCGGCGTTGAGCGCGGTGCGGCGGGCCTCCAGCGCGACGCGGCGGGCCTCCTCGGCGCGCTGCTTGCGCTCGTCGTTGTTCTCGGCGGGATTCTCGCCATCGCCCAAGCGGTCCTCGAACCACTGGATGACGTTAGCGGAGATTTCCGGATCGACCGTTTCGGCCTCGCCGGTGGCATCGTCCTCGGGCCGGAATTGCGATAGCGCATCGATGCTGGCGGCGCGCGCCCGCGAGACCACCGCGGCGCGCATCTTATCGTTGGCGGCCTGCGAGGCCTCGGTGAGATCGAGCTGCCTCATCAGCCACGGCAGCAGCAGGCCGGGCAGCACCATGGTGACCAGCAGGACGGTCAGGGCGATAACGGCCAGCTCGTGGTGGAAGGCGAAGACGCCGGTAGGAATGGATAGAACCAGCGCCAAGGTCACCAGGCCGCGCATGCCGGACCAGGTCATCAGCAATACCTCCTGCATCCGCAGCGGAGCAACGTGCGGGCGCCCGCGCGAGACGTTGAGGCGGTAGTAGAAGAACATCCACACAAAACGCACCACGAAGGCCACCAGCGAGAGGATCACACCAACCATGACGGAGTGCCACAAATCCGAGCCGACCTCCGCGATGGCCGTATTAACCGTCAGCCCGATAAGCCCGAACGCGACGCCGGTAAACAGCAACTCCATGGTCTCCCAGAATGACTGGCCGGAAAGCCGGTCCTCGGCTTGGATATCGGCGCGCGAGTTGAGCTCGACGGCGGCGATGACCACGGCGATAACACCGGAGGCCTCCAGCTCTTCGGCCACGAGGAAGGTGGCGAAAGGCACCACCCAGGTCAGGGCGTTGCGCGCGACCACATCGTGGACGCGGGTAATAAACAGCGCCGTCAGCCGCCCGATGAGCCAACCAATGGCAAGCGCGACAACGGAAGAATAAAGGAAGCTCAGCACGCCGCTACCAAAGGAGATATCGCCGCCCTGGGTCACGGCGGCGAGCGCGAGGTGGAAGGCGACGATGGAGGCGGCATCATTAAACAGCCCCTCCGTTTGTAAGGTGGTGATGATACGGCGCGGGATGCCGGCGGGCTCGGCCACCGCATCCACGGCCACGGGGTCCGGCGGGGCGATGGCCGCGCCGATGAGGATGGCGGCGGCGATGCTAATTCCCGGCAGGAAGGCGTAGGCGGTCGCGCCCACGGCGAGGGTCGTGGCGACAACGAGGAGCACGGACAGGCTCAGGATGGTCACCCACTGCCCGCGAATCACGCCCCAGGACGTGCGCCGCGCCAGCGCCCACAGCAGCGGCGGCAAGAAGATGGGAAGGATGAGCTCGGTGGGGATGTCGAATTGCGGCAGCCCCGGCACGAAAACGGCGCAGGCGGTAATAATCGTCAGCAGCGCGGGCCAGGGCAGCCCGACCCTATCGCCGATCGCAACAACGAAGACGGTCAGCAGCATGAGCCCGATGAGAACCAATAAAACTTCCATGGGCTCGATAATATTACGGCCGCCAAATATACGGCTCGCGGCTCAATTCCTCCGGCCGGAATTGCGCAAGGAGCTCGGCGGCGGTCTCCGCCTCATAGCCCAAAGACTGCGCCAGCTGCTTGACGATGCCCCTCTGCTCCCCCATCTCCCGCATCGTCACCGCGCCATCGCGCTTGGCTAGGCGCTTGCCCGCGGTATTCAGGACCAGCGGCACGTGCACGTAGCTCGGCGGTGCAATCCCCAATAAGGAGGCCAGGTAGGCCTGGCGCGGGGCGGAGGATAAGAGATCGTCGCCGCGGACCACCTGGTCGATGCCCTGGTAGGCATCATCAACGACCACCGCCAGGTTATAGGCCCAGCCACCGTCCTGCCCGCCGCGGCGCAGGATGAAATCATCGACATCACCGGTGTAATCGCCGTGCAGTGCGTCGTGGATAGTGAAGCTGGAGACATCGGCGCGCAGGCGCAGCGCCGGCTGGCGGTTATCGGCGGCGAGCTGGGCGCGTTTGGTGGCACGTTGGGCATCGGATAGCGCACGGCAGGTGCCCGGGTACTGGCCGGGGATGGCGTGCGGGGCGCGGGAGGCTTCGCGGATATCCTTGCGCGAGCAGTAGCACTCGTAGACCGGCAGCTTCTGGAGCGCCGCGGCATAGGCGGCATCGCGATCCTGCTGGTAGATGACCTCGCCATCCCACTCCAGCCCCAGGGCCGCAAGGTCCGCGAGCTGGCGCTCGGCGGCCGCGCGGGAAGAGCGCTGCTTATCGATGTCCTCCACCCGCACCACAAACCTGCGCCCCGTCGAGCGCGCGTAGAGCCACGCGAGAAGCGCCGTGCGCAGGTTGCCAAAGTGCAGGTCGCCGGAAGGGCTCGGGGCGTAGCGGCCCGCCCCGGTGGTCGCGGAATTCATATTCCCAGCATACGGTTTGGCACAATAGTGGGCATGGAAAAATCCCCCTCCTCTCAAGTGCGCTTTATCCCCGTTCATTCCACTCTCTATCCCTGGCTCGTCACGATCTTCGTCGTGACGTTTTTGATTTCTAATATCAACGCCACCAAGGGCGTCCAGCTCGGGCCGCTCGTGACCGACGGCGCCTTCTTCCTCTTCCCGCTGGCCTATATCGTCGGCGACGTTTTGTCCGAGTGCTACGGCTTCAAGTCCACCCGGCGCGCCATCTACATCGGCTTTGCGATGGCCCTGCTCGCCGTCGTGTGTTTCTACATCGCCATCTGGCTGCCCGCGGCGGATTTCTATGAGGGCCAGGAGGCCTTCGCCGCCACGCTGGGCCTGGTGCCGCGCATCGTTTTGGCCTCCCTGGCCGGTTACCTGGTGGGCCAGCTGCTCAACGCGTGGACGCTGACCGCGATGAAGAAGCGTAGCGGTGAAAAGGGCCTTTTCTCCCGGCTGATCGCCTCCACCGTGGTGGGTGAGTTTGGTGATACCTTGCTGTTTTGCGCCATCGCCGCGCCCGTCATCGGCATCGACACCACGAGCGGATTCATCAACTACGTGGTGGTGGGCTTTGTATGGAAGACGCTGATTGAGGTCGTCCTCTTGCCCATTACCTCCGCGGTTATCAAGCTGGTGAAAAAGCGCGAAGATTACCGCGCCTTCGACGCCGCGTAGTAGCGGCCCAGGAACTCATCGCGGTAGTCCTCGTAGTAGCCGCCGTTGATCGCTGCGCGGATATTGTCCACTAACCGCACCATGAATTCCACGTTGTGGATGGTGCACAGCGTGCCGGCCAAAAATTCCTTCGCCTTGAGCAGGTGGTGCAGGTAGGCTCGCGAGTAGTTCTCCGTGACGTAGCCGCCGAATTCCTCGTCGATGCCCTTGAAATCCCGCTTGAACCGCGCATTGGTGAGGTTGAGGCGGCCATCGAGCGTGTAGACGCCACCGCGGCGAGCCAGGCGGGTCGGCGCGACGCAATCGAAGGTATCGGCGCCGGCCTCGACCGCGGTGAAGATGTCATCGGGTTCGGAGATGCCGAGCAGGTGGCGCGGTTTATCGTCCGGTAGTTCATCGCAGACCCAGCCCACGATGGTGCCGAGGTTCTGCTTTTCCAGCGCGCCGCCGATGCCGAAGCCGCCGAAACCGCGCTGGCCCTTCTCCCGCGCGGCGCGGTCCAGGTCCAAGAGGCCGCGGGTGGCCTGGCGGCGCAGGTCCTCGTATTGCGCGCCCTGCACCACGCCCCACAGCGATTGCTTCGGGCGGTGGTAGCGCTCGCGGGTAAGCCGGTCGTGTTCTTCCAGGCAGCGCTGCGCCCACCGGTGGGTGCGGGCGACGGATTCTTCCTGGTAGGTGCGCGAATCAATGAGCGTGGTCAGCTCGTCGAAGGCAAACATGATGTCTGCGCCCAGCCCGTGCTGAATCTGCATGGACTTTTCGGGCGTAAAGCGGTGCTTGGAGCCATCGATAATCGAGCGGAAGTCCACGCCTTCCTCATCCACCTTGGCCATGCGCTCCCTTTTCGCGGCCCGAATATCCTTTTCGGTGAGATCCGCCAAGTCCATGGCGATGACCTTTTTAAAGCCCACGCCCAAAGACATCACCTGGAATCCGCCGGAATCGGTGTAGGTCGGCCCGTGCCAGTTCTCAAATTTCGCCACGCCGCCGGCCTCGTCCACGATGTCGTGGCCCGGCTGCAGGTAGAGATGATAGGCATTGGACAAAATGGCCTGCGTTCCGGTGGCGCGAATCTGCTCCGGCGTCAGGGTCTTTACCGTGGCCTTGGTCGCCACCGGGATAAACGCCGGGGTGGCGATATCGCCGTGCGGGGTGTGGATAACACCACTGCGACCATGCTTGCCGGGGCCTTCGGGCAGGCGCTTATCGATGTCGAAACTTAAGTCCTTCATTCCTTTTCTTCCTCTTCTTCCCTGGTCTTCTGGCCGTCATCCGCGTGTTGTGCTTCCCATTCTTCCTCAAGCGCGGTGCCTTCGATGTCTACGGTGGGCAGGATCTTATCCAGCCACTTGGGCATCCACCACGTAGCGCGGCCCATGAGGAACATGGAGGCGGGGACGAGGGTCATGCGGACAAAGAAGGCATCGAAAAGCACGCCCGCCGCCAAGGCAAAGCCGAAGATCTGGATGAACGGCAGCGGCTGATTGATAAAGGCCACGAAGACCGAAATCATGATGATGGCCGCGGCCGTCACCACGCGCGCGCCCTGGGTAAAGCCGGTGATGGTGGCCTCATCGACAGCGCTATAGGGCCCCGACGTGCCCTTCGGGTGCCGCGCGATGTGCTCGCGCATGCGGGTGACCAGGAAGACCTGGTAGTCCATGGCCAAGCCGAAGGTCACGCCGATGAGGAAGATCGGCATGAACGATAGCAGCGGGCCGGGGCCTGGGACGAGGCCCCACAGGCCGTCTTGCCATACCAGCACCGTCAGGCCGAAGGCGCCGCCAACCGAAAGCAGGAAGCCCAGGCCCGCAACCAGCGGCACCAGGAGGGATCGGAAGACGACGAGCAGCAGCACGATTGCCAGCCCCACAACGATGCTCAAGTACGGCGCCATCGCACCGCGCAGGCGCTCGGTAATGTCCAGCTGCACGGCGGTCAAGCCCGTCAGGCCGATCTCGGTGCCGGTGGTGCCTTCGATCTCCTTGGTGGCAGAGCGCAGCGCGTGCGCGACGTTAATGGTTGCGGCTTCCGTTGGCGAGGTTTCCGGAGTCACCATGATTTGTGCCGAGCGCTGGTCCTCGCTGAGCGAAACGATCTGCGCGTGTTTTACCCCGCCGAGCGTCTTCAATTGATCCGCGGTGTAGAGGAAGGACGCCAGCGCTGCCTTGTCTTCGGCGCTGGTCGGCGCGGCGGCGTCTTCCTTGTCCTCGACCTCTGCGACGGGGGCGATATCCGGCTCCGCCGGTTGCTCGCCGGGTTGGTCAGCGGGGTGATCGCCGGGCTGGTCAGCTGGCTGGTCCGATGGCTGATCGGGCGCCCCGTTGGGCGCGGGCTCAGGCGCGTTATCGGGCGCATGATCCTCCGGGTTATCGGCGGGCGGCTCGCCGGCGCCTTCTTCGGGTTCGCCATCTCCGCCTTGGGCAGCCACCAATGGGGCGAGTGCGGCGGAATCGGCGTTGATGGTGTGGGCATCGACAACCGCGAGGAACGGCCCATTGACGCCGGGGCCGAAGCCCTCGGCCATCAGGTCGGCGGCCTTGCGCTGGGTGGTATTGGGATTCGAGGTGGTATCGGCAGGCAGCGCCAACTCCATGTGGAGCACCGGGGCGGTCATGGCGCCGAGGGCGAGGACGACGAGGGCCATCGCCAAGCCGGGCACCTTTTGCACCAGCCGTACCCAGCGATGGCCCATGGTAGGCCCGCGGCGCACCTTTCCCTTGCGGGAAGGGTTGCCAGCCACGCCGGGGATGCGGCCGCTAAACGCCTTGTCACCCAAAAGCCCGAGCATCGCGGGGATGAGCGTGAGGGAGACGAGGACGGCGATGGCTACGGTTGCTGCGGCGGAAAGCCCCATGGCGGTGAGGAATTCGATGCGCGCAATGAGCAGGGCAAAGAGCGCGGTAAAGACGGTGGTTCCGGCGAAAACCACGGACGAGCCCGCCGTTCCTGCTGCCATACCTGCGGCCTCTGGGGCGGACATGCGGGCCCGCTCGGCGCGGTAGCGGGACAGGATAAATAGCGCATAGTCGATGCCCACCGCCAGGCCAATCATGATGGCCAGCACCGGCGTCATGTTGTTGAGCTCTATCCAGTGCGTGGTAATCAGCATGCCGCATGCGCCCAGACCGACTCCGATGACGGCCGAAATTAACGGCATTCCAGAAGCGACCAGGGAGCCGAAGGTAAAAATGAGGACGAGGAAGGCCACGCCCAGGCCAATAATCTCGGAAGTGGAGTTAACCCGAATCTCATCGCCAAACCCGGCGCCGCCGGCCTCGACGGTAAGCCCCTGCTGCCTGCCGATGTCCATCGCTTCCGTCACGATGTCTTTATCGGCTTGGTCCACGCTATAGGGCGATTCGGCATCGAAGTTGAAGGTGGTATAGGCAATGGTCTTGTCTTCGTTGACCATGGCGAGGTTATCGGCATCGGCATGCGCGGACGATTCCGGCAGCCCCATCTCCGTGAACTGGTGGATGACCTCATCCTGCAGCCGCGGCGAGACCTCAAGGGGGTTGCCAAAACGCATGGTATCGCCCATCTCCAGGTTATCCTCGAGGTGGGTGATGACCGCCTTGATGGCCTTTTCATTGGCGGGATCTGAGAGCTTTTGGCCCTCCGGGGCCTGGAAGACCAAGTTCACCGATGGGGAGTTGGCGGGATTGCCGCCTTCCGGGAAGAGATCCATCGTTTTGTAGGTGGCATCGATGGACGGGGTGCCTTTGATAGCGAACTCGCTCGTCATCGGTTTCATCAACAAGGCGGTAGCGCCGCCGGCGGCGGCAAGTAGGACCACCCAGGTGACGATGACCTTCCATTTATTAAGGAAAGACCAGCGCCCGAGCCGGTAGAGGAGTTTAGCCACGGGAAATGTACCTTCGCATTCGCGTAGTCGGACGGATTTAACTTCGCCCTAGTGTAGTTGCCGTGCCCCTTATTCCCTATTACTTAGCCGCCGGGCAGCCCGTATTCACAGACGATGCCAAGGCGGCGGGCCAAAAAGAACCGTGTCCATTCGATGCAGTCAAGGACTAGATCGGGTGGCCACGGCGGAGCGGCGTAGACAATGCAGCCGCGAGAGAGCGCTCGCTGTTTAAACGTACTTTGACAAGCTCAGGCCAGGAAGAACGAGGTCAGAGAAGAAGGCGCTAATTTTCTTTACCCGCTCGATAACAGCAGCGACGGTCTCGCCTAGTGTGCCGAAGGAAGAACCGTGGAAAGAAGAGCCATCGGCTGCAGCGTTGTCGCCCGAAGGCTTCTTTTCTGGGGTTACCTGGTCAGATGGTTTAGCGTTTTCGGAGGCACCGTCGAATGCCACGGTGAGATCCGAGTTGGCATCGTCAAGCGGCTGCCCCACTGGGTACTTGCCCAAGAAAATGTCGGAGCCCGTCTGGGTCAACGAGGTGGGGGCATCAGTTGTGGCGTAGGACTTGCCGGTTTCCGGCACCAAGGGCTCAGTAAGCGTGAAGGTAGAGATTGCGGCGTCATCGCCAGACAATTCAACCGGTTTGTTCTTAAGCGGGCCGGAGGCGCCCGTAAGTTTATAATCCGCAGTAATGGTGGCGTTTTGGCCTTCTACTTCTACCTTGATATCCGAAAACGTGAGATCGACGCCGTAGGAACCATTAGGGCCGAAGCCTGGATAGCCTTGAATCTGCACGGATCCCTGAGTGCCAATAGTGCCGTTTCCCTCAGCATCCAGCGTGGTGTGGGCCGCATCGACCGGGAAGGTGAAGTCCTTTCCTACCTTCTCCGCGCCTTCGGTGGTATTGATTATGCCTTTGGCAAGCGGGTTGGTGTCCACGTGGTGAATGAAGGATTCCTTGATGGGCCAGTTCAATTGGCCGGATTCCACGGCGGGGACATCGGCTGGAGCCTCATCGGCAGAGGCTACCGGTGCGGTGACGGCGCCGAGTGCAACCGCTCCAACGGCGATGACGGAAGTTGTTTTCATGAATTTCTCCTCTTGAGAGCAGTGGTGAAACTTTGCCTGAAATATTAGGCGAGCCTTACCTTAATTGGAAAATTAGAAAAAGTAAATCAGTGGCGCTTATCGAGCTCGGCGAAGATCCCTGAGTTGAAAGCGAATGCGCGCTGCGCCTCTGAGAGCAATGCCTCACGCTGTTCCGCAGTCAGCATGAGACCGTCCAGGCGTTCGCGGTAGCCCTTGCGGTACGGCGGAATCTTGCCGATGGCACTGAAGTCATAAAAGTTCAGTGCATCCGGTTCGATGTCATAAAGCGTGCCGAGGCGCGCGGCAATCACCTGGCCGCCAGAGACATCACCGAGATACCGGACATAGTGATGAGCCACCACTTCTACCGCACTGCCGGATACCCCTTCTAAGCGGGAAACGTAGGATGCGGTGGCCGGCAGGATCCGAATCTTTTCACGCCAGTCACTACCGACGAGCGCCGCCAAATCCGCTTCCAGAGCGAAGCGCCGCTCAAGGCGTGGATCGGCCACCGCACCGGCGATTGGAGTATGCGCCACGCTGCGGACTGCACGCTCCAGAGACTCATAGACAAACCACAGCTGGCCGCTTAAATCGGCGGCGGCCTCAGCGCTCAGCCGACCTGACATAAGTCGCTGCATAAACGCCGAACCCTCCGCGTTCTCGTGAGCATGGGCGGTCTCCTCGCGCAATGCGGCGGATAATGGTTTCTTAAGCGTCACAGTCACTGACTTCCTCCAAAGTAATGCTTACCTAATGTCTAAAATTAAATTTAAGGTTAGGCAATCCTTATTTACAAGGCCTGTGGGGAGAAATCAACCAAAAGAACTAACTCCCTACCCCTCCGCCTGCGGTGCGCGCGTCATTAGGATGCGGCTGCCGTCACGACGCGCTTAGCTGACCACCTGTTACCGATGGAGAAGAGCACGCACGCTCTCAAGGGCGCCCGACTTTATAAAGGCCTGCCCAAGAATGGCAAACATGCTGCCAATGGTTGCCACGCCCAAGATGTAGTTCCACACCTTGGCAAAGCTAGAACCGGAGGGAGTGTCCTTCTCTGGATTATCAGTTCCCGGATTCTTAGACTCCGAAGTCTCAGGGGTCTTTGGAGTCTCCGGATCCTTCGGCGGTGCCGGGGTCTGCGAGGTCGCTGGTGGCTGACCCTGTGGCTTCTCTTCCTTTTCCGGCGAAGCTACCGGCGGCTTGGGAGCAGGCTCGTTCTGCGGCTTTTCCTGATCCTGCGGCGTTTCTTCCTTCTTCTGGCCACAACCAGGGGAAACCTTGAGGGTTAGGTGGGCATCATCAAGCTCAGGCTTGTTCTCCGAGCTATACATGCCCATGAAAAGTTGGTCTACGCCCTCGATTTTTCCATCTTTTGTTCCCTGCTGCTCCTTGTACCGCACATCGCTGGCGGAAAGGGTGAGCGTATCGCCCTCCTTGGTCCATTGCGCCGTGCCGTGGCCAAAGATCCCATCCCCGGTGCGCTTATTGGCGTCGATGTGATCGTCCTCGGTGTATTGAAGCATATTCTTACCCTCTACGTGATAGACCTCGTAGCCGGAACCGAGCTGGGCTTCATTACCGGAGGTCTTGATGAAAGGTGCCACAACCGTGGAATGTAGAGCGCCGTGGTGACCGGTAAACGTGATCGAGGAGTCTTTACTCTCGATATTGGACGACACCACATTGCCCTCCTCGTCTACCGTTACCGTAGAGGTTTCAGGATCGACCTCGAAGCCGAAAGAGAAATCCTTCCCCTTAGGATCACCGGTTTGCGTCACTGGGCCACTAGTGGACCAATCACCAGCAGCAAAGCCGCTTTTGAGGTAGGAACGCCACGAGTGCTTAATTCCCCAGTTCAAGGAACCAGATTCGATGGTGCAAGTTTCTTCCGCAGAAGCGTGCGGCACGGTGAGTGCGGTCGCCGCGAGAGCGGTGACCACTACTTTCTTAAACATGGAAATCCTCCAATTTGTGTGAGAAGAGTGGGTTGATGGTGGGCGTAGCACGCTGCGGATGTACCCGCAGCCCCTCGACGGATATCGGCCAGCCATACACTTGAGACAATGTGGGACTGGTAAAGACCTCATCTACGCGCCCTTGGGCTGCTAATCCCCCGCACGACAGGCATACGAGATGATCGCAATATGCTGCTGCCGCATTGAGGTCATGCAGCACCACGAGGACGGCGACGCCTGCCTCGCGGGCAAGGGCTTTTACTGAGCCCAACAGTTGTTCTTGGTGCCGGATATCCAGCGCGGCCGTTGGCTCATCCAGCAAGATCACCGGGGTATTTTGGGCAAGCACCCGTGCGAAGGCCGCGCGGGCGCGCTCACCACCAGACAGCGTGCTGATGTCTCGGCCCGCTAGGTGCGCGACGCCGGCGGTATCGAGGGCTGAGTCAATAAAGTCATCATCAAGGTCTGCGTAGGCAGTTCCTTCCCACGGGCGGCGCCCCATCGCAACGACATCACGGACGAGGAATTCGAAGGACACCGAGACGTCTTGGAGCATCACCGCACGCGTGCGTGCGAGCTCCCGCGGTGGAGCCTTGGGCGATAACCCACCCACGGTAATCTCGCCGGAATAATCGATGTCTCCGGCGACAGCGGCAAGTACCGTAGATTTGCCGGCGCCGTTAGGACCGATGAGCCCGGTAACTTCGCCCGCGTGGGCGGTAAAGGACACTTGGTCCACGAGGGTGTGCTCCCCCACGCGAACAGTTAAGTCTTTGACGTTTATCATCAGTGCACTCCTTTGCGCATCATGCGGCGCAGCAAGATGAAGAACGTTGGCCCACCCACCAGCGCGGTGAAAATGCCGATGGGAAGATCCGCAAAGGGAATCATCGTGCGCGCTGCCACGTCGGCGAAACCAATGAGCACAGCACCGCCAAGGGCGGAAGCCGGCAACAGGATGCGGTTTTCTGGTCCGACGATGCTGCGCAGCAGGTGGGGAACGATAAGTCCCACAAAGCCAATGAGGCCGGCGAAGGAAACGGCCGCGGCGGTCAGCACTGCCGATGCCACAATCGCCACGATGCGCAGCCGCGGCACGTTCACGCCGGTATGTGCGGCGGCGCACTCGCCGAGCGCGAGGACGTCCAACTGCTTGCCCAGGCGCAAGGCCACTGCGAGGCCAACCACCACGATGGGCAGTACCGCCCAGACGTGTTTCCACTGTGAGCCGTTGAGGGAGCCCATCTGCCAGAAGATGATCGCTTCGCGGTTGGCGGTCGGCGCTAGGTACACCATGAAAGAGATCATGGCGTTGCATACCGCATTGATGGCGATGCCGGTGAGAATCAGGTGCACCACGGCAACCCTTCCGTTGTGGCGCGCAAGCTGATAGATAATGAAGGTAACCAGCAGCGCGGTAAGGAAGGCTGCAGCGGGAACGGTAAAGGTGCCGAAGAACTCGATATTAAAGACGATGACTACGGCCGCACCAACGCCCGCACCGGAGGTAACGCCGATAATGGAGGGCTCTGCCAAGGGGTTGGCAAATACCGCCTGCATCAGCGTGCCGGCAACGCCCAAGGCCGCGCCCACCACAAGCCCCAAGACCAAACGCGGTAGGCGGATGTCCCATACCACGCTTGCGGTCAAGGAATCCTCCCCGTGGCCAGCTGCCAAAATGGGAAAGAGATCAGACAGCGGTACATAGTATTGCCCCAGCACGACGGAGATGAGCGCCGCGACAACGGTGAGGATCCCCAGCAGTACGAATACCCAAGTGCGCTGCGTGCGTCGGCGCGCGAAGGTGTCCGTGCCCTTACTCATTGTCTGGGTCATACACAGCCTTTGCTAGCTTCACCAGCGTTTGCCCAGTCATGGGGCCAAATGCCAACGACTGGCCGTCCGGGATGGTCACGATGCGCTTCTTTTGGCCGGCGGTGGTTTGAGCAACGCCGGGCCGCTCCAGCAAGCCGTCAATTCCACCGGTGGATTCCAGGCCATTGGTCATCATGATGATCACCTCTGGATTAATGCGCGCCAGCGCCTCAGCATTAGCGGGTTCTGCATGGGAAAGGTTGTTTTCTGCAGCCAGATCCACACCGCCGATGCCTTCAATCAGATCTTGCGCACCGGTACCATCACCCATGATGAAGAAGACGCCACCGTTTCCGCGTGCGTAAAGGAACGCCATGCGCATCGGATCATCGGGAACCAACTCCTTGATGGCTTCCTTTGCCTCGTCGATTTCCTTGGTGGAACGATCCGCCAGCTCGCGTGCTTCGTCGGGCAGGCCGAGGGCATCGCCAAGTGTGGTGATGTCCTCGCCCACCGAATCGATCGTGCGCTCAGGTTCCATCACCACGGTGGTGACACCCGCCGCGCGGATTTGCTCGATGGCATCGCGCGGGCCAATGGAATGGTCTGCAATGACGAGCGTCGGCTGCAGCTCCAGCACCGCCTCCACGTTGATATTGTGGCCGCCTTCGGTCACCACCGGGAGATCCGCCAGGTTAGGCTCGGTAGAAGAAACTGTGCGGCCGACGATATTATCCGCAAGCCCCAAGCCGCTAAGGGTCTTGGTATAGGTGCCATAGATATCCAAAGCCAGGATGCGGGAGGCATCGGTGACGGTGACGTCATTACCATCGGCATCGGTAAGCTCCACCGGAAGCGCCGGCTCTGCCTTATCAGTAACCGGCTCGATATCGTCAAAGTCCTTGACGTCACTGACGCCTTCAAAGGACCTGGGGTCCGAGAGATCGGCGGGATCCGGCAGCTGATCGGTATAGCTTCCCTGCACACCGCACGCGGTAAGGCCTAAGATGCACAGGAATGGTACGAGGAAACGAAGAACGAGTTTCACGGCAATCTTTCTAAGAGTTGTTCATGACAAGCCGGCTGGTGGAACCACCGGCGATGATCAATCCGACGATGAAGAGCAGTAGATAGGTGGTCGGGTTTTCTAGGCTCCCGCCGGGAGACGTCGCGGATTTGACCTTAAATTTGTTCGATCCGTCCTCGTATCCCTGCCCCGAGTCACCGGCTAGCACTGGGTCCCCGGCTGCGGCATGCGCGCCGCCTTTGGAACCAGGAGTTCCCTTTCCATTTCCGCCTGCGCCAGATCCGCCGGATCCGCCGGATCCAGAACCGGAGCTAGAACTGCCGCCACCGGATACGGCGCCGCAATCAGCGCTTCCGCCCAAGGTGGCGTGGAAGCTCAACGGATCCAACTGGGTGCCTGGTTCATAGAACTCAGCGAGTGCCTGGGAACCGGCTTCAGAAAGCGATACCGCAGCTTCACCGGACACGGCGTCCGTGCCGACGTCGAGGGAATTGAAGTTCAAGGTGCCAATAACAGTGCGTCCAAAGTCTTTCTTCTTGCCTTCCATATTGGAAGAGCGCACGTCAGCGATAAGCTCGCCAGAATTGCCGTTAAAGGTGATTTCCAGGTTGGCGATGTTGAGGTCCAGCTTGCCGTGGTGCCCGGTGAACTGCATGCTTCCGCCATATTGCACGGAGCCCGCGCCATCTTTTACGGCACCGGAGTTACCCGTGAATTGGAAACGCCCATTGTCATAGCCAACACCAGAGAGATCCCATCGGCCCTGAGCAATGGATCCGGTGATATAGGACTGGAAGGATTTCTTTAACCCCCACTGAGCGGTGGCTTGAGTTACACCAGTGGCCTCACAGACGGCATCGTCCCCGCCAGATCCTTCCTCGCCCGAACTACCTGAGCTCGGGGCACCGGAGTTCGCAGATCCAGAGTGCGCAGGACCAGATCCCGCTGCTTTGCCAGTTCCTGAGGCACCGCCGCCTCCGCCCGAACCAAAGTTGCTCGGTGATGGATTTCCCGCTGCAGAGTTAGTAGAAGCTGAGTTTCCTCCAGTGGAGTTCGACGTACCCGAAGTGGAACCACCCGAATTCGAGTTCGATCCACCCCGATTGTTGAAAGACTCCAACTCATCCAGGAACGCCTGGGTATTGCCCATGAACGTAGTAATCCCGTTCATCGTGTCATTGGTTTCAGACAGGATGTCCATGGCTTCCTTGTTAAAGCCCGTGAAGGAACCCGTAATAGACGTCAATGGGCGGTTCTCACCGGAACCGGAACCGGAGCCAGATCCGGAACCAGATCCGGCGCACGAGCCATCAAGCGCAATGCTGCCAGAGGACGGATCTAAGGCTTCGCCCGGCTGGTAGAAGCCGGTAAATAGCTTGGCCCCGCCGGAGGTCAGAGCGGTAGATCCAGACAAATCAACCTTCCCGGCACCATCTTCGACGGGGTTGGCCAGATCAATGGTGGCGATTACCTCATCATTGCCTTGGATCTTTTTACCGCGGCTGAGGTCTTGGCGGTTCATCTCATAGGAGACGTAGTCCACGGAAATCTGCGCCTGTTTACCAGAGGCCTTGACCTTGAAGTCCGACATCGTCATGTCCAGGACCCCATCGTGGCCGGTAAAGTTCAGCGTTCCGTTGAACGGTATCGTGACGTTTCCACCAGACGCATCGGGCTTTCCTGGGGTAAAGACGAACGCACCATCGCCCTGTTCGTCGCCTGTGAAGCCAATGCCATTGGCACCCCATCCACCGTGGGCGATATTGCCTTTGACGTAGCTGCGGAATGACTGCTTGATGCCCCATTTCCATGTGCAGGATTCATCTCCGTGGGCAACTGGGGCAGATGACAGAAGTGGGGCGAATGCCGCGACGAGAAAAGCAGCGACGATGATGCCGAACGCCGACTTACACAGTTTTCCAATCATATTAAGAACCTTGTTTTCGTGCCTAAAAATCATATAGGCTAAGCTTGCCTTAGTGAAGTAAGTGTATCCTGACCTAACTTCTTCCGATTGTCAATAAACCACCCCTATAAGAAGCAAAGAATGCAAAACGACCCCCGCAAAGACATCTTCACCAGCATCTATCCAGATGTGGATCCCACGCAGAACTTCCCACTCACGATTGGTGAACGCTTATCCTTAGCTCTTTCCGTCGGCGTATTTATGTTCGGCGGCGTAAGCGGCAACCTGCTCATCGCCGGTATCGGCTTGGCCTCTGTGGTTGCCTGTTCCTTGGCACTTGCCCGTAAAACGCCACGCCGCATCCGCGCAGAGGCCCGTAGCCGATTCCCCCGGGAACCGTGGGCCGAACAACCCAGCCTCCTCGTGCCCGCCGTATGGATCGTCATCGCAATAATCGCGGCCCTGGCGTGGTGGTTTACCCCCGTGAAATACCTCGCGTGGAGCGCGGGCATTATTGCTGTCATCGCGGCCATCGCAACGTGGTTCCTCCCCACCCTGCAGCGCCGCCGCGCGCGGGCTGCACGCCCAAAGCAGGACGCTTTAGCTACCCCGACACGCCAGAAAACAACACATTTTGTCGTTTAACCCTATCTCCCTGGCGGAGAAAAACTAAAATAGGCCCCGACCTGCATTAACAGGTCGGGGCCTTGCGCGGTGGCGGCGGGATTTGAACCCGCGGTTGGGGGTTACCCAACAATCGCTTTCGAGGCGATCACCTTCGGCCGCTCGGACACGCCACCGCGTTCCAGATTACGGGAGGACCCCCGATGCAACAAAATCGCTGCGCAAGCATTAAGCCGACGCAGCGATTTCGCTATGAAGGAGACTATAAAATTAGTCCTTCTTCAGGCCACCGATGATGTCGTTAGCCTTGTCCTTGATGTTGTCTGCAGCATCGGACAGCTTGTCCTTAGCATCGGAAACGACCTGGTCGGCCTTGCCCTCGTTGGCTACGTCTTCGTTACCGGTTGCCTCGCCGACAGCTTCCTTTGCCTTGCCTGCGAGGTCGTCCTTCTTATTTTCCAAATCGCCCATTTTCTCTCTCCTTAAATGAGTCGCTTACAGTGTGTCAGCCACTATACTCACTTTTCGCGGAGTGTGGCGAAGAATTTTTCTAGCAACGCCACGCAGTCTTTTTCGAGGACACCACCGCGGACCTGTGGGCTAAAGGACGCGGTGGGGGCACGCAGGACATCGATAAGCGAGCCGCACGCACCCGTCTTCGGCTCAAAGGCGCCAAAAACCAGCGAGCTCACCCGGGCGGATTGCAGGGCGCCGGCACACATGGCGCAGGGCTCCAAGGTGACCACGAGCTCGCAGCCGGTCAAGCGCCAGCCATCGCCATGGATGCGCACCGCCTGGCGGATCGCCTCGACCTCGGCGTGGGCGGTGGGATCGCGCAATTGCTCGCGGCGGTTGACGCCGGTGGCGAGCTCGCGGCCGGCGGCATCATAAAGCACCGCCCCAACCGGCACATCCCCGGCGGGGGTCTGGCGCGCCACCGCGAGGGCGCGCCGCATCCGTTCCTGCGCGCGCTGCAGGGGCTTAGGCGTTATCAATGACGTCTTCTAGCTCATCCCCAAAGCCCAGGTCGCCGGCGATGCGCAGGAGCATGTCGGAGGGCCAATCGTCCTCATCGTCGATGATGTAGCCCACCTGGTCCTCGGATAGGCCCAGGTCAGCGAAGATATCGAAATCGCCCTCACCGTAGGGGTCAGCCTCTTCCGGGTCCACGTCTGGAATCTCGTAGTCATTGAGCTCCATGAAGTCCGCGGCAAAGTCATCGTCAACGCCGTAGGTGGCGTCTGAAATTAGCATTTTCACCCCACCGGGCACGGGCCGCACGGCAATGAAGTAGGCGTCTTCGACGCAGAGAAGGGCGAAAGCTGCGCCTTCGGAGCGCAGGGAGCGCACTGCGGTGATGGAGGTTTGCGGATCCTCAAAGTCATCATCGAAGCTGCGCACGACCCATTGTCCCTCGTTGCGGGCGACGGTAACCGCGAAAGAGTAATTTTCGTTGCTCATACCTCGTGAGATTAGTCGTGTTGTGCCACAATTGTCACCGTGAGTTCTCAAGATGTTCAACGCCCCATCTGCATTATCGGCCTCGGCCTCATCGGCGGTTCCCTGCTGCGCGATCTCGCCGGCTATAACCACGACGTATTCGGATACAACCACTCGACGTCCGCCGCCCGCACCGCAGTCAAGCAGGGCTTTGACGTCAATGATGACTTGCCGGCGGTGCTTAACCGCGCCGAAATTGAAGAGGCGCTCATTGTGATCGCCGTTCCCATGACCGCGGTGGGCAGCGTCTTAGATGCCATTCAAGAACACGCCCCTAGCTGCGGCATTACGGACGTGGTCTCCGTAAAGACTCCCGTGCGCCAGCAGGTCTGTGACCGTGGCATGGAGGATCGCTACGTGGGCGGGCACCCCATGGCGGGTACCTCGAAGTCAGGGTGGGATCACTCCCAGACGGGTCTTTTCCGCCGCGCAGCGTGGGGCATTACCTACGATTACGCCGCCGAGTATGAGGCGCGCGGGGAAAAGATTCCTAAGAAATGGATTGAGACTTTTACGGACGTCGTGCGCATGACCCAGATGGTGCATGCAGAGGCCGTGCCCATCCGCGTGGCCAACCACGATGCGGCGGTCGCCCGCATTTCCCACCTGCCGCATATCTTTGCTGAAACCCTCGCCACGGTGGGCGATAATGGCGGCATTTTGGCGCAGTCCCTGGCCGCCGGTTCCTTCAAGGATGCGACCCGGGTGGCAAGCACCCGCCCGGATCTCGTGCGGCAGATGTGCGAGACCAATGCCCCAGCCCTGGTGGAGGCCTTGGATGAGGCGCTGGAGCTGCTTCACGATGCCCGGGAGAAGCTCGCCGCCCCCGAGCCTTCCATCGCCGAGCTTGCCGATGCCGGCTACCGCGCCCGCACCCGCATCGAGGCTAGGTCGGGCGCGCGCAAGGAATCGGTCTCCCCGGTCAAGATTTCCTCCCGCCCGGTGCTGCGCCTGCACCCCGGCGGCCCGAAGTGGGTAGCGCAGCTGCGCCAGACCGAGTCCTTGGGCGGGCGCATCGAGATTTTTTAGCGGCGCGACTTGCGGGCGGCACCGTTGCCTGCACCGGTGGCGAAGGTGCGCGCGGCCGCCGCGGCACCGATAAGTCCAATGGCCGCTACCGTGAAGTAGATCCACGGGCGGTCGCCGCTGGTCTGCGGCGTTGCCTGCGGGGTAGGCGTGGTCTCCGCGGTCAAGACGGCGTCCTTATCCTTGCCGCTAACCACGCCGTCTACCCAGTCCTTGGTGCCGGCGAGCGTGGTGATAGCCGCGCTTGGGGAGGGAAGATCCGGATCTGCATTGGAGGTACCCGCGGTAGCTAGGCCCGCAAGCTTTCCGCCCACGAAGAACGGTCCGCCGGAATCGCCACCCTGCATGCCCGCATTACCGGTGGAATGGACATCGAGGATCGGGCTGCTGATCATCGGGGCCATGCCGCCTTGGCCAGGCTGCATTACTTCCCCACCGTTGCCGTCAGGCTTGACTATCTGCGGCTGCTCGGCACCCGGCTTGGTGGCACCGGGCGAGACCACCTTGGGCTTATCCGATCCCGAACCAGATCCCGGCATCATGGCACCAGGCATGGCCTCTTCGGCCGGCACGGATTCGTAGCCCTCGGGGACCTTCATGCCGGCATCCGGCTTGGAGCCGCCCGGCATCTTGAGCCCGGGCATGGCTTCCTCAGCGGGCACGGACTCGTAGCCTTCCGGGGCCTCCTTATCGGCGCCTGGCTTCTGTGCGGCGTCATCGCTTGGCCCGCCACCCAGGATTTCGGAGACCTTCATCTCTGCCATCGGCAGCTGGCCCTTGCGCGCCATGGAGGAGCTGCTGCTCCAGCCGTACAGGGTGCCAAGGTCGCCGGTCTCTGGAATATCAGTAGAGATCTTGGCCGGCTCGATATCAGTGACGGGCTCGGTGAGGTGGAGCAATCCGGCATCGGAAAGCGGAGACAACGCCCACGAATCCGCGTCATAGACCTTGCCTCCCAGGCGGGCCTGGGTGCCTTCGTTATTGACGGACTCCAGGCAGTGGCGTGCGGTAAGCACCCACTGCTTATCCACCAACGTGCCGGTGCAGTCGCCGAAGTTGCCTATGCGGCCCATCTTGAGCGCGGCGACGGTCTGGGACTCGGCGTTATGAGGGGCGGGTTCGCCGTGCTCAAGGGCGCTGGCGGGGGCCGCCAACATCCCGATGATGCCAGCGGTGGTCAAAGCGGTAGCAATTTTACGCGACATGTTAGTCCTTCTTTCCAGCAGGAACGGCGATTTTAACGGCGGTGGAGACGGCCTTTTCAAGGGGGCCTTGGCCCAAGAAATTCCGCCAGATGGTGGCGAGCACGAGGAATAGGCCAATAAATGCCCACGCCCACGCGGTGTTGTGCAGTGAGATGTGGCTTTGCCAGTAATATGCAGAAAGCACGTGCAAGACATACACGGTCAGGGACATCGTGCCCATTGCGGCCAAGGGGTAGACGAGCTTGGGTACCGCGCTGCCGATGAGCAGGCACAGGTGCAGCACTACGGCAGCCACAGCAACGGAAAGCAGGATTTCGCCCGCGACACCGGTGTGGCCGGTAAACCGCAGCCAGCTGGGCATATCCGGCTCGAAGCGGAAGTAGGTGCCAACCGCGGCAATCACCGCGCTGACCGCGGTAACAATCCACTGCAGCGCCGTGCGGAAGCTACCTGGGCGGATGTAGACCTCAAAGAGGAGCATGCCGGCGATGAAATACGCGATCCATGCCAGTAGCGGATAGACCTGCGGCAGGGTAAACGGCGCGTAGTGCACGGTTGAGGCGATGGCGGCGACGAAGAACAGGGCCAGCTTCCACCACACGTTGAGCGGCGGTACCCAGGAGACCACCATCATGGTGATACCCATAGCAACCAGCACGACCTGAATCTGCCCGCCAACCGGGAGCAGTGCCAATCCGATAAGCGTAATGATGGCGCCACGGGCAATCAGGCGCAGCAGCGTCTGTACGGAATAGTTCTTGCCAATGAGCATCATCGTCACTCCGGCGACAATGGCAAATAGGGCGGCCGGAAGGCCCGACAGAATGACCTTGGTACTCCATACCAACGAGGCCATGTGCAAAATAATCATGCCAATAATGGCAAGTGAACGAGCCAAGTCCAGCCCGACGATGCGCGATGATGTACTCACCTAGCACTCTCCTTCACGATGTGATGGGACGCAGCGGTCTCTACTACGTCCCATGTTTATAACGACTCTCTTTTTCTACAACGCAAGTCTGGGAGGTTGCTGTATCAACACTTTACATGTCCTGTACCTTATAAATGCCATTATTGGCCTGGTCAATCCCACGGACCCACTTTCCCGCTAACCGCACACAATTTCACCCGATTCCCCGGCCACAACACACTCCGGAGGGCCCGCCGCAGCGCGCATCACTGGCGACTACGCGCAATTAATTCACCCCAGAAACCCGCACCTAACTGCTATTTTGCTATAAACAATCGATTGCCCCCTCCATACCTATACCCTGACATTTTCTTTCCTGCCAGAAAGCTTCCTGGCGCCTATGAAAAGGGCTCAAACTGTCTGGCAAATAATCACGAAGTTGAGCCACTCTTCGTTTCTCCCTCCTAAATCAACCGAGGTTCCATCCATTAGTGTGGAGTATCTGTAACCCGTGGTAGGGCCTGACCCTCAGAAAGTGGAGACACCACGCTACCGGACGCAACCTACTGGGAGAGGAGCTTGAGGTTTGGAAGATAAAGACCGCGAAAACCGGGCCCCAATAAACAACCGAGCCGAAAAGCCACTAACCGGATTGCTCTCCCTTACGGAGGTTATTGGCCCTGCGCCAGACTGCGTAAGTTCCCGCAAGGAAAATAACCGCAAAAACTCCGGCAACCCTAAAATAAAATAAGCCGTTTTCTAACCTGCGGAAGATATCTGACGATGAGGTGGAATCCGTCTCAGCCAAGGTCTTAGCAACATATATCGCATTCAACCCGCCGATAGCATAACCGAGACAGAGCAACAGTGATACACAAATCGTAATCTTTAGCAGAACCTCTAAGGATGAATTACGTGACACTGTTCTCCTTTATATTCTCCCATTACAAATAGACGTGCGCATTCGGCATTTCCCTTAACGTCAAAATTTTGAAATCCGTCATCGTGCGCATGACCGAAGGGGCAATCATTGTGAGTTTTACCTTGCGCGTCACATGGATCCCGTTTTCGTCCCTGTTTTGGCAGTTCCCACCAAAGACAGTTTTGGACCCTTCTTGTACCCCTATACTGTTTCCGCTTGAGCCATTCCGGACAAGGCAGGAAGTAGCAGCAGAGAAGACAGAAGAGAAGCGGCAGTATATAAAGTTTTGTCCACAACTACCCTTTCTGTACGCGATGACTTACTTAAAGTAACATAAATTGACTTTCGTGGTAATGATTGTCATTATCTGGATTCTGGCGCACATTACGTTGTTGGCAGTTCAGGTCTAGACTCGGATAATGGACACATCGAAGCTCGGGCCTTTTGCCGCTTAGGCTACACGCCTCGCCCACCCCGAAAATAAACCTGGAAATAAAAAATCTCGAGGCACCGCCTTGGGAACGATGTCTCGAGATTCGAAATTTTGTGCGCCCGGAGGGATTCGAACCCCCAACCTTCTGATCCGTAGTCAGATGCTCTATCCGTTGAGCTACGGGCGCAGTCCGTTGTGAAGCAGTGCGTATGCTCTGCTGTGCAACGAGGATTTACTATACCCACGGACCTGGAAACTAACAAATCGCCTGTACAGAGCCGTGTTCGGCGGGATGGCCAGGGGTGTACTATTCACCCGCCGTTCACGCTTTAGCTCGGTGTGGAGGGCGAAGGGAGGCTATACGAGGGCGGAGGCTTCGGCATCGGAAAGCAGGGCGTCTTGAAAGGCCTGCAGGGTGGATTCGTGATCGAAGTCGACACCGATGAGCACGAGCTCCGTACCGGGGGTTACGCCATTGGCGGCCCACAAAGAGGCGGGCATAATCTGCAGGTTTGGCCCGGCCTGCTGCCAGGCGTGGGCCACGCGTAGGTCGGTATCGATCCAGCAATATCCCTTGGACCGCACGAGGCCCGTGCTTGCCCGGAGAACGGCGATGAGGCGCTCGCGATTAAACGGGCGATCGGCACGAAAGACGACTGAGGAGATGCCGTATTCCTCGGTTTCTGGAGTGTGTGGGTTCGCAAGTTCTTCGGCGTAGCCGTGATAGGCGGCAGCGGTCGCGGTATTGAACAAATACGCATCGAGAACCAGCCCCGGCTCGATTACCCCGTGGGTTACCGGCACGACGCGCGCCCGCGGATTCATGGCGCGGACTGCGGCGATGACACGCTCGGTTTCGGCAGCATCGACAAGATCGGTTTTGGTAATGAGGATAAGGTCGGCGAATTCGACTTGGTCCACTAAGAGATCGGAAATGGTGCGGTCATCTTGTGGCGTAGCCTCGATGCTTTCGGAGACGAGGCTGCGGCCGCGGCGCAATTGGTTTAAGAAGGTAGAGGCATCGACGAGGGAGACCATGGTGTCGATGGGGGCGGCATCGGCAAGCGTGGTGCCATCGGCAAATTCCCACTCAAAGGTGGCAGCCACGGGCATGGGCTCGGAAATGCCGGTGGATTCAATGACAATCTGATCAAAGCGGCCGGAACGGGCCAGCTTGCCCACGGACTCGATGAGGTCTTCGCGCAAGGTGCAGCAGATGCAGCCATTCGACAGTTCCACGAAGCGATCCTCGCCGCGCTCGAGGTGGCCTTCGCCGGCAACGAGGGCGGCATCGATATTGACTTCAGAAAAGTCATTGACGATGACCGCCAGCTTGCGCCCCTCCCGGTTCGCGAGCAGGTGGTTGAGTAGCGTGGTTTTTCCGCTGCCTAAAAATCCGGACAGCACGGTAACAGGTGTAGCCATCCTTTAATGGTAACGTTTTTCATTAAAGGATGGCTATTTGGGTCTTAGCGCCTAGACCGTCAGCCCGAAGATCGGTACCGCCAGCAGGAAGACGGTGAGGGTGATGAGGAAGATGCCGATGACGTTGAGGCCAACGCCGCCCTTGATCATCTCGCCAATCTTGACGTAACCGGAACCATAAGCAATGGCGTTCGGCGGGGTTGCCACCGGCAGCATGAAGGCACAGGTTGCGGCCAAGGCGACCGGGATGGTGAGCAGCAGGACGTTCATATCGCCTTCGGCGGTCAGGCCCACTCCCACGGCGACGCCGCCCATGATGGGGATGAAGGTCGCCGCGGTGGCGGTATTGGAGGTGATCTCCGTCAGGAAGAGGACCAAGGCGGCCACGGCTGCGACGATGAGCACGATTGGCAGGGAGCTGAGCCCCTTGGCCATCTCACCAATCCACAGGGACAAACCGGAAGAGTTGAATACCGAGGACAAGGAGAGACCACCGCCGAAGAGGAGGAGGACGTCCCACGGCATTTCGTTGGCCGTCTTCCAATCCAGCAGGCGAATGCGACGCTCCGAATCGGCCGGCAGGATGAACAAGAGGATACCTGCGGCGATGCCGACGATGGCATCGTCATAGTTATCAAAATCGCTAAGGACGATGGGCAGGGATACCCAGGCCAGGGCTGCTAGGACGAAGATGGTGCCGGTCATGATCTGCGGGCGGGTCCATGGGCCCAGGGCCTTGATTTCGTCATTGATGAGCTCGCGGCCACCAGGGATTTCGGTCATTTCCGGCTTGAAGATGGTAATCAACAGCACCCATGCGATGAGCAGGAAGACAAGCGCCAGCGGCACGCCGACGGCCATCCAGCGACCAAAGCCGAGGGTAACTCCCCAGGTATCGGCCATATACGCATTCAAGAAGGCATTCGGCGGGGTACCGATGAGCGTACCCAACGAGCCGATGGAGGCGGAGTAGGCGATACCCAGCATGAGGGCGGTGGCGAATTTCTTCTGCTTATCCCAACCGCCAACGGTCTCTGCGGTAAGCGCCAGCACGGACGTACCAATCGGCAGCATGACGACGGCCGTTGCGGTATTCGATACCCACATGGACAAAAAGCCGGTGGCCAGCATGAAGCCCAAAATGAGGCGGCGCGGCGAGGTGCCGATCAGCTTTACCACATAAAGCGCAAGGCGACGGTGCAGGTTCCAGCGCTGCAGCGAGAGCGCGATAAGGAAGCCACCCATGAACAAGAAAATGGTGGCAGAGGCATACGGTGCGCCAACTTCCTTAATGGTTCCCACACTAGCGAGCGGGAAGATGACCAGCGGAATCAGCGCGGTGGCAGCCAGCGGGATGGCCTCAGTCATCCACCACACACCCATGAGGATGGTCACGGCCGCAACGGTACGGATGGCGCTTAACGTGTAATCGGCTTCCTCATCCACGCCGGTGGACTGCTGGACGGTATCGATGGCATTCGAGGGAAAGATGAAAAATACGAGGATGGCCAGGGCGAGGCTGACAAAAAGGCCAATGAATTGGCGGCGCCATTCATTGCGCGGGGCACCGGGATCCTCAGCGCCCTCTGATTGGGCGGTAGATTCGTGAGTATGCGGGGTGGTCATGCCGCGAACTCCTTCGCTAGAGAGACTTTTAGCAGGGCGGGGTGTGAAAGCTCTGTCAATTACCAGCAATCGAGCCGGATCCTTGGTGCATCCCGAACATCATTCAGTCCGTGCAGAGCATGCTAAGACCCTACAAAACATTTGCACCAGAAACCACAAACTTTAAGGAATTCACCCCCACCGCTTTTAAAATTCACACACCGCAGCTACTCACAATGTGAAATTTTCCCCACCGGTTCGCTACCCCCGCTCGGCGCACCAGGCCCCGTGTGCCAGGGGCCTTTATAGACCCAGCACCGACTTGGCGATGAGGAAATAAATGATAAGGCCCGTGGCATCACAGAACGTGGAGATGAAGGGATTGGAAAACACGGCAGGGTCCGCACCAATGGTCTTTGCAACGATGGGCATCAGCCCGCCCACCGTGGCGGATATGGAACAGATTAAAAACAACGTCGAGCCAATGACTAAGCCAATATCCACGCCGTAGACCACCGTTGCTAGGCCAAGTCCGGCTAAGCCCAATACGGCACCAAGCAGCATGCCCACGCGGAGCTCGCGCCAGAGGACGGCGAGGAGGTCGCGCCCGCGGACATCGCCAAGCGCCAGCGCACGGGTCACCGTCGTTGCCGCCTGGTTTCCCGTATTACCGCCGGTACCGGTCAGCAGCGGGATAAACAGGGATAGCACCACGGCCTGCGCCAAGGTGTCCTCAAAGGCGTCTAGGACCCGCACGGTCAACAGCGCGGACACCGCCAGAACCAGCAGCCACACGATGCGGGACTTCACCAATTTCAGTAGCGGCGTGGACAGGTACGGCTGCTGCAGGGCCTCGGTACCACCGGCGCGCGCGGAGTCCTCGCTATCCTCCGCCTCGACGATGTCAATGGCATCATCCCAGGTCAAAAGGCCTACCAGGCGGTCCGAATCATCCACGATGGGCAATGCCAAAATATCGAGCGGCAGGAACCACCTGGCGGTTTCTTCCGCATCATCATTGGCATTGGCATAGATGGGGCTTTGCATGATGTCCCCAATCGTGGTGCCCTCCTCCGCGGTAAAAATCTCCCGCAGCGTCACCACGCCCACTAGGCGGCGATCCGCGCGGGTGATGGGCACCGCATAGATGGTTTCCAGCTCATCGGCCTTCGCGCGCAGGGTCCGCAGCGCTTCCTCCACGCTCATTTCTGGATGGATTCCGGGGACTTCGGGCGACATGCGGCGGCCCACCGAGCCCTTGGTATAGCCCAGGACAACCCCGGTGACATCCCGCTTCGATTTGGTAAGCGAGCGCAAAAGCCGGTCCGCGATCTCCGCTGGCAGCTCATCCAACAGGGCCACGCGGTCTTCCGGCTCGAGTTCATCGAAGAACTCATAGACATCAGCATTGCCCAGCTCATCGATGATATCGGCTTGGTGCTTGGCGTCCAAGGCATCAAATACCACGATGGATTTACGCCGCGGCAACAAGCGCAGGGCCAGCGCGGCGCGAATGGCATTTTGCCGCTCGACGATGGCGATAAGCTCCTGCAGCGGAACCTCATCCAGCAGCGCCTGCAAGCGGGGCGCTTTTTGTGGGTCAATGGCAGAATCCTGCTTCAACCATGCCTCGACCGTATCGCTGGCCTGCTCAGTAATATCCGCCATTGCCGTCACCTTGCCCTTCTCGCCTCTCATACCGCGGCGCCGGTGGCCACCGTAATTGATATAGCCTCACATAGATTACGCGTATCCCCCACCAGTACACAGCGCTGCGGTAGAAAACTTTGCCTTTAGGCAAAAACACCCCACAGGGCAAAGGCCGCAAGCAGGGAGACCAGCACCGCGCTACTGGCCAAGACGGTGGCGCCGGGGAGGTGGCGGTGGGTGCGTAGGGAGGCATCTACAAGCGATGCCCGCTTCCGCACCGCCACTATCAGCACCAGCACACCAGCCGCGAGCGCCAGCAACGGGAGAAACACGCTGACGCTGACCACCCGCATGACCCCCAGGAGTATCACCGCCAGCGCGAGGATGGTGCGCTGCCACGATAGGCGGGTGCGCTCGGGCTGCAAGCCGGGGTCAAAGAGTTCCCCATGCGGCTGCGGGCTAGGCAAGTAACTCGCCTACCAGCAGCACAGCCGCGATAACGACGATGGTGCCCACAAGCACCGGGATGGCGATACTAAAGGGCAACGGGCGCTGTTGCCGCAAGGCGCGCTCGGCCCGCTTCCATTGCACCCACGCGACCACCGGCAGCATAATCGCCACCACCAGCATGAATGCGGAGACCACCGCGCGCAGCGTCGCCGGCAGCGGCACATCGAAAGCTTCCAAGGCCACTCCCCCGGCAATCAGCGCGAGCGAGGTGCGAATCCAAGCGAGGAAGGTGCGCTCATTCGCCAGCGTAAAACGCGGATCAGGATCGCTTCCTACCCCAAATACCGAGCGGGGAAACCTCGAATCGCTCATGTCTTCCTACCTTATATTCAATGCTCGTCCTTGGCGCGATGAGCCCGCGCCCCTACCCGCCGGCCCCCGGCCGCCCCGTTATGATCGGGGCCATGATTGAAGTCGCAGCCATCGTTTTCCGCAATTCCTTTGGCCACGTGCTTGGCGTACGCAAGGCCGCATCCACAAAGTTCCAGCTGCCGGGCGGCAAACTAGAAGAAGGCGAAAGCCCTGTCCAGGCCGCTGCGCGCGAGGCGGAAGAAGAAATCGGCGTGCAGGTACGCCTACCTGAACTTACCGAGCTCGGCACCTTCATCGCCCCCGCCGCCAATGAGCCGGGCCACACCGTCCGCGGGCATATCTTTACCTACCCGCGCCCCGTCATCGCCCACGCCGCAGCCGAAATCGCCGAAACCGCCTGGATCGATCCCGCCGACCCGCAGTGCGAGCTGGCCGATCTCCTGCGCAACGAGGTTTTTCCGGCGCTTTAAAGTGGTCAAGCCCGCGCATCGACAAAGGGCGCCACGCCTACACCCCGCCACCTGAGCCAGGGCAGAATCGTGAACCAGCGATGACGTAACAGTCACCCCCTGGGGCCAACGGGGTGCGGTGTACTACTTATTTCGACTGATGCCCTGCATACTCCGCCCCCATACGCACTCCCACAGAAGCAGCAGTCAGAACAACAATGAAGATGGTCACTAAGCCGATGCCTATTACATCGGTCAGCCACAAAACAAGTACCACTAAATAGGCAACTGCTAAAGCGAGCAAAACTCCGTTTTTATCTTCTGCGCTTTATCCATAGCTCCATTATTCACGATAAAAATTCACCTCATTTGGAGTTTCTCCTTTTTTGAAGAAACCTCCTTGAGTTCCAAAAGTGCCCGCGGAGAATACTCGTATCCCGCGTGCAGAATAAGGGCCTGGATTTTGCTTGGTGGCCACCACATTTTGTCGTCTAACCCGCCGTTTAGGCCTGTCGTTTAAGCCAAGAATACGACGAAATCCCGAGCGCATTCGCCCGGGATTTGTGTGGCGGAGATGAGAGGATTCGAACCTCCGGACCCCAGAAGGGTCAACTCCTTAGCAGGGAGCCCCATTCGGCCGCTCTGGCACATCTCCAGGTTCAGAAAGAACCGTAAAAGACAATACCTGCCGCATGCGCCACGGCCAAACTAACCCCTGGTTTTGTCCCCGGTTTTCTTCCACGCGCGCAGGAGAGACGACCTAGAGTGGTAGCCATGATTCGCTCCGACTTACGCGCCATCCCCGGCTACGTGCCCGGCGCGCGCCACGATGATGCCCTCAAGCTATCTTCTAATGAGGCCACGCAGCCACCGCTGCCTGAGGCTGCCGAGGCTATGGCCCGCGCCGCTGCCGAGGCCAATCGCTACCCGGATATCGCGGCCACCGAGTTGCGTGAGGATCTGGCCGAGCACTTAGGCGTGAGCTTTGACCAGGTTGCGGTGGGCACGGGTTCTTCCGCGCTGTGCCAGCAATTGGTGCAGATCACCACCACGCCCGGTGAGGAAGTGATTTTCCCGTGGCGTTCCTTCGAGGCTTATCCTATCTTTGCCCAGGTGGTGGGTGCACGCCCCATTCCGGTTCCGCTCGATGGGGACCAACGCGTGAATTTGGCCGCGATGGCGGAGAAGATTACCGCGGATACGCGCCTAATTTTCGTCTGCAATCCGAATAATCCTTCCGGCACCACCGTAACCAAAGCGGAGTTCGCCGAATTTATGGACGCGGTGCCAAGCGATGTCCTCGTTGCCCTCGATGAGGCCTATATCGAATACAACCGGAACGCCGATACCCCGCTGGGCACCGAGCTTTTTGGCACTTATCCCAACGTGGTTTTCCTGCGGACCTTCTCCAAGGCCTATGGTTTGGCCGGCGTGCGCGTGGGCTATGCCTATGGCCCAGAAGACGTCATCGCGGCGCTGACTAAAGTAGCGATTCCCTTTTCCATCAATGCCGTAGCCCAGGCCGGCGCCCGTGCCGCGCTAGCAGCGCAGGATTCGCTGCGCGAGCGCACCGAAGAGACCTGTGGCCAGCGCCAGCGCGTGGAAAAGGAGCTGGCAGAGTGGGGCGTTCCCCACTCGGAGGCCAACCACGTATGGCTGCCGGCGGCGAATATTGAGAAGCTAGGAACACCACAGGAAGTGGCCGCGCGCCTGTCCACACACGGCGTGCTCGTCCGCGCCTTTAGCGAAGGCATACGCATTACCATTACCACCGAGGAAGAAACTAACACCCTGCTGAAGGCATGGAACGATACCGTAGGAGGTTAAATGCGCTCGTTGACCAATTTTGCCCTCAACGTGGTCGCCATCGCGATTGCGCTCTGGGTCGTAGTGGGCATTATTCCCGGGATTTATATCACTCCGGATAAGCTGGGAAATTTCATTGCCGTCGCCATTGTTTTCATCATCATTAACGCGGTTGTCATGCCCGTCCTGCGCTTTATCGGCGCCCCGCTGACCTGCCTCACCCTGGGTCTATTCGCGCTCGTCATCAACGGCGCCGCCCTGCTGATCGTGGAGTGGACGCTCAATACCTTTGACCTAGGAATTGGCCGCCTCGTGGTCAATTCCTGGGGCTCTGCAATCTTCGGCGCCATCGTCTTGTCCCTGGTCAGCAGCCTGGTCAACTTCTTCACCAGCCCCCTGCGCCAGCCGGTCTAAAGGAACGAGTTATCCCCCAGCGAAGGGCGGCAGCACGTCAACGCGGGTCACGCCCATAAGAGGCGAATCCGCTTGGGTGTTCCCGGCGCCATCGATAAGAAAGTTGCAGCGTCCCAGCACCTCTTTCATGCTCATGCCGGCTTCGGTGGTGCCGGTGTGGTCCTTGCCCAGCTGCTCTATGAGCTGGCCTAAGGTGGTGGGCGCTTTTACCTGCTCCGAAGCTACGCCAGCCGCGGCACGAGCGGCGGCGAAATAGTGAACGGTCAACATGCTTCCTACTATGCCCGCAGGCTTCGAACGTGTCGAACTCGCGGGTAAACTTGGCTCTATGCGCACTCCCGAAACCCACGCGCACGAGGTCGCGGCAGCCCTCGGCCCGCGCGAAGCCATCTCCCAGCCCCTAGGGCAGGCACAGGAGATGGTCCTTGCCGCCGATGTCTATACTGCCTTCCCCTCGCCGCGCTTTAGCAATTCCCAGATGGATGGCTACGCGCTACCCGCTACCGCAGCCGGCTCGTACGAGGTAGGCCCCACCATCGCCGCAGGCGCGGATCCCGCTGAGCTGCTGGATGGCCCCTTGCGCGCTGCCTGCCCCATCATGACCGGGGCCAAGGTCCCAGAGGGTACGGCAGCTATCGTGCCGATTGAAAAGTGCCAGCCGCAGGAATTCCTCCAGCCGGGCGAGACCATTACCGTCCCCGCCACTGAAAAGGGCCAATTCATCCGCGAGACGGGCACGGACCTTGAGCAGGGCGCTCTCCTGGCCGCCAAGGGCGAGAAGCTCACCCCGGTGCGCCTGGCCGCGCTGGCCTCCCAGGGCATTGAGGAGGTCAGCGTTTATCGTCCAGCCCGCATCCTCGTGTGCACCGGCGGCGCGGAAATTGGTATGGGTATAGCTGCTATTCCCGATGCCAATGCGCCGCTCATCTCCGCTATGGCCCAACGTGCCGGCATCGAAGTCGCCGGTTATGTCACCACCGATGATGATCCAGAGGTACTCACCCGCGCGCTGGAGGAGGCCACGCAGGACTACCGCCCCGATGCGATCGTCACCTCCGGCGGGATTTCCGCGGGCAAATACGAGGTCATCCGGCAGGTGCTCACCGGCTGGTTCGGACACGTGGATCAGCAGCCCGGCGGGCCGCAGGGCATCGCCAGTTTCCACGGCACCCCGGTCATCTGCTTGCCCGGCAATCCGATTTCCACCATGGTGAGCTTCCGCCTCTTTGTTGCCCCTACCCTGGGCTGGGCGCCCGCGGCATATCGCGTGCCAATCGCGCACGCCATCGAGGGGCTGCCCCACAAGGATCAATTCCGCCGCGGGTACGCCGATGCGCAGGCCCACGTTACCGGCGGCGCTAGCTCCCACCTGTTAGCCCAGGCCGTCGATGCCACCCACCTCATCCGCATTCCTGCCGGTAAGAGCCTCAGCGCAGGAGAAGAAGTAAAGGTCTATCCCCTATGAGTTCTGCTCTCACCGCCATTGTTTTAGTCGCCTCCACCCGCGCCGCCGCCGGGGTCTACGAGGATCGTTCGGGCCCCATCGCGGTAGATTTCTTGCGCCGCAAGGGCTTCGACTGTCCCGCTGCCCGCGTGGTTGCTGATGCCGATATCGCCGCAGCGGTGGACCAGGCCTTCGCCGAAAAGCCCGCGGTCATCCTCACCTCTGGCGGGACTGGCCTGACCCCGGATGATCTCACCGTCGATGCCGTACAGCCCCATCTCACGCGGGAGCTTCCCGGCATCGCCATGGCCTTTTGGAATAAAGGCTTGGAGACTATCCCCACCGCAGTGGCCTCGCGCGCGGTCGCAGGCGTCAATGACACCACCTTTGCCATGACCCTGCCCGGTTCTACCGGCGGAGTCAAAGATGGTTGCGCCGTGCTAGAGGATTTAATCGTCCACATCGTCGATATGTTAGAAGGAAAACATGAGCACTGATCCTTCTTATGTCGCCGCGCAGACTGGGCTCACTGTCGGCGCCATACTGACCGAGCAGCCCCTCGAGCCCCTCCTTGCCGCCGCCAAAGCAGAGGTCACCACCTCAGCCATGGGCGCGGTGGTCACGTTCGAGGGCATCGTGCGCGATCACGATGGCGGCCGGCCCGATGTCACTCAGCTGTCTTACTCCGCACACCCTAGCGCCCCAGAAAAGCTGCGCGAGATTGTCGATGAAGTAGCAGGCCAGCACCCCGTGCGCTTGTGGTCGGCCCACCGCACCGGCGATCTACAGGTGGGCGATTTGGCCTTTACCGTCGTCGCCGCCTCTGCCCACCGCGGCGATGCCTTCCGCGCCGCGGAGTCCTGTGCCGATCGAGTCAAGGCCGAGGTGCCCATTTGGAAGGAACAAAGCCACGGCGATGGCTCCATCAACTGGGTGGGCCTCGAATGAGCACACGCTATGCCCGCCAGGAGGCCCTGTGGGGTGATAAGGGCCAGCAGAAATTGGCTGACTCCCACGTCGCGGTCATCGGCGCGGGCGGGCTTGGCTCACCGGCGCTGCTCTACCTGGCAGGAGCCGGGGTGGGCCGCATCTCGCTTTTCGATGACGACCTCGTCTCCCCCTCCAACCTCCACCGGCAGGTCATTCACACCACCGCCTCCATTGGCACCGTAAAGACCGAATCGGCCGCAACGGCGGTGCGGGCCCTCAACCCTGAGGTGGAGCTCATCTGCCACGGCCGCCTAGAATCCGCCACCGCCCTCGAGCAGCTGCGCGGCTGCGACGTGATCCTCGATGGGACGGATAATTTCGACGCCCGCTACCTGTGCTCATGGGCCGCCCACAGCCTGGGCATTCCCCACATTTGGGCTTCTATCCTGGGCTTTGATGCGCAGATGAGCGTCTTTTGGTCCGGCAAGGGCCCTGTGTACGAGGATGTCTTCCCCACCGCCCCTGCCCCAGGCGAGGTTCCCTCGTGCTCCCAAGCCGGCGTTCTGGGCCCCATCGTCGGCACGGTGGGTTCTGCGATGGCCTTGGAGGCTTTGAAGATCATTACCGGCGTCGGCACCCCGCTCATTGGCATGCTCGGTTACTTTGAGGCGCTATCTGGGACCTGGGAGTATATCCCCATCCGCCCCACCGGCGCTCAGCCTACTCAGCCAGCCGATGCCCCCGAGGTCCGCGAGATCCCCGCGCACGCCCCGCTTATCGATGTCCGCACCGACGCCGAGCGCGCCCGCGCCACCATCCCCGATTCAACGCATCTGCCCCTCGACCGCATCCTCGCCGGCGAAAACCCGGACATCGGCCAGGGCGATGCCGCTGTTATCTACTGCGCTAGCGGCATCCGCTCCGCGCAAGCCGTCCACGCATTGCGCGGCCGCGGCTACGAGCACGTTGTTTCACTGCGCGGCGGCATTAACGCGTGGTTGGAACAGCACGATTTGTCCTAGCCTCGCCAAACAGTGTGGGGTGCCTATGGCCTTCCGTATTTGTCTTCCTTGCCGCGAACAAAGACGAACCAGATCAGCGGCCCCAAGAAAGGAAGGGCGAAGGTAGCGGCGATAAAGAGTATCTTGGCCGCAATCGTGTACCCAGAAGCGATAATAGAAATAACCGCCGCAATCCAGAACGCGACGAGCAAAATAATGGGAAGGAACCCAAGGAACCACCACGTGTCATTAGAGTTAGTAGATTCCGCTGCTGCTACATAAAGTTCCGAGGTATTCATGACGTCCTTTCGTCGAGCATTTTTATCTCTGGGACAAAGCCAGCACCGCATCGATACCTGACTTGCCCTGTACATTTCCAAGATTAAGTCTGCGCCGCACTAGGCGCGTCATCCCCCGGTATGAAATGCCACAGCAGAATCCCACTGATCTAAGAGGTCTTCCGGTGCCCTGTCATCTCTAGGTTCGCTTTGTCGCCATCTAAGGTGAGGTTTCCCGTCAGTTCCTGCGTGGCCACAGCACCCGATTCGCCTTCCCCATAGGCACGCCACGTTACTGTCACGGTATCGTCGGTCCACTCCAGCTGATTAATATGCCTGCGTGCTGGCTCCATGCCATTACGGGTCCAGTCTTCTACCTGGGTAATGTAATTCAGGTCATTGTCATAAATGAGCAAGTTATCCGGCCAGGCCACGCCGCCTTGATCGCAGACATAGGTAATAACGGCTTCATCTTTGCCATCACCGTTGATATCGGCGTAAGCACCCTTAGGGGTTCCATCCTTGTTGAGCTTTAGCCCGGCGGCAGCATTGGGATATCCAGTCTTTAAGTGCTCGGGCAAAGTCCCATCCACCAACGTGCCGGCGTCATGCTCACACAACGCTGGTACCCACAAGGAGTACAAGTCTTCTACTGGGATGATTTTATTTTCCCCTGAAGCCGCAGATTTCTGGGCCTTTTCCGTCATTGTCGCAGTGCTCGGCTCTTTCGCGAAATCTGAGGCTCCAGCACCTTCATCATCCGTGTTTGAACTGGAGGATTCTTCGCTGACCTCGGAGGTCGCGCTAGATCCGGTGAAATTCGGCTCGCTATCGGCCTTATTAGGTTCATCGGAATTAGAGCAACCGGAAACAAAAGCGACAGCAGTCACGGCCAGGATCGCGCAAGGAGAGGTGAGAGAATTAGGCATAAGCGCAGCATACAGTGCTAGGGCGGCTGGATTCGCGCCAATGGAGGTAAAAATGAGAATTCGGCAACCTGGCGGGAACCAGAAGCTAGCCAACTATCATCTTGTTGTGGGTCACTTTTGGAAAGGAAGTAGGGGGGCTCCGTTCTGATTCCAGACAAATTTCTAATGCATATCAGGTTTACCATCATCGCTAGAAATCGGCCTAAACGACAGGATGTGTTGGTGAAGTTATATGTTTAGCCCGTCTGGCCTGCTGGTATTAGGATTATTTCACTT
>NZ_JBEHFW010000011.1:0-91581 GCF_040225475.1 Corynebacterium sp. KPL2861
GAAGCCGAGACTTCAGCTACACTGACCACAGCAGCATAGCTAACCCCCGACGTGTCCACTTTTCGGGGGTCGGGCCCCACTGCCACTGCAAGCTCTTAACCAGGCGATCGTGTGTGCTGAGGAAACAACAGGTCTCATTCACCATTCGGATCACGGCTCACAGTATGTCAGCGTGGTCTACAACGAGCGACTTACCCAGCACGGCATTACAGCTTCCACCGGAACTGTCGGTGACTTATATGACAATGCTCTGGCAGAAAACGTTAATGGTTCCTACAAGAACGAGCTAATCCATACTCGCAGGTGGGATGACGTTGTCGAGGTAGAAATCGCGACGTTCGAGTGGGTGTCATGGTGGAACGAGGTAAGGCTCCACCAAAGCTTGGGATACCGAACCCCGGTCGAGGTCGAAACCGAATTTTGGAAGCAGAACCCGCCACGGGCAATAATAGAAATCAAGGCAAATGCCTAGGAACAAAACCCGGGGCACTTCAGGCCGCTCAGAACGACCACGGCACCTTATGGGGAGAACACGACCTCACCTACAGCCTCCATTAACTAGCGCAAGCCCTTGATAGCCTGGGAGCACTGCCCCCTCTAGAACGACCCTCGACCACGGGAAAGCTCCGGTTTTGGACGCAATGTGGATATCTTCGACCGTACTCGCCGCTGGGCCTTTAGGGCGAACAAACGCAATTGGACAGACGGCATCAACGTCTGGGTTGAAGTTGTCCACGCACACGCCATCGCCGCCAACCTCAACCTAGAAAAAGAACACCGCGACCCCCTCCCCGAAAAGGAAATCCACCGCCTCGCCCCCAGCATCGCCCACTGGGTATGGACACGATTCAATCCCGAACAATTGTCCGCCATCCGAGCAGCACGCGGAAAATCAGGCGAAAAACGGTCCCAACAACGCAACGAAACAGCAAGTGAGGTACCGAATGGTCAAGCCAGATGCACCCCGAAGGCTAGGCGTACGATCTCCAAGGCTCACCGCACGTGAAGCTGCCCTAAAAATCGGTCGTCCTCCCCACACCATTCGCCGCTAGACATCGGAAATTCGTAAGGCGTTTATCGGACGTGCGCACGAAAAACGCGATAAAATCCGGGTGCTCCACAACCAAGGGCTATCTATGCGTGCGATCGCTAAAGGAGTCGGCTGCTCTGTCGGGACCGTGCATCGTTATGTGCACATGAAAGACCAGGCGCGTGCATGATCCACATCCTGGCCTCCGTCTATGCAATAGGCACGTGCAGCTCACCTTGCTAAGCAAGCATGACTCACTACCTAAGCACCTAGGTTTTCAGTAGAGACACCCTCCGCGCATGTCACGCCCGCAGAAATGTAACAAATTAGAAACAATCCTATGAAAACTATTGAACTTAATGTAAAATGTAAAGACATTTTACTTTCTAAATATACGAAGAAAATTTCATGAAAAAAGTTGTTCATTAATTCTCTCTAGCATGCTTGCAATTTCCTCAATTATCTCTCCCCCTGCAATTACAGAAGAGCAAGAGGTGGAAAGCTTGGATAACCCTATCGATGGGTCTATCGAGCGGGAGTATAGGAACGTGTTTCTTCAGAATGGAATCACCGACAAGTCAATTCAAGATCGCCTAATTGGGAAAATTGAGAATGGTGAATTAATTGACGCAGATAATCCAGAATCGGAACCTATACGCAGTGAAGAAACTGAGGAGTACGGTCGAGTAACGAAGAAGAATATATACCAGGATGGTTCCGTTAGTACGGTAGAAATGGGACCTAGTAGGTACGCTACTAGAGGAACCGGGATTTCCAATTGCCGAAGCTACGATTATTTGAACTGGGTTCGACACGATAACTGCCGAGTTGTGTACAACGGCATCGCTTTTTCGTACTCATTCTATGCAGATTATTCAACGGCAAAGAGTGGGAAAGTAAACGCTACGATTAGGAATATGCATAGCCCGATAATTCATAGAGCCATTGGCCACACTACAAGTTCGCCCTCCCTTGAAATAACCCAACAATGGCAGAACCGAAATATATCTCCAGCCTCAGCTAGAATGTCTTTCCAGGCAACTGCAGTGAAGGTTTTATGGACAACGACGCTATCTCTAACCCTTGAGGTTTCCGGAGTCCGCGCTCAAGCGTTATCTTGATGCAACTATGATGGTATATGATATTATATTTTCTATATTTGCCGTAGCATTACTAGTGGCCTTGACACTATTCCTGATAAAAGCGGTGTCCTTTATAAAAGAGGTACGGCAAGACATAAAAGACATAAAAGGAGAAGTTACTGGCAAGGGGAATTCTTCCAATAAATTCCAGGATTTAGATATTGAGTGATAACTGTATTTCACAGGTAATATAGTTACCGCTCCTAGTGGTGAACGTTCAAGACCTGCACCACTGTTGAGTCGGAGTTTTAGGTGTTGAACTTTACTGTCTGCGTGCTAGTGCTCGCGTCACCTTTTCTCCTGCCCTCATGCATACCGGGAATCAGCCGACGATTAAAGGCAGGAGTCTCCGATGTGCTGACTCCAGACGGTGTGGTGCTTCACGCTTCGTTGTCTTTCGCCCAATTTACTAGCTCTCTGGTGCGATTTTAGCCCCCTCCGGCCACCAACCGCTGCCCACACAGTGTCGAGCAGTCCTTTAGCTTCGTAGATCGCATCCAAGTGCCCACCAAACAGGGGTCAAGCACGATAGAGAGTTATAATGATACTTCTCCACCCGGTGACAGGTTCTATTGAATAATGCAGTTTGACGATTCTTTTCCGCTTTCGCTCATCCAGATTAATCGAGTACGACTAGGAAAAGTTGAGGGAAAATCATCTTCGGCATCTAGCTCTAGCTTTGCAGCAATTTGCATTACTGGGTCTTTTTTATCATCTTCCTCTTTTTCTGGTACCTCAACGATGGTCGTGAAAATGAAAACGGAGTAATTTTCTTTCTCTGAGTCCGACAACTCTTCTCCAAATCCGACAATTTCATCAATAAGGAGACTAAATATCGGCTCGGTCTGGCCTAAGAGGTAAGCTTGTTCGGATGCTAAAAGAACCTTATGAGACTGTCTCACACGTTCTACTGCTTCCTGATATTTCTCTTTCGCTTTGGGCAGAGATTCGAATGGACAGACGAATTTCGTTATATAGCACCAAGTGTGGACGCTTGGATTTAAACTTTTATTTAGCATATATTTCTATATTATCTTGGAGTCCAGTTAGTGCTATAAGCACCGTTTTGCCTGTATTGGCCAATTGTCTTACAGTGTCTCTTAGCATGATTGTCACCGAATCTGGAAACGAAGTTATTTGCTTCTTTTTCAGCCTTTTCTGGATCATTTTTATGGTTTCCGATGACGAAACCAACAACTGGGTTACCTGTTGTATTCTGATGGACTTGGCACTTCACCGTATACATCCCTCTATTATTCTTAGTCCGTGGGTCGTCTGGACCCAGCCCATATGCTAGGGGAGCTAAACAACTCAGTGCGACTAGAATGGACAAGATTCCAGCGTGATTTTTTACAACTCTTTTCATAGTTCAGCAGCCCTCAGTTAGCAAAGGAAAACGCCATCGATTCGGCCTGTGGCAACGCCAATATTAGTACGTGTCCCTGGTTGAATTGATTTGCATTGAGTGCCGAGCCCGAAGGCTAGCACCACTTTTACTCGTTGTGGGTCGCTTCCTCCACAATTGTTATAAACTTGGACGAATCCCTTTTCTGCTCGCGCTACAATGCAATTTGGTGCTGGAACAGCAGCCATAGTTGTTAGGGTAGCTTCGGTACTGCGAACTTCGGACCCTGCGAAGAGAACTTCGGCAACTTCACCTTTGGCAAATCTTGCGCTTTGACCCGGTTCTAGTTCGGCAACTTTTAATTGGTTGGTTGATAGATTGAAAGTGGGCGTTTCGGTAGCAGTTGCAGTCGCAGTGGTAGCTGTAGAAGTAGCAATGAAGCCCCGGTGATTATCGCTACTTTCCTAAGAAATAAAGACATTATTCTCCAACCCTGATAGCTTACTTTTCCAGAAACTTATCCGATCGCCTGAGAGCCGTCAAGAGGTTGTTCAGATTTAAATCTTAGCCAACCATTATTAGGGGCGTGCGCATTCCAAGAGTGCTGATGCATTACTGAGGTTGAGTCGTTGCTGCCATTCTGCATAAGACCAGGTTGCTGAAGCGTAAACGGACCGCCTCAGCGTAAAGTTTCTCAGGTATCGTTCCGTTTCAGTAGATGGGGAAATCTGGAACATGCCAAGGAAATTTGATCAGGATGCCAAGGAACGTCCGGTCCGTCTCGTGGAAGATCGCATCTCGGCGGAAAATACGTCGATGCACCCCGCGTGCCAGGCAGCAGCCCCAAAGTTGGGGTTTCATGGCATACGGCCCGTCTTTGGACTTAACCCTGCCCGCAGTGCCGGGGACATACCAGAGTCCAAACCTGAAGATTTGGCTGCCGAAAACGCAATGCTAGACCGTGTAAATCACCAGCTACACGAAACTAATGAACTTCTGAAGGCTGCCCGAGTTTTTCGCGTCATAACTCGACCCAAAATGTGGGAAATGATCCGATTCATCGATAACTATCGAGATCTTTTCCTAGTCGAATGCATGTGCACCGGCGTTATAAAATAACCGGGCTGGTCAATCGTTTTTATTGTCTCGCATGATTATCGCCAATCCACAGGCCACAACCCGAGGACTTTAGCGATCCTTACCGTCGCGACTGCGTGCTAGTTGAACACAGGAGTACTCTTCACCGTGATAACGACGGCCTCTTTGGCGCCGGCTAACATCCTAATCAAACCCCGAACTTCATACCGAGCCGGAGGCATAAACGTCTACACCACTACACGGGACTTGACCGTCCATATTAACGCAGTGCCCACGGTGGCACCGGTGAAAGATGAGCATGATGTGGTTGTCCCCCACGAAAAACATGACCTTCAACCCCCTGCGAGGCAAGACGGATGACTAACGAGTCTGGCTCCCGCAGCATGGCACTACACCCGCTGCGGGAGCCTTTGTCGTACTCACGCTGGGTTGTGCGCGCTGCATGGCCGCCGAGATTGGGCCAGCGGCAACGCACTTTGCTTACTGGCTAACCACACCGCACGATGGGTTGTGGATCGTAGACCGTGGTCTTGGTCTCGCGGGAAAGCTCCTTGCCGCTGAGATCCTTGATGATGCGGGTATCGGACGTCGTAAAGCCCGGGGCACCGGATGATGGCGAACAGTCGCTGCCTGGCACGGACCTCGGTTGTGGCTCGGTCTTGGCCCAACGGCCGTTATTGATGGATTCCACCTCTACCGTCTTGGTGCCTTTCAAGCGGACGGTGATCTCACCGCCGCCAAAATTAGTCTCGATCTGCACTGGGGTATTGAAAGTATTGGTAAATTGCAGGTCAATGGCGCCCTCGTACACGGTAGCCTCGCGGCCGGCCGGGTAGCGGGAAATGTAGTACGAGTGCGGGGTGTGCGCGGTATCCTGCATGCCCGCGAAGTACGCGGCGTTATACAGCGTGGTGGCGAACTGGGAGATGCCACCGCCCACGGCGGTACCGGAATGGCCGTCGATGATGATACCGGATTCCACATAGCCCTGCGCGGTGCCGCGGGGGCCGGTATAGCCGTTGAGGGAGAAGGTCTCACCTGGGTTCACAACGGCACCGTTGACCTCTTGGGCCACCAGCTGAATATTGCGCCCGGAGGCAGAAGAGAATCCACCGGTGGAGAACTCGCCCACGGTATCGTTAAACGTCGCGTTTTCGGCGTCCTCGGTGGTGAACTCGGCTGGGTCTGGCTTGTAGGTTGCGTCCCACTCGCGGTCATCGCCAGTCACACGCTTATCAAAGCCCTCCATGGTCGGCTTCCAGTCAATAATCTCGCCGTCCTGGGAGGGCGTGACCTGCTTGGAGCCACCAGCGAATTTCACTTTGGCGTTCACGCCAGGCACATCGGCGCCATCGGTGCGCTCTTGCAGCAATTGCTGCGCGCGGTTGCTATCGACCACTAGGTGCAGCCGGCCATCCTTTTTCTCAATGCTGGTGAACTGGGAAATCTCCGGCTTATTTAGCGTGGCGGTTACGTTATTTTGGGCCTTCAAGGTCAACGGATTATCCAGGGCCTTGGCGGCGTCACCGGTACGCATCTTTTCAATGGCCGCGTCATTAATGGCCGGCTCAATTTCTTCCGGCTCCACCTGCACGCCAGCCTTATCGAGCCAATTCGCTGCCACCGCATCGTGCAATTCGGTGCCTTCTACGGTCTGCCCCAACGTGGGATCGGTGACCTTGAGCTGACCATCATTAAGCTCCAGCATGCCGTCGACCGGCTCGGTAGAAAGCTCGTCTTTTACGCGATCAAGGGTGGGCTGCAGCTTATTATCGTCTACATCGGTTTCTACCGGGATATCTTCGGTAGAGCGAAAGAAGCTGGCCAGGCGGGTAATCGGGTTGAGCGAAGGCTCCTCAATGCCATCGACGGCGGCCTGGTTATCCAAGGCCAGGCCGGATTCGGCAGGAATAAAATCAGACTGCAGTTCGCCGGCGGTCACGGTCACGGGCTGGGTCTCAACGTCCTTGAGCTCGTCCTCAAGCTTGGCCACGGCGGCGGTGCGCTCCATGGCGGAGATATCCACGCCGCCAACGGAGACGCTGCGCGGGATCTTGTCCTGGTTTGCTATGACATCCCAGGCATAAGCGATGCCCGCAATGAGGACAAAACCCACGATCACGCCAAGCGTGATGAGCCAGCCCTTTGCACCGTTTTTTCCTTCTGCCTTCTTCACGCTTTAAAGGTTAACGGGTGCAGGGGCGTTTTTCCTAGTCGCTGTCCCCAGTGTGGACATGGTGGGCGGCTTCACCAAGGCGCTCAAGGTTCAATCTGCCCTCATCGACTGCGCCCACGACGGCATCGATCACGGCGTTGATATCGGCCTCGGTGGACCACAGGGGCATGTCGGCACCGGCGGCGAGGGAGGTAATGACGGCATCGGCAAGCGGAAGCGAGTCCGAAATGGCCGCCATGCCGCCAATATCATCGGTATAGATGGTGCCGTCATACTGCAAGGCCTCGCGGGCAAGGTCATAGGCCTCCGGCAAGATGGAAGCAGAGGTCTGACCATCGCCCAGGCCCGGGACCGCGAGGTGCCCCATCATCAGCGCCGCATTCGGCGCGGCGGGAATGGCGTTTTGGAAGGGAATAAACTCGTGGTTTTCGAGCTCTTCCAGCGGCGGGGTAATGGCTTCCGCCAGGTGGGTGTCGCCCGAGGCGCGACCGTGGCCGGGGAAGTGTTTGAATACGGCCTTGACCCCGGCTGCATCCAGCCCGCGGGCGAAGGCGGCGCCGTATTCACCGGCCTGGGTGGGATCGGTGGAAAAGGCGCGATCGCCCACAACCTCGAGGTCATCCCCATCGACATCGAGCACCGGCGCGAAGTCCACGTTGATGCCATACTCCATGAGGCGCTTGCCGATGTCCCCTGCAAGCTGTTCTACCTGCTCCGGCGAATTATCCGCCGCCATCTGCTGCGCGGAGGGGTATTCGCCCAGAATTTCTGAAAAACGCTGCACGCGCCCGCCCTCGAAGTCGATGGCGACCTCAAAATCGCGGCCTAGTTCCGCGCGCAGGGCATTAATATTGCGGCCCTCTTCTTCCAGCAAACCGGGATCCGCCCAGCTGGGGATGAAAATGCCTCCCACGCCGGCCTCCAACTTGGCCTTGGCATCCTCGTAGCTGGTCGCCGGCGGCATAAGAACCGAGGCGGCGGTGGCGCGAATATCCTCTGGCGCTGGTGCTGGGACTGCATCCGTGGCGGACGCGGCGGTATCGGACGACGAGGGCGCGGGAGCCGCGGAGTCGTGTGCCTTGTCTTCCTCCGAGGTGGAATTAGAGCAGGCGCTAAGCACAGCCACGAGGCCCAAGCTGGCAATGATGCGGGAATATTTCATGCCTTCCAGTGTGCAGCATTCCTCGCGAACTAACCTAGGCGGTGGGTAGACTAGTGACATGAGTAACGGCAAAACAATGCTAATTGCCTATGATGGCACCGAACGCGCCGACCGCGCCTTGGAGTACGCCGCACAGCTTTTGCGCCCCTCCACGGTGGAAATCCTCACCGCTTGGGAACCGGTGGCACGCCAAACCGCACGCGCCGTAAGCCGCACGGGCATGCACCAGTCCACCGTGTCCCCCGATAGCGTGGAAGACGATCCCGCCTACGAAGAGGCGCTGAAAATCTGCCGCCAAGGCACCCAATTGGCCGAAAACTTGGGCCTAGCCGGCCGCGCCCACCTCGTGGAATCCGCCACCACCATCTCTTCGGCGATCGTGGATGCCGCGCACGAGCTAGACGTAGATGTCATCGTGACCGGCACCCGCGCGCTCACCGGCTTTCGCGCCTGGTGGACTAACTCCACGGCGGACCAGATCGTGCGCAACGCGGGCCTGCCCGTCTTTATCGTCCCGCAAGAAAACGATGAAGACGCGGAAGATGACGATCCGGAATACTTCTAAGTAGCTGCTACTATCTTTAGCCATGGCTCTGGAATCCGATTCTTTAAACAAGCGCACCCTCGGCCCCGCTGTGGGTAGCGCTGTTGTGGGCATCGCCCTGGGCATTATCACCATCATCGGCATCGCCCAGTTCTCCGGTAGCGATACCGTGCCCGAAGGCAATGCGGTCTCCGCCGATGATGCAGTGCTGGGCGGGCCTGAATACGGCTCCCGCGATTAGATGGGCGCACCGGCGTGCATGACCGGGATCGGACCGACCAGCTCACCCGCGGCCTGCACAGCGGTTCTTATTTAAACCGCTACCGCAGAGCCACCCGCGCCCTGCGCCACCGCTGCGCGCGCCTTGCCCGGCCCTATCCGCTGGGCATTATTGCCTTGGCGCTCATCCTCGCGGTACAGCCATGGGGGCTAACCGCCGCCGATACCAAACACGATCTAGCCGCGGACCCGCTGCACTTCCTGCGCGGCGCGCTTGCTGCCTATACCGATATATTTACCCTGGGCCAGCTGCAGAACCAGGCCTATGGTTATCTATTCCCGCAGGGTCCCTTTTTTGTGTTAACCGAACCCCTGCCGGATTGGATAGCCCAACGCCTGTGGTGGCTACTGGTCTTAAGCGTAGGCTTTATTGGGTTTTACAAGCTGGCTACCCGGATAGGACTGCGCGGCCGGTGGGTCTGGGTTGCCGCAATGCTCTACGCCTTGTCTCCGCGCTCACTGTCCACGCTGACGGCCATTTCTTCTGAAACCTGGCCGGTCATGCTAGCCCCGTGGGTCATCTTGCCCTTCTTGCGAGAGCGGCTCACCTGGCGCGATGCTGCCGCCGCTACGATTCCTGTGGCGCTCATGGGCGCGGTCAACGCCACCGCCACGCTCGCGGCCTGCACCCCAGCGCTTGTCATCGTGTTGTACCGCCGCGCCTTCAAGCCCGGCGCGGCCTGGCTCCTTGGCTGCCTGTGCGTATCGGCGTGGTGGATTGGCCCGCTTATTATCTTGGGCCGCTACGCCCCGCCGTTTACGGAATTTATCGAATCCTCCCGCGTAACCACCCGGTGGCTGAACCTACCGGAAATCCTGCGTGGGACAACAAGCTGGTCGCCCTTTGCGGATGCCGAGCGCATTGCCGGCAACGAGCTGGCCACCTCTGCGTTCTTTGTCCTTATCACCATGGCCGTGGCCGCAATAGGAATATATAGCCTGTGCCGGTTGCCCCGCGTGTGGTCCATCATGCTGGTAACCGGTGTAGCGATATTGGGCTGCCAGGCGGCGTGGTACCTCGACGCGCTCGATGGAGCGCTGGCGCCCCTGCGCAACCTGCACAAATTCGATCCGCTGGTGCGCATCCCATTGCTTTTGGGCTTTGCCCGTGCCTGTCAGCGCCTGCCGCTGCCCACCGGTCTGCGCCCCACCAAGAAGCAGACGGTGGGCGCGCTGGTGCTACTGGTGTGCATCAGCGCCATCTCCCCGGCGTGGTCCCAGCGGCTGCTGCCCCTTGGCGCCTATGACGAGGTGCCGGACTATTGGCACCAAGCCACGGACTACATCAACGAGCACGCGGAGAATACGCGCACCCTGATCTATCCTGAGGCCTCCTTCGCCCGCCAGGAGTGGGGCTGGACTCGCGATGAGCCGGCGCAGCCGCTTCTTGATGTCCCGTGGGCCGTCCGCGATGCCATCCCCCTCGTGCCGCCGGAGGCCATCCGCGGCCTCGACGGAGTGATGGCAGGACTAGACGAGGACCCGGCCAGCGGCGTGCGCGCCTTGCAGCGCTTGGGCATTGGCGCGGTGATGGTGCGCCACGATCTCTTTGCCGCAGATAATGACACCTTGAGCAGCAAATTTGGCGGTGAAGTGCACACTTTTGGCGAGGTCGATGTGATTATGCTCGAGCAGCATTCCACGGCTTTGACCTCAGACGATCCCGTCCGCGTGGCCGGTGGCGGCGAGGCGCTGGCCTTCCTCGATGCCCACGATGGCCCGGCCGCCCGCGAACTGGTGGACAAGGATGCCGATATCGTCACCGATACCCCCACGCTGGTGGATCGCAATTACGGCACGCTCCATGGAGCCGCCTCGGCGCCGCTATCCACAGACGATCCCAGCCACGTTTATAACCGCCTGCGCGATTATCCCTCCGCCGGCCCGCTGACCACGGTGGAGACCCACGGCGGCGATGTCGAGGTCTCTTCTTCTGCCGCCGATGCCACCGCCTTTGGCGGCGCCCAGCCGGAAAAGTCCGCCACCGCCGCCGTCGATGGGGAAAATTCCACCGCCTGGTGGCCCGCACCCGGCGATGATGAGAGCTGGATCGAGCTGCGCGGTGACTTTAGCCAACCGAGCCTGAAGCTCATGGCCACCAGCTCCACCACGGTGACGGTGCGCTCGGGTGGCGCTGCAGTAGAGGTAAACCTGCAGCCCTTCCGCTCCCAGACGGTGCGCGTGCCCGGCGGGGATTCGCGGGCCATCCGCGTGGAATTATCCCACCGCACCGGCATCGCGGAACTGGAGGTGCAAGGCCATCCCATCGAGCGCGTAGTCACCGTGCCGGATACCTCGCCGAATGTGCACCAATTCTTCTTCCAGCAGCTGGTGCACGATACCGGCGTGCTCATTCGCGATGTCACCGTGCCGCGCCGCATGGAGGTCACGGTGGATTCCACCAAGCCGGTGCTTATCGATTCCCACCGGTACTCCCCCGGCAGCACCCTGACCCTTGAGCCCGGCGTCCACCGCGTGCGCACCACCGGCGCGTGGGTGTCAATGACGGAGAAGGGCTGGTCCCCGCCGAGCGATTATCGCCTCACCGATTTTTCCATCGCTGCTGCAGGAGATGAGCGCCTGCTCATTACCGGCCGCGCCTTTAATAAGGGCCTGCGCGGATTTATAGGCGATACCGAGCTCACCCCGTACGAGATCGATGCCGCCACCCAGGCGTTTATCGTCCCGGCGGGCACGCATGGGGAATTCCGCATGACCTTTAAGGCGCAGCCTGCCTACCGCGCCGCCCTGCTCTTTGGCGACGCACTCGGCCTGGCCACGCTGGGGTTCTGCCTGCTTTTCGCCGCGCGCCGTAGCCCGCAGCCCACCTGGCACCCGCATCCTGGCGGCATGGCCTCTGCGGTGTATTCGCTGGCCTGCCTGGCACTGGTGGGATGGCCGGCGGCGCTTGCGGGCATGGCCGCCTGGCTCATCGTGCGCTGGACCACCATTCCGCGGGCTTATTTTGCCAGCGGCGTGGTAGCGGCGGCCGGGACCATCCTTGCCCGAGCTCCATGGACCTCAGGGGCCTATGCCGGCGATTCCGTGCTGCTTATGTGCTTATGTGCCGCGGGGCTGGCCTGCCTTTTCGCCGTCGACGGCCCCGGCCCCGGACCCGGCCACGGCCCATCAGAAGGTCGCGGCCCGGGCGCTCGATAAGCGTATAGCTCGCCGCAGAAACCACAACGGTCCCCACCACCGTGACGGCAAGGATCACCCAAAAATCCAGCGGTTTCCCGCTAAACAGCGCCACCCCGGTTAACGGGAAGGCCACGGCGAGCACCGCCACGTGCCACAAGAAAATGGAATAGGACCACGCGCCCAGCGCCTGCATGAGCGGCGAGGTAAGCCACGAGGTTCCACGTGGAACCAAGGCCACCGGCACCACCACGCACGCCGCGAATACCGCCCCAGCGATGATGCGGCGGGCAAATTCCGCCGGCTCCGGATGCACCAGCCCGGCCGGCCCAAACCAATCCCGGCTCGCCACCCACAGCACGAGCCCCGCCAGCACAACCCAGGCCCAGCGCACCCGCAGAATCCGCGCCGTGCGCTTGCCGATGCCCCTTTCTTCCACCTCCGCCGCCAGCATGCCCACCGCGAACCACGAGGCATAAGCCGGCGGCCAGATTTGCGAGTTGACCTGGTCCTCGCCGTAGTCCGCGACAAAGGGGATAAATCCCCACCCCCAGCTCAGCACGGCGCCGCCGGCGATAACGGCCATGCGCCAGCGCTGCGGCAGGCTGCCAAGGGCCCACACCAGAAGCGGTAGTACCAGGTAAAAGAAAAACTCCACGCAGAGGGACCAGAGGTGGGTAAGGCCCGGGGCAAGGCCATCGACCACATAGATCTGCGTGGAGGTCAGGTTGGCGAGGATCTGGGTGGGGGTGATGGAGTGGGCATCGGGAAGCAGCAGCAAAACCGATACCACGCAGGCGTAATAGGCCGGTGCCAAGCGCGCGATGCGGGAGTGGGCATAGCCGCGCGCCGTGTGCAGCCCCCGCCGGCGCCACAATAAAAAGGCGCTGAGGGCGAAAAAGACGGCGACGAAGAAATCGAAACGCCCGGCAAATCCCCACCCGGTGCCGGTTTGGAAGGATACGTGGGTGACAATGATCCCTAGTGCTGCAACCGCGCGTAGGCCGTCTAGCTCCGGCAGGTGCTGGGGTAGGCTTTTCACAGATGCCTGCGTGCGCACGCTTGCTCCTTTACCCCGGAAACCTGAAACTGATTGGATATAGTACTGCAATGAGCCGCTACCTTTGGCCACGCTCGCCACGGACGTGGGTTGTCATTGCCGCAATCATTTTCCTCCTCATTGGTACCCTCGCCCCGACCCTCTACAATAACCGGACCCGCCCGCTGGGCTTGGATCAAGATTTTTCCACCTCGAGCGGACCCACCGATGCGGTATGGATGGACGTGCGCGCCCTCATGGCCGGTGAAGCCCCCGCTACCGCATCCGGCGATGACCCGCGCTGCGCCGACAAATCCGCCCCGATGTGGTGCTACCAGCACCACGGGCCGCTGACCTTGGAGCGCACCATTGCCACCGGCGAGGTGGACGATGATGACACCATCGCCACCACCGATTCCGTGACCAGCCTGCTGGCTGGAAAAGACGGGGACTCCCAAGAGGAAATCGCCACTGTTGATCAGCACTCGGTGCTCAACCGCGAATCCACGTTCCCAGTGGCGAATCCGGTCAATAAATGGGCCCTCGCCCTACCCGAGTTCAACGCCGATCTAACCCGCGCGGATTTCGAGCGAGACGGCCTGACCTATTTCTTCCCCTCCGGCACGGAGCAGCGCTCCTACCCATTTTTTGATTTCCTGGCGCAGGAATCCACGCCGATAGACTTTACCGGCGACTCCAAGGTGGATGGCATCCCCATCTATTCCTATCACCAGGATTTACAGCCGCTGCCGCTGAAAAACACCTTTAGCAATATCAGCGCGGGGCTAGATAGCACCACTAAAACGGACGAGCTGAAATCCGGCGATTTCCAGTTGAAGGGTCCCGCAAGCCGTTTTTATGACCGCCACTCGCGCGAGCTTTTGGACTTGGATGCGGATGCGACCGTTATTGTCGAGCCCTTTTATACCGTGGGCCGCGATATTTCGGTCGAGCCCACCACCGGCACCATCGTGGATGTCCGGGAAAACGTTAAGGTCTTTTTCGCCACCGATATCCAACAGGCGGGAACCCTTATCGCGGAGGATGACACCGAGGATCGCTCCGTGCTGGCCGCGGATTTCCGATGGTCAGAGGATACCCGCGCGGAGCGCCTCGCCGAGGTCCGCCCGGTAATCTACGCCATCCGGGGGCTGATGGCCGTTGGCTGGCTGGGCAAGGCCATCGGCGTTTCCCTGCTCATTTTCGCCGCCTACCAGTACATGCGCCGCCACCGTGACACCCATGATGCCGCACACGCCTAGGCGCATCCTCCTCGGGCTATGGGGAATTCTTCTCGTGGCCGCGGTGTGCTGGCCCTTCGCGCTGCCCGGTGAATTCCTCTGGCGCGATATGGTGCTCTTAAACGATCCGGGGCTTACCCCATCCGCGCTGGGTGCGGGAAGCCTGCCAGCCCGCAACGCACCACAAGATGGGTTTTTGGCATTACTCGGCGGCGCGTGGACCGCCCGGGGCCTTATCTTTACCGCCGCTGGGGCCGCCGCTCTCACCGCCGCGCTGTGGTCTCGCACCACGGTAGCGGCGCTGGCCGCGATGACCATCGCGGTGGCCAATCCCTTTGTCATCGAACGCCTCCTGCAAGGCCAGTGGTCCTTGGCCATTGCGGCCTGGTTACTCCCGGTCATCGCCTGGGCGGGGCGCCGCCACAGCTGGCTGGCATGGCTGGCCATGTGGGGAGCATCGCTTACCCCCACCGGCGGGTTATTTGCGGTGGTCACGGCACTTTTTACCTGCCGGAAGCGCGTGGCCTTGGCGGGCTGCCTCTTGTGGCTGCCGTGGCTGGTTCCAGGCCTTTTCCAACCCGGCGTGCCTGGCGATGCCGCAGCCGCCGTCGCGGCCTTTTCCCCGCGGGCCGAAGAACACGTGGGCACGGTGGGCGCGCTCTTGCGGCTCGGCGGAATTTGGAATGGCGAGGCTGCCCTTGGCCTGGCCGTGTTCGGCCTCTTCGTCGCAGTCCTCGCGCTGGCGGGCGCGCACCGCGTCCCGGCGCGCTTGACCGTCCTGGCCGCGCTGGGACTCGGCGGGGCGCTGGCGTGTTGGCTATTGCCCGGCATGCTGGAATGGGCCATCGATAACGTTCCAGGGGCCGGCCTTTTGCGCGATAGCCACAAACTCACGATGCTCGCGCTGCCGCTATACGTCGCCTCCATCGGCGCGCTGCCGCAGATTCCGGCCGTGCTGGCGCTAGTGGCTGCCACCATCCAGGTCCTCCCCGCCCCGTCCCGCCTTGCCGTGCTTTCTCCCCGCGATACCGGGGTGGATGAGCAGTTGGTGCGCGGTATTGACGGCCGCCTGGCGTTTTTCCCCGAACGGCCCAATTTGGTGGAGGTTCCCACGGGGGATGGCGGTGCGCATCGGGAAGCCACCCCGGGGGTCGCGGTCGATCCCTATTCCAAGGCGGTGCCGATGGTGGAATCCGGCGAGCTCAGCGTGGACGGTGAAGTCATCGATCAGGCCTCACCGCAGTACCGCGCGGCGCTGCGCGCCTGGCAGGACCGCGATATGGCAGGCCTTGCGGAACTTGGGGTGGGCGTCGTGGTGGTCGATGGCGCCATCGCCGCAGAGACCAACGCCCCGCGCCCCGAGCTGCCGTGGGCACTTACCGCCCTGTGGATGGCTTCCCCGCTACTAAGCCTTGGAGCAATTGCGCAAAGGCAGCGCCGGTCTTCTCCCACGAAAAGCGCGCGGCAAACTCTCGGGCATTAGACCCTAGGCGCCGTCGCAACTCCGCGTTCTCCAGTAACTCCTGGGTGGCCGCCACGAAGTCACCCTCTTCTTCTACAAGGATTCCGGTCTCGCCATCGATTACGCTATCGCGCAGGCCAAATGCATAACCTACTGTGGGAACCCCATGTTGGGCGGCCTCCATGACGGCAAGGCCCCAACCCTCTTTGTGGGAGGGCATGAGGTGGGCATCGGCACGCGCGAGCAAGGCGTGCTTATAGTCTTCCGTAACCTGGCCACGAAAACGCACGCGATCCGTCACGCCGAGCTTTTCGGCATAATCGCGCAAATTCGACTCCCACCAGCCCGAGCCAATCACATCCAAAACCGCGCCCGGCGTGCGCGCCACCGTATCCATGGCGTGCTCGATCTGCTTGTGTGGGACTAGCCGCGAGAGTGTCACCAGGTGCTTATCCGCCTCGCGCTCGAGGGAAGGCACGTGCGCCGGAATGGGGTCTAGGCCATTGGCGATGATCCGCGCGCCGTCAATGCCGAGCGCCTCCAAATCCTCGCGCGAGGCCTGCGAGACCGTGACGTAGGTCGAATCCCGATATACCCGCGGTGCCACGCGCGATTCCAAGAACCAGCCCAGCCGCCCGAGCACCGGACCAGCCACGGGCCATTGCTCGCGGTGGCAATGGTGGGTAAGTAGCACCGTCGGCGCGCCGGAAATCAACCGCGCGAAGAAGGGAATGCCGTTTTGGGTATCGATGACCGCGTCGATACCGCGCAGATCCCCCAGGCCCATTCTCCCGGCCGCGATGGCCGCCCACGCGCGCGGGTACACGCCAAACTTGGCACCGCCGCGGCTATAGCGCACGCCACCCCGGACTTCCCGGCGCGCCGCATTCATGTGCTTAGAGGTGCGAAAGACCACCTCGTGGCCCTGCGCCGCTAGGTACTCCCCCACGCGTTCGAGGTAACGCTCGGAGCCACCGCCCTGCGGGTGGGTGGAATCGCGCCAGCATAGTAAAAGAATTTTCATCGTGGGGTATTAGCCTAGTGGTTTATGAAACACACCCGCGACATGGCCACGCTCTCCCGCTCCTGGGCGCTGCTGCGCTCTTTCCGCTTCGAGCAAACCCGCCCCGATCTTTTCTACGGCGGCCTGGCAGAAGATACGGCCACGCTGGTGGAAAACTTGGGCCGCGACTTGAGCGTGCCGCTTGCCGATGCCCTCGTGCTCGACGTAGGCGGCGGCCCCGGCTATTTTGCCGCCGCCTTCGCGGACCGCGGCGCGTCCTACGTTGGCCTTGAGCCCGATGCCGGGGAAATGTCCGCTGCCAATATCCGCCTCAGCAATTCCGTGCGTGGCGATGGCACGCGCCTGCCCTTCGCGGACGATTCCTTCGATGTGGTTTATTCCTCTAATGTCGCCGAACACATCCCCCGCCCGTGGGATATGGGTAAAGAAATGTTGCGCGTTACCCGCCCCGGCGGCCTGTGCATCATGAGCTATACCGTCTGGCTCGGCCCCTTCGGCGGCCACGAAACCGGGCTGTGGGAGCACTACATAGGCGGCGCCTTCGCCCGCGACCGCTATACCCGCCGCCACGGGCACCCGCCCAAGAATGTCTTTGGCACCTCACTATTTAATGTCCCCTGCTCCGCAGGCCTCACCTGGGCCGAGTCCACCGGCGCGCTAAAGCTCGCCTTTCCGCGCTACCACCCCAGCTGGGCGTGGTGGCTGACTAAGGTTCCTGGCCTGCGCGAATTCGCCGTATCCAACCTGACGCTGGTATTGCAACCGGACTAGGCCGCGCCACAGCTCGCACCGAGGTTGTCCTACTATACTGCCTAGCATGCCGGACCAACTACAGCGCTCACAGCTCTCCCCCACCGTTCGCGCAGCTCACCTGGGGTGGGCCGTGGCCAGCGTCGTCGCCACATTTGCCGGTGCGGCACTCATTGGCATCGCCAGTGGCCTCATTACAAAGAGCGGTTCCTGGGTCGCCTTTGGCATCGCCGTCGGCGGTGCCTTCTTCGGCTTGGGAACGGTCTGGTACGGAGTTTCCCGCCGCTTGGGCTGGTCGTGGCGCGATGCCGGGTTTGTGAAAGCCGAGCATTCCTTATGGCACCTGCTGTGGTGGATTCCCCTCGCCATCCTGGGCTCTGGTGCGGCCACGGGTGCCGTCAATGCACTCCTGGGCAGCGAACCAGCCGGCAATAACCTTTCCGCCGGCCTAAAGATCAGCCCCGCCGCCACCATCATGGTGGTACTCAGCACCGCGCTTGTCATTCCCCTCGTAGAAGAGGTGGCCTTTCGCCGCGTCCTATTGGATTGGCTGCAAAATTCCATGCCCACCTGGGCAGCAGCGCTTATCACCGTCGCTGTCTTCGCCCTCGCACACGGCATCCCCGCAGTAATGCTCTACATCGCATTCTTTGGCACCTTTTTGGTGCTAGCACGCCTCTGGTTCAAGACACTTACCGCTCCCCTGTGCATTCACATTGCAAATAACACGGTCGTAGCAATCACGGCCCTAGCGGGACTATCGGGCTAAGGAGTCCCTGCGCAGCGGGAGAAAGAAGCGCTAGTTCAGTAGCCGAGGTAGGACCTAAACTCACAACGCTTCATATCGACAGCGCACATTTTTCGTTATACGATATTTTCATGCCTGTGAACATCACTCAAGACCAACTCGACAATTGGGTTTCCGAAGCAGAAGAAGGCTACGACCCAGAAGTGTTGAAAAAGCGCGGACGTGGACGCCCCGGTCGCGGGGCGGAGCCTGCTCAGGTCGTCGCTGTGCGCCTGACTGCCGATGAACTTAGCGCCCTAGATCGCCTGGCTACGGAAAAGAATCTCACCCGATCTGAGCTTGTTCGCCAGGCAATCAGCGCACTCACGGCGGCATGAGAACAGCCAAATCCGCCACAAAGCACGGTATCGCAGAAACCGACGGAATCCATGCTGCTTCCTATCCACTGTGGATAGAGCCTCTTGATGATGACCCTAGTCAATGGCGAGAACTCCGCCTCGGTTTTGATACCCATGCTCGACTGCTGGAAACCGTCGTGGTTGTTGCCTCCGACGGGGACGAACTATTAATCCATGTAATGAAAGCCCGACCACACTACAGCAAGCTCATCGAATAACGACGTCCCGATCCTCACCGGTTGAGGCACTCGCCGAGGGGCCCTGTTGGATCCGTGACCAATCCTAGAGACGATTTATTCCCACTTTCGTAGTGCAGGAATCGTTCCGAGGCCTAAACCACAGAATGTGTTGTTTAACCCCAACAAAGATCTAACCCCAGAGCATTACGCTGCTGGGGTTAGCTTTATGCGGGATTTACCGCGGATGAACGCGTTAGGAAGCTGCGTCCTCCACGCGCTTCTTCAGGGCGCGGAACTGGTTCCAGACCTCCTCAGGAACGCGGGAGCCCAAGTGGTTGAGGTACTCGGCGTTGTCTTGCATATCGCCCTCCCATTCCTTCGGGTCAACGGCGAGGGCGGCGCGAACGTCGTCGATATCGAAGTCGAGGCCTTCCAAGTCGATGTCCTCGGCGCGGGCGGTGCGGCCGACCACGGTGTCATCTGCTTCCACTTTGCCTTCAATGCGGTCAATGATCCACTTCAGCACGCGGGAGTTCTCACCGAAGCCTGGCCACAGGAAGCGGCCGTCGTCGCCGCGGCGGAACCAGTTGACCAAGAAGATCTCTGGCATGCGGTCGCCGCCCTTTTCACCCATGTCGATCCAGTGCTGCAGGTAGTCGCCGGCGTTGTAGCCCATGAATGGCAGCATGGCCATCGGGTCGTGGCGCAAAGCGCCAACTTCGCCCTCTGCGGCTGCGGTCTGGCCAGAAGACAGCAGTGCACCGATCATGGTGCCGTGGTCCCAGTCGAAGGATTGGGTAACCAGCGGAACCGTGGTCTTGCGGCGGCCACCGAAGAGGATGGCATCAATCTTGACGCCCTTCCAGTCGTCGTACTCCGGAGCGGCGGTTGGGCACTGGGAAATCGGCACGCAGTAGCGGGAGTTCGGGTGGGCAGCCTTGGTGGACGATGCCGGCGTCCAGTCTTCACCGGTCCAGGAGATGAGGTGCTCTGGTGCCTCATCGGTCATGTCCTCCCACCAGACATCGCCGTCATCGGTAAGCGCAACGTTGGTGAACAAGGTATTGCCCGGCTTCATGGTGTCCATGGCGATCGGGTTGGAGTCGTAGTTGGTACCGGGGGCAACGCCGAAGAAGCCGTTTTCCGGGTTCACGGCGTAGAGGCCATCCTCGCGCAGGTGCAGCCACGCGATGTCGTCGCCCACAACCTCGGCCTTCCAGCCTGGGATGGACGGGGTGATCATCGCCAGGTTGGTCTTACCGCACTGGGATGGGAATGCTGCGGCAACGTGGTAGTTCTTACCCTCCGGATTGGTCAGCTTCAGGATGAGCATGTGCTCAGCCATCCAGCCTTCTTCCTTAGCCATGACGGACGCGATGCGCAGGGCATAGCACTTCTTGGCCAAGATGGCGTTTCCGCCGTAGCCGGAACCGTAGGACCAAATCTCCTTGGTCTCTGGGAACTGGGTGATGTACTTTTTGTCGTTGCACGGCCAAGCAACGTCTTCTTCGCCTGGCTGCAGCGGGGCGCCGACGGAGTGGAGGGCGTGTACGAAATCGCCGTCCGTACCGATCTTGTCCAGTGCTTCTTTACCCATGCGGGTCATGATGCGCATGGACAACACCACATAAGCGGAATCGGTCAACTGCACGCCCAGCTTCGGATCTGGATCGCTAATCGGGCCCATGCAGAAAGGAACGACGTACATGGTCCGGCCCTTCATGGATCCACGGAAGGCCTCCGTCATTTCTTCCTTCATGGCCTTTGGCGGTGCCCAGTTATTCGTTGGGCCCGCGTCTTCTTCCTTCGAGGTGCAGATGAAGGTGCGGGATTCCACACGGGCAACGTCTGCAGGGTTAGACCGCGCCAAGTAGGAATTCGGGCGCTTTTCCTCATTCAGCTTAATGAGGGTGCCTTTTTCTACTAGCTCTGCGGCAAGGCGGTCAGCCTCTTCCTGTGAGCCATCTACAAAAGCCACCTCGTCCGGCTGGAAAAGCTCAACGCTTTCATTAATCCAGTCGATCAGTTTTTGATTGTCTGTAGGCAGCTCTCCAACGAGGCCCTGAATGGTGGCAGTCATTAAAAATTCTCCTCTGGATAGGATGTGAAAATCGGGGCATATCACGGCCCAACTTTGCCTTCCGCCTCCAGATTAACCGGCAGAGCCAAAATATTGGCCACAATAAGTGTCATTTTTCCCACTCCGGTTATATCCACCGCCGCGAACGGACATTTACCAAGCGCACCACGCACAATTGTGATAGTAGACGTGATTTTCTCCACACTATTTCGGGGGTGGTAAAGTTCCTTATTCGCCCGTTCGACTCCACAAAGGGTCACCCCCGCACAAACCTCCGGTTATCCCCCTCCCCCATAAGGCGGGAAAAATACCCGGCGCGGCATATTGCTTGCCATGCCTGGACAGGGAAAAATAGGGCGCAATGAATAGTACGGATAATTCTCAAAACACCCCCGCCGGAGAAATGCCGCCGGGGCGCCCGCCGCAAACGGACTTCAATGCGGTCTTTGACAATGACCTGGACTACCCGCGTCTGGGTAATGTCACCTTTCGCCGCGGCACGCTCACGGATAACCAGCACCAGCTTTTTGAGCAACGCTGGCCCGAGCTGGGCCGCGTATTAAACGATGAGCTTATCGATGTCGATGAGTGGTTCGACCGCACCGGTGCCAAGACCATCGTAGAAATCGGCTCCGGCACCGGTACCTCCACCGCAGCCATGGCACCACTGGAGCAGGACACCAATATCATCGCCGTAGAGCTCTATAAACCCGGATTGGCCAAGCTCATGGGGCAGGTGGAGCGCGAGGGCATCGATAATATCCGCATGATCCGCGGCGATGGCGTGGAGGTCATGGTGCGCATGATCGCCCCGGAATCCCTGGACGGCATCCGCGTCTTCTTCCCGGACCCCTGGCCCAAGGCGCGCCACCATAAGCGCCGCATCATCCAGTCCGGCACGCTCAACCTCTTTGCGTCGCGGTTAAAGAAGGGCGGCGTGCTGCACGTTGCTACCGACCACGCAGGCTATGCCGAATGGATCGATGAGCTCGTCCGCGTCGAGCCCAGCCTGGAGTACAAGGGCTGGCCGTGGCCCGATTGCCCGCAATTGGTGGACCGGCAGATCATCACCAAGTTTGAGGGCAAGGGCCTAGATAAAGAACACGTCATTACTGAATACCTGTGGGAGAAGAAGTAAATGAGCACCTATCTACTGGTGTGGGACGCACCCAATATGGATATGGGGCTCGGCTCCCTGCTCGGCGGGCGCCCCACCGCGGCACATCGCCCGCGTTTTGATGCCATCGGCCGGTGGCTGGTCTACCGCGCGGTGGATGTCGATGCGGATCCGCAGGCCGCAGTATTTACCAATGTCTCCCCCGGCGGCGCCGATGTGATTCGCCCGTGGGTAGAGGCCATCCGCAACGTGGGCTTTGGCGTCTTTGCCAAGCCGAAGATCCACGAGGATGATGACGTGGATCCGGATATGATCGACCACATTGAAAAACTGCGCGATGATCTCGCCGGCGTCGTAGTGGCCTCTGCCGATGGTCAGAACTTTCAGCCCTTGTTAGAAGAGCTCATTGGTGAGGGCCTGCCTGTTACCGTCCTGGGTTTCCACGAACATGCCTCTTGGGCCGTGGGCCACCCCGAGATCGAGTTCGTTGACTTAGAAGATATTGACGGCGTCTTCCGCGAGCCGCTGCCCCGCGTCAACCTGGATAACCTGCCTGAAGGTGGTGCATGGCTCCAGCCATTCCGCCCGCTGGCTGCGCTACTAAATAATAGCTAGGAGGCTTACCCCACATGTTTGAAAAATGGGGACGATTTTCCTACGCGCACCGCAAGGTCATTCCCATCGTCATCCTCGGTGCCATCCTTGCCCTCTTCGTAGGCTTTGGAACCCAGCTCGAGGAACGCATGAGCCAGGAGGGCTGGGAGGACCCGAAGGCGGCATCGACAAGCGCGGCGCAAATCGAACAAGAAACGTTCGGCCGCGATAATTCCGGCGACGTGATTTTGCTCTTTAGCTCGCCCGATGAGAACTTCGATGCCGCCAAGGAGCACTTGGCGCAGCTCAAAGAGGATTACCCGGACCAGATTGACTCTGTCACCAGCTATTTCGATAGCAAAAATCCCAACCTGGTCAATGATGATCACTCGCTAGCCTTTGCCGCCATTGGGCTCAAGGGCGATGACGAACAAACGCTGAAGGATTTCCGCGCCATCGAGGGTGCGCTGACGGATACCTCCGCGCCGGTCGAGGTTGCCGGCGCCACGGCCGTGGCAGACGCACTCGATGAAGGCATGGCAGAAGATATTGCGCGCGCGGAAAAGGCCGCGCTCCCGCTCGTTGGCCTGCTGCTTCTGGTGGTCTTTGGTTCCGTAGTGGCGGCGTTCATGCCGCTTATCGTCGGTGGCCTATCCATCCTGGGCTCGCTGGGCATTTTGGCCGTCCTGGCCGGTTTCCTGCAGGTCAACGTCTTTGCCCAGGCAGTGGTCACGCTGCTGGGGCTGGGCCTGGCCATCGATTACGGCTTATTTATGGTCTCCCGCTTCCGCGAGGAACTGAACAAGGGAAGCTCCACCAAGGATGCCGTGGCCACCACCACCGCCACCGCCGGGCAGACCGTGGTCTTTTCCGCGGCGATGGTCGCCGTCGCACTCTCCGGACTCTTCCTCTTCCCCCAGGCCTTCTTGAAGTCCGTTGCCTATGGCTCGATTTCCGCCGTCGGCCTGGCGGCCCTTTTGTCCGTCACCGTCTTGCCGGCCCTGTTTGGCATGCTCGGGCCCAAGATCGACCTGTGGTCGGTACGCCGTACCTCCCGCACGGCCCGCACCATTCAGGACACCTGGTGGTACAAGCTGCCGCGCTGGGCCATGCGCCGCGCCAAGGGCCTGACCTTGGCCATCTGTGGCCTGCTCATTGCGCTCGCACTGCCGATCATGAGCATCACCTTCGGCGGCATCAACGAGACCTACCTGCCACCCAACCACGACACCCGCGTGGCGCAGGATACCTTCAACGACGAGTTCCCTGCCTTCCGCACCGAGCCGGTCAAGCTCGTGGTGGAAGGCGCCACCAACGAGCAGCTTGTCGATGTCGTCATGCAAGTCCGCGGCCTCGACGGCCTTACCGAGCCCATGGGGCCATCGACCGCCACCAAGGACGGAACCACGGTCCTTTCGGCCGGCATTAAGGACCGCGAGGACTACGCGCGGATCGTCCACGAGCTCGAGGACGTCAAAGCGCCCGAGGGCGTCAACCTGTATGTCGGCGGCACGCCAGCCATGGAGGTGGAATCGCTCGATGCGCTCTTCCACAAGCTGCCGTGGATGGCGCTGTACGTCGTCCTCGCCACCTTCATCCTCATGGCATTAGTCTTTGGCTCCTTCGTGCTGCCGATTAAGGCCATTGTCATGACGCTTCTGACCCTGGGTGCCACCCTGGGCATCCTGACGCTCATGTTCGTCATCGGCGTGGGCTCTGGCGCGCTGAACTTCTCGCCCGGCCCGCTGATGAGCCCCATTCTGGTGCTGATCATCGCCATCATTTATGGACTGTCCACCGACTACGAGGTCTTTTTGGTCTCCCGCATGGTGGAGGCGCGGCGGCGCGGCGATTCCACGGATGAGGCCATCGCCGCAGGCACCGCGCATACCGGCGGCATCATCACAGCGGCGGCCCTGATTATGATCGTGGTGGCGGGCGCGTTCGGCTTCTCCGATATCGTGATGATGAAATACATCGCGTACGGCATGATTTTTGCGCTGCTTATCGATGCCACCATTGTCCGCATGCTCCTCGTCCCCGCCGTCATGCACCTGCTGCGCGAGGATAACTGGTGGGCGCCTAGCTGGCTGCACCACTTGACCACTAGGCTTTCCGGTAGTACCACCCGCCGTGGGAAGACCGTTCCCTTCAGTGAGTTAAAACGGCGCCTCGAAGGAGATAAATAATTGAAAAATTGGCTGCAAGTTATCGCCTCGCTCATAGTCCTGGCCATCCTCATCTATGTTTTCCGCGATGAGCTGGACTTTTTAAGCGAAGGCTTCTCCCGGCTCTCCCACGCCGAACCAGGGCCGGTAACGCTCGTGGTCGTTGCCTCTATCCTCTCCGTCGTGGCGATGGGTGAGGTCATGCGCCTGCTTATCCGGGCCGGTGGCGTGGAGGTGGAAGCGACGGAAACCGCCGCCCTTACTTTTGCATCCAATTCTTGGTCCACCACGATGCCCGCAGGCCCAGCCTTTTCTGCCATTTTGACCTTCCACGTGCAGCGCACCTGGGGCGCCTCGGTGGTCCTGTGCGGCTGGTTCTTTGTGCTGTCATCGGCCATTTCCACCCTGTGGCTGGTGCTTATTGGGCTTGGCGGCGTGCTCTTCCTCAATGCCGATATGGCCCTGTGGTCCCTCATCGGCACATTGGCAGCGATGCTGGCGCTCTCCGGCGGGCTCTTCTGGCTAAGCAACCACCCCGAAACGCTCGAGCGCTGGGTAAAAAAGCAGCGGCTGATAAAGGGTTCCAAGCGCGAAGCACTGCTCGAGCACGTAGAGAGCCTCAAGGAAGTGCACCTCACCCGCCGGCAATTCGCCTGGGCGTCGTTCTACTCCTTGGCCAACCGGCTCATTGACATGGTCGCGCTCTGGGGCTGCGTCTGGGCTGTGACCGGCCAGATGCCCACGACCGATTCGGCCGATAACACCACCACCATCGCCGGCGTCGCGCTGGCTTATCTCACCGCCAAGCTGGCCGGCTCCGCCCAGGTCACTCCGGCGGGTCTCGGCACGGTGGAAGCGGCGATCATCGCCACGCTCGTGGCCACGGGCATGACCGCAGTCGATGCCACCAGCACGGCGATCATCTACCGCCTTATCTCTTTTGCCTTCATCACCGCTATTGGCTGGGTCATTTACTTCTGGCACTATGCCCGCAAGGGCATTACCTACGCCGCGCTATCCCGTAAAGAAAAAGAAAAGGAAACCGTATGACTTCCACGCGTATCGCTCCGCTCATTGACATCATCGCCTTGATGATTTTCGCCATCGCCGCCCGCCTCGCCCACGGCGGATTGAGCTTTTCCAGCTGGGTCGATGCCTTCTGGCCTTGGGCGGTAGGCGCGCTCATCGGCTGGGCCATCATCCTCGCCACAAAGGTCCAGGGCAAGTGGAAAGAGGGCGTTGTAGTCTGGCTGTCTGCCATCATCGGCGGCATGGCCCTGTGGATCATGGTCAATGGCCGCCTGCCCCATTGGAGCTTCCTCATCGTTGCGACCGTGATGTCCGCCCTGTTCTTCTTTGGCTGGCGGCTATTTGCCCGTAAATAAATACGCCCATCCCATGGGAAAGACGCTTTCCCTAGGGCACACATCAGTCAAATTCAATCATCAGTTTTTGGCTTTGCGCTGTCCACCTCGCCTCTTGTAGGGGTGATCGGCTCAAAATAACATTTCAAACTAATAGTACGGGAAAAGATTTTAGTGAATAATTGCCCGTATCCGAACACAGAATTTCAAAATCGGATACCGCTCAATTATCCCTACAAGAAGTTGAAAGGCTCCCGTAGTGAAAGCTGCAACCCGTAACTATCTAGCGCTTCTGGCCTCAGGGGTTCTCATCACTGCCGCTAGCCCTGTCGCCGGGGCTATCGATTCTGTCGAATCGGCTCCACCGATTGAAGAGAGTTCAGAGCTTCCAGAATCCGCTTTTATTGACGAAGCCCTTAAAGGCTCAGCCCCGGCCAAGAATTCACAAGAGGCGGCGTCAATCGCCGAAGAATCCTCCACACTACCTCCCCTTTCATCAGGGCTGTTGGGTTCAGGTAACCATATTGGAGACCAATACACTGCTTTCTATCATGATCCGGTAGACCTCGATTTTTCGGAGCCAGGACAGCTCTTCCGAACAGAATCTGTGCGCAATCCCAAAAACCCACTTGGCATCAACAACGTTGGCCCTTATAAGGCAGAACGCATGCTCTATTCATCCACCAACCACTCCGGAGAAAAGATCCAAGTAAGCGGGATGGTCATTGAGCCTAAAACCGAGTGGGACGGAGAGGGCCCACGCCCTGTCGTGGCATTTGCGCCGGGTACTCAAGGTTTAGCGGACCGTTGTGCCGCCTCCCGTAAAATTGCAGACGGGGTAGGAGACTACGAGCAGTTCTATTTCCATCAGTACCTTAAAAAGGGCTATGCCGTAGTACTCACCGACTATGAGGGGCTTGGCACCCCTGGCATGCACACGTACATGGATCGCGCATCCCAAGGACACACGGTCCTCGATAGCATTCGAGCTGCGCAGCAACTGGATGGCTGGGACATTAACGAATCCAACCCAGTATTTATCAATGGCTATTCCCAAGGCGGAGGAGCCGCTGCCGCTGCCGCCGAGCTATATGACGACTATGCTCCGGAGCTCAACATCAAGCTTGCGACTATTGGTGCCGCCCCAACAGATCTAACGTTGTTGCCTTCTGCCCTCGATGGATCATTGTATTTCCTCTTCGAGGCGTATGCCCTTTTGGGACTAAGCAACTCCTATGGCGAGGATCTGTACTCGCATCTCAATGACAGGGGCACACGAAAGCTACAGGATGCGACGAATACCTGCACCATGGGGCTTCTTAAAACCGCCGGCACTACCGTGGAGCGGATCAGCAACGATGGCAGGAACGTGCAGGACTTTATTGACAGCGAGCCTTTCCAATCGATACTGGCAGAGCAGCATATTGGCTACGATGCACCCGCTATTCCAGTCGTCATCACGCATGGCCGCGGTGACGACGTTATTCCGTTTTCTACCGCTGAAAAGCTCGTCGATGAATGGACTGAGCGCGGCGCCGATGTCACTTTCATCCCCAATAACGCCCACACTCACCCGACCGGCACCATCCCGCACATCATCGAATCAGTAAAGTCGATCGACGCCGCCCTACAGCACGAGAAGGGAAGCCAGTAAATACTTGCTCTCCCCCTACACCATGTAAAAAGGCTCCGAGGCGAACAAGCCTCGGAGCCTTAAATATGTGCGAACGTTCTCAGCTTAGAACGGCACGTTGATTGGCAGGCCCGCTGCGAACTGGTTGTACGCCCAGTAAGCGTAGCCAATGATCTCACCAATCAGGTCGAGAGCGTAGAGCAAATTAAACAAGGGATTCTCCTTCAGCTGTCACGAAACTCTTATTTAGGTATCGCGACGCCGTAGCACCGCGTTACATCGGCGCAATATTGTGCTTTTTGGGCAGGTCATGCGCCGTCTTCGTGGCCAATTGCCGCAGCGCCTGGCGCAGGGCAATCCGCGATTGATTCGGCTGAATCATGGCATCGAGGTAGCCGCGCTCCGCTGCCACGTAGGGAGCAGTCATGGTCTCATCGTAGAAGTCCATGAACATCTTCTTGGTCATCTCGCGCTGCTCTGGGGTCTCGGCGGCCTCGAGCTGCTTGCCCGCGATCATGACCACGGCGGCGGCCGCGCCCATGACGGCGATCTGCGCGGTAGGCCACGCCAAATTAATATCGCCGCTTAAGTTCTTCGACCCCATGACGGCATAGGCGCCGCCGTAGGCCTTGCGCACGATGAGCGAGACCTTTGGCACGGTCGCCTCCACGACCGCGAAGGCAAACTTCGCACCGCGGTGAATCAGGCCCACCTTCTCTTGCTCCACGCCCGGCAGGTAGCCCGGCGTATCGACGACGAAGACGAGCGGAACGTTATAGGCATCGCAGATGCGGATAAAGCGCGCGCCCTTATCGGCGGCATCGGCATCGATGCAGCCGGCCAAGTGCATGGGGTTATTGGCCACAAAGCCCACCGTTTTGCCGTCGATGCGGCCAAAGGCGGTGATCATATTCGGCGCGAAGTTTTCTTGGATTTCGATGAGCTCAGCGTCATCGCCAAGCTGGGTGAGCAAATCCATCATGTCGTAGCCGGCGTTGGTGTCATCCGGCATGAAGGAATTTAGATCCTCGTCTTCGGTGATTTCGGCATCGGAAGGAGCGGGGAAGGTCGGCGACTCGTCAAAGCAGGTCAGCGGCAGGTGATCCAAAATATCGCGCACCATGTCAAAGGCGTCTTCCTCAGAATCCACCACGGCAGAGACGTTTCCGTTCAGCTCCTGCTGGCGGGCACCGCCGAGTTCAGCGGAGGTGACGTCTTCACCGGTAACCTCACGGATGACGTTGGGGCCGGTGACATACATTTCCGCTTCCTCATCTACAGCGATGACAAAGTCAGTGGTCACCGGCGCGTAAACCGCGCCACCGGCGGATTTACCCATCATGATGGAAATCTGCGGGCTGCGGCCAGAAAGCGGCAGCTGGCGGCGGGCAATTTCGGAGTACATGGCCAGCGAGGTCACCGCGTCTTGGATGCGGGCGCCACCGGAATCTTGGATGCCGATGACCGGGCAGCCAATCTTGATGGCCATATCCATGATCTCGGTGACCTTCTTACCAAAGGTGACCCCCACGGAACCGCCGTAGACCGTCTTATCGTGGGCATAAATGCACACGGACCGACCGGAAACGCGGCCATAGCCCGTGACCACGCCATCGGAATAGATGGCCTCCGGGTCACCCGGGGTCTTGCCCAAGGAGCCGGTTTCGACGAAGGAACCTTCATCCAAGAGCTCGTTGATGCGCTGGCGAGGAGTGGTACGGCCTGCCTCGTCGCGGCGTGTGCGGGAACGCTCGCTGCCTGGATCTTGCGCTTCTTCTAGGCGCTTGCGCAGGTCAGCGAGTTTCTCAGCGGTTGTTTGCTTGGCCGCCACGTATCTTCTCCTCGATCCAATCATTCATATGCTTGCCCACGGTGCCAATGGCTGGCTCGTCCGGCACTGCCAAGTGATCGCCGGGCAGCTGCACAATATCTAGATTCTTAACGATAACGCCCCAGCCGCCATCCGGATCAACCTCAGCGTAGCGCGGCTCCAGCTCGATCGCACCGTCATGCATCCGCTCGGAGCGGAAAAGCAGCACGGGAACGCTGACATCGGCCCAGCGGTGGAAATCGATCTTGGCCAAAATCTGGTTATCCACGAAGGACGCGCGCTGGTGCTCCAGGACGCCGGCGGATAGACCGTGTTCGGAGGCATCCGTCGTGGCCAAGAATTCCGCCAGCATGGTCATCAAGGCATCCTCGCCCATGGTTTCCAACATCTCGTACGGCGGCTCGAAGTCCAGGCCATAGGTCTTCTTGGCAAAGGCAGCGTAGCGCTCCCACCGGGCGCGGGTTTCTTCCGGCGTATCCGGTGCCGGGTGGGAAGGCTGCGTGGTATCGAGCAAGGCGATGAACGCGACCTCGGCGCTCTCTTCCCCGCGCTTGCTGCGCTCTGCCAGCTGGTAGGCCACCTCATAGGCCAAGGCGCCACCAAAGGACCAACCACCGAGGACGACCTTGCGGCCGCGCGCATAGCGAACGATGTCCTCGATATAGGCGGCGGCTCGCTCCTCTAAGGAGCCTTCAATCCTTTCCACGCCGTAGACGGCGACATCCGCTGGCAGCCGACGGGTCAGCGGCTGGTAAACCACCGTGGTTCCACCGGCCGGGTGGAACATGAATACGGCTGGGCCATCGGCCTCGCGCAGGACGCGAATATTGCCTTCCACCTCGGTCTCAAGGCCCTCGCGGACCAGGTCAGCCAAGGTTTCCAGCGCCTCGGCATCGAGGACCTGCTGCGCGGTGACATCGATGTGGGCACGATCGCGCAAGCGCTCGGCAATCTGTGCGGCCACTTCTGCAGAGATTTCCGGAAGCGGCGAGGTCACGCCCGCCGGGGCCTTGCCGGTAATGCTTGCCCACGTGCCAAAGACCATGCGCTCAGAGGCATCGCGAGGGGCAACGCCCACACCCTGATCCGCGGATTCCTGATCCGCGGCCTCCGCGGCCTCTGCTGCGGGCGCCGCGGGCTCGGTAGCCGGCGCAGCATCGGCACTGTTCTCACTGTTATCAATGCGGCCGCCAGCAACGGCCTCCTCAACCATGGTGATGACGTCTGCCAAGGAGGCATCGCGAAGCGCCTGCACCTGCAACGGTGGAATCTGGAAGTCATTTTCCACGCGGTTTTTAATGCGCATGCCCATCAGGGAATCGAGGCCCAGGTCAATCAGCGGCAGCTCGCGCGGCAGATCCGAGACGTCATAACCCATGGATTCGGACACGATAAGCGCCAGGCGGTCCTCGACGGTTTCTTGGCGCGGATCCCAGCGCACTGCATCTACATCCGCGTCATCGGCAGTCGGCTCCGGGGCGGCACTGCCCTCTGGCACTGTTGCGACCCCAGGGATCGCACCCGCGCCCAAGTCCAAGCCGGAGGCAAAACCTTCCGCCAAGAGCTCAGTCCGAGTGTCCTGCACGCTGTAGACGGCGATGGACATGCCGCCGATGGACGTGGTGACCACGGTGGTAATTTCCCCGTACGGCGGGAGATCGCGGTGTTCCTCCGCGGCCACGATGTGCGCCCCAGGCTGCACCGCTTCTGCGGCGGCCTCCACGATGGCCAGCGCGGACGGGGCTTGGTCGGCGTTGGTGGAAAAGGCCACCTTGCCCTCCGGCAGGTTCACGCGAGTACCGGGCAGGCCGGAGATCCCAGCCGAGGGCCGCGCGTTGGTCCAAAAACGCTGGCGGTTGAACTGGGTATACGGCGCTTCCGCCTGCGCTCCCGAGCCCACTACGGCAGCGAAATTCACCGGGGTTCCGGTTACGTAGAGCTTGCTCAATAGATCCAACAAGGACTCGGTGGGATCCACCTTGCGCTTTAGGCTATACAGCAATTGCGCATCGGCCTTGCCCACAGCAAACGCGGTAGACATAAGCCCCATGAGCGCCACCGGGTTCGGCGAAATCTCCACCAGCTGGGTGTGGCCTGCGGCAAAGGCCTGTTCCGTAGCGTCCTGCAGATATACCGGGTAGCGGGTCATGCGCAGCCAGTAATCCTCATCGTGGACGGTGGTGCCGGGGCGGTAGACCTCGCCCTTATCCACGGAGGAAAAGAGCGTTGTGTGCAGCGGGTGAGCCTCCATGCCGGCGATGGCAGCTTCGAGCTCGCCCAAGATCGGATCGACGGCGGAGGTATGCCCCGCGGCCTTCACGTTGAGCGCGCGGGCGAATTTTCCTTCCCCATCGAGTTTTTCCACTAGGTCCAGTACCGCCTGGCGCGGACCACCCACGGTGGTCATGCCGGGCCCGGTATAGACGGCTGGCTCGATGGCTGCATCGAGGGCGGCGATGTCCTCGGCGGATAGCTCAACGACGGCCATGGCTCCTTGCTCGGCATCGCTTAGCGATGCCTCTCCCTCGCCCATCAAGCGCGCGCGGTGGCAGGCGATGGTCATCGCGTCCCGCGCGGAAATGCCGCCCGCAGCATAGGCCGCGGCGATTTCACCCATGGACATGCCCATAACGCCCGCCGGGCGCACGCCGAAGGAGGCCAATAGGTCCGTCAGCGCGATCTGAATGGCGGTGATGGCAACCTGCGCCGTTTCCGTGTCATAGGTTTGGGAATCGTCCTCAACGATATCCAGGATCGACCAGCCGGACTCGAAATCGACGATAGCGTCGAGTTCTTTCAGCCGTGCGCTAAACAGCGGCGAGAGGGCGATCATGTCCTTCGCCATCTTGCGATGTTGGGAGCCGAAGCCGGAATATACGAAGACCGGCCCCTGCACCTGCGGGGAATCCGCTGCGGCGATGCCGACAGACACCTTGCCCTCGGCCACCTGGCGCAGGCGCTTAATGGCATCTTCAGTGGAGCTGGCCATGACGACGGCGCGCGAGCGCGAGTGGTTACGGCGCGCGACCGTGCGCGCTACATCGGCCAAGTCTGGTTGTTCTGCCTCTAAGAAATCCGCAAGCAGTCCCGCCGCACGCGCGCGGCGGGAGGGCAAGAGGCCAGAGACCGGCAGCGCCACCGTGTCGGTGGATAGCTGCGGCTCACTGGTGCGCGGGGTGCCTTGGTAATCCGTCAAGACGACGTGGGCATTCGTGCCACCAAAGCCAAAGCCCGATACGCCGGCCACCTTTTTCCCGGAGTATTCCGGCCACTCGCGCGGGTCTTCAACGACCTCGAGGCGCTCGGCCACGAAATCGATATAGCGGTTCGGACCAGCGTAATTGATATTTGCCGGGATAATATCGTGCCGCATGGCCTCGATGACCTTGATGAGACCCACGACGCCCGCGGCGGATTCGGAGTGGCCGATATTGGTCTTGGCAGAGCCCAAAAGCACGGGCGATTCGATGCCGCGCCCAGCGCCCAGCACGCGACCGAGCGCGCTGGCCTCGATGGGATCGCCCAAGATGGTGCCCGTACCGTGGGCCTCCACATAATCCACGTCCTCGGGCGCCACGCCCGCATCCGCGTAGGCGCGGCGCAGCACGTCTTCTTGCGCTTCTGGGTTAGGCGCGGTCAGGCCATTCGAGTGGCCATCAGAGTTGACGGCAGAACCCTTAAGGACGGCTAGGATTTCATCGCCATCATCCTCCGCGTCCTGTAGGCGCTTGAGCACCAGCACGCCGGCGGCATCGGCACGCACGATGCCATCGGCGTCATCAGAAAAAGCATGAATGGCGCTGGTAGGAGAGGTCACGCCGAGCTCCGAAAAGGCGGTGGAGGCGTGCGGAGCGGCCAAGATATTCACGCCACCCGCCAGCGCTACATCGGCGGCGCCGGTGCGCAGATCCTTGATCGCATGGTCAACCGCAACCAAGGAAGACGAGCAGGCCGTGTCCACATTGATGGACGGGCCGCGGAAATCCAGGGCATAGGAAATGCGGTTAGCAACGACCGCCGAGGAATTACCCGTGAGCGCATAAGGGTGCATCTCCGTGGGATCGGCCGTAATCAGCATGCCGTAATCATTATTGGTCGAGCCCATGTACACGCCCGTGTGCGTGCCGCGCAGCTCATTGGCGGGAAGGCCCGCGTTCTCCAGCGCGTGCCATACCAACTCAAGCAGGATGCGCTGCTGCGGATCCATGTTCGCGGCCTCCAGCGGCGATAGGCCGAAAAACTCCGCATCGAAGGATGCAACATCATCGATATAACCGCCGTCGGTATTTTGCTGCGCGATCTTCTCGCTCATTACCGGATCGGCGCTGTACTCAGACCACCTCCCCACCGGCAGCGGCCCCGTGCCCGCGCGCGATTCCGCGAGCATGGTCCAAAATTCCGGCACATCTTTAGCGCCTGGGAAACGTCCGGACAAGCCGATAACCGCAATATCAGAACCCTGCGCGGCGCGAGTCGTGCGCTGCACACGCGGTGCATCATCGCGCCGCCCCGCGGGCCCATTAAGCAAGCGATTGGCTAGAAGCTCAATCGTGGGGTACTCATACGCCAACGTGGCATCGAGCCGCGTGCCTAAAAGATTTTCTAATTCACCCGACAGCACTACGGCATCTCGAGAGGAAAGACCATAATTTTCCAGGGGGGTGGAATCTAAAATCTCTGTGGCCGCTACGCCCGTGGCCTGGGATACCCAGTCACGCAGCCATGCACGAAGTTGCTCGATGGTCATAAACCGTCTTTCCTAGTGGGGTTAATAGAACGACAAATACCTATATCGCTCTATTTTGTCACCTTGTTAACTCAACGTCCGAATCCGGCTTTAGGCTTGGTAGTCCTTCTTTGCCACGCGGCGGGCAATCTTATGCGAGGAGGTGCGCTTAATTTCTCCCGGTGCCTTCCACACGATATCGCTCGGGGTAATGCCGTGATTCTTTGTCACGGCCGTGCGAATCGCCTCGCTGGCAGCGGCGTCCTCGGATGGATCCGCATCATCGGCGCGCTCCACCAAGAGCACCAAGGACTCTGAGTTTTCGCCCTCTACGGCAAAGGCGGCGACGGAATCTGGGCGCACGTGCGCGGATGCGTCCTGCACGGTGCCTTCAATATCTTGCGGGTAGTGGTTGCGCCCGGCGATGACGATGAGATCCTTAAGCCGCCCGGTGATATACAGTTCGCCCTCGATGATGGTGGCGAGATCGCCGGTGGCCATCCACCAGTCATCCTCTGGCAAGCCGTCCTGGATGCGCTCGCCCAGGGTATTGCGGAAGGTAGCCGCGGTTTCTTCCGGGCGGTTGAGATAGCCCGTTGCCATATTTTGCCCATGCACCCAGATTTCACCAATGGTGCCCTCTGGGACCTCGGCCTTGGTTTCAGGATCCACGATGGCTAGGTGCTGGAACGAGACGCCCTGGCCATTCGAGGCAAAGGCAACCGTTGCCGCAGATTTTTCCTCAATAACCGCTTGCCCGTCCGCCAATTTTTCGCGGTTGAAGTGGGAGATGATGGGGCGCTTGTCGCCCTGTGCGGTAGAAACGATGAGGGTGGCTTCCGCCAAACCGTAGGAAGGGCGCAGCACGGAGCGTTCGACGCTGAAGGTGTCCAGGAATTTCTGCACGGCTGGTTCCGTCACCGGCTCAGAACCGATGAGGATGCCATCGACGTTGGAGAAATCCGCGTCCTTGCCGTAGCGCGCGGCCAATTCCAGGGCGAAATTGGGCACGGCGGTATAGGTATTTTTCTCTTTACCCGGCTGGCGGCTGATGCGCTCAACCCACCGGTTGGGATGCTGGATGAAGTCGCGCGGGGTCATCATGTCCAATTCGATGCCCAAAATAGTGGTGAATAGCGCCAGGATGATGCCCATATCGTGGTGCATCGGCAGCCACGAGACCACGCGCGGTGGGAACTGCAGGTTCACCGCCCGGAAGATCTGCAGCACATTCACCAAAATCGCGCGATTGCTCAGTTCTACACCAGCAGGGGTGCGCGTTGAACCAGAGGTGTACTGCAGGAAGGCGGTGGACTCCACGCCCGCGCCAGCGACCGGCTTCCACGACGCCGCCAAGGAATCAGGCAGCGCATTGATGGAGATGACGCGCGGGCGCTCCCGATCGGTGGAGAAATAGCTGCGCACCGCCGCGGCCGATACGCGATTGGTCAACACGATAGGGGGCTCGCAGTCAGCAAAGACCGCCTTGAGGTGATCCGCGTGCCCCGGCTCATTCGGATCATAGAGCGGAATCGGGGTCATTCCCGCATACATCGCACCTAAGAAACCAAAGAGGTATTCGGGAGAGTTGCCTGCCAGAATGGCCACGCGGGTTCCCGGTTCTGCAACCTGTTGTAGGCGCGCTGCCACCACTTTGATCCGGGTATTGACCTCCTGGCGGCTGAGCTCACGGGCGGTGTCTTCCTCACCGTATAGCCACTGGCGCATTACTACCTGCGAGGTATCTGTGCCCGCCTGGTAGAGGGTCTCAGCCAGGCCCGCCAAGGTGAGCTCAGCGGGGAGAGCGATATTGCCCTCGGCGTCAAAAAACTTCCCCATGAGTTGCTGTAAATCCATCGATTCTCCTTTGGTAAATGCTTTTGTCTTAAAAAATATCGATGTTATAGCGCCTCATATTACACGGCGTCAATGACGCCGTGGGCCCAGTCCACAACCCACTGGTTCGCAGTAGTCCCCTCAATCACGCCGCCATTATCGGCGTACTGTGCGTGCACTCCATTGGCCCCGATTAAATCCTTGGCGCGTTCCAAACCATTGCCCACGCCGGTGGGCGCATCACACACGGTGTCATTGGGGGCACAGATCTGGAAGGTTCTATCCGCGAGCTCTCCGAAACCGTGCGGGCGCGCGCCGCGCATGGTAGCCCCAGGCACGATGGGCTGAACGAGGCCGGAGACAGGCTCCAAGGCAATCTCGGCACCAATTCCGCCGAGCTCGTGCCCCGGATTTTGACCCACGCCGTTTTCACGCCGGCCATCTGCAATCAGCGCCACGCCCGCGATATTTTCTGCGGGGATTACGCCTTCGCCACCGCCAATGTCATCGGCCACATCGCCGACGATCACCGCACCTTGGGAAAAACCACTCAAAATGAACTTAGTCTGTGGGCAGCTATCATGCATGACGCGCAGCTCCTCATTCATCTTCGCGGTGCCCTCATCACGGGAATCGTCGTAGCTCATTTCCTCCTGCGCATTGATATTTTTAAATTGCGCAGTATAAGGAAGGGTCCACACCTTTACATCATCCCCGTAAGCCTCCTGCAACGGCTGCGTAATAGACAGCATGAACGAGCGCGGATTAGCAGAAGGGTTGAGGGGATCATCGTCGGCAGCGGATTCCCAGGTACCTGGCGCGGAGATGAACTCCGCACTCGGGCACCAATCCGGCTGGGATTCCTCCGGTGGCTGCCCGGATTCTGGCCCCTCGGGGGAGCTAGGCCCCGCCGAGTCCGAGCTCGTGAGGTAATGCGCAGCCCCCGCGCCGATAACGACGAGGAGAGCGAGGACGGCAACGACGGTTATGATTTTTCGCATGAACTAGTTGTACCCGGAAAACCTCAAAGAAAGCTAGCAAAGAGCTGAACGTGCGTTGTCCTGGAGAAGCTTGGTGAGCTCCTCATAATCCATGTCAGAGCGTTGCTGTTCAATCAGTTGCCCAGCTACCGCAGGAATAGTGATGCCATTGTCACCGCAGGCCCCCTGACCGGCGCCGAGGAGCTGATCTTCTACCCCATCGACATTCACGCCGGCATCCTTCAACGAATCCAAGTACGCAGCCTCTTCCTTGGGCAGCTGCGCGGAGGGGATCTCTGAAATCTCGCGCGCACCGCGATCCTCTGGGGAGTTCACTGAATGGGACCCATTCGTCGGCTCCGCGGATTCCTTGGAACCGTCCTTGGATTCGGATGGCTCCTGCGAGGAGGAAGCGCTGCTGGATGCGGACTCGCTACTACTCGTGGTCGATTCTTCGGAGGTTTTTTCGCGCGACAGCGGCGCCACCGAGGTGTCATTGCCGGAGTCACTATCCACGGTGGCAGAGTCACACCCTGCCAATCCGAGGCATAAGACCGCTCCGACGAGGGCTAATTTACGCATGTTTACTTCTTTTCAGTCTGTACGCGGCCCATGACTTCACTGATCGTCCCGTGCTGGAACTCCTGCTTCAATCCACCAGCGGCGATTTCGGAGTAATCAGAGGTGGGCCAGCCAATCTCGCCTTGCTCCCAGCCCTTCTTACCCCATTCATCCATAATGGCGCCCTTCAAGATGTAGTGCGCGCCGGATTCTGGAGACCAGTAGATGGAGCCATGTTCAAACTCCTGGAAGAAGCCGCCCTCGACCTTCTTCTCACCGTCCGTGGGGAAGCCCAGTGGGGAGTCAGCGCCACCCATGTCCTTGTACTTTTTGCCAATGGCACCAAAGGAGACCTGGTTCTTGCCGTCCGGGTTGCGGGTCAGAATGCCACCTTGGAATTCCTGGACAAGGCCATCGCCCACCTTCTTTACCGGGCCAGTCGGGAACTTCAGATCGCCGCCTTCGTAGCCCTTCTCGCCCCACTTCTTGTACATGTCGCTGGTAATTTCCCAGGCGCCTGTCTCTGGGCTCCAGTAAATGGAACCGTGTTCAAAACGCACGAGGCGTCCCTTGCCATCCATCGTCTTAGTTTCACCGGACTTAGGGAAGCCCAACCAGGAGGTGGGGCCACCGATTTCCGCATAGCGGGCGCCAATACGGCCGTACAGCGCATGCGCACCATTCTCCGGGGACCAGTACGCCGTACCGGTTTCGAAGTCTTGTGCCTTGCCCTTACCGGCAACATCATATTCGTTATTCAGGCAGGAACCGAGTATGCCTTCTTTGGTGGCCTTGGCGATATCGCCTTCGGTATTACAATCCGCACCGCGGTCAGCCTTGTCAAGGTCGAGGGCATCAGCAATGTGCGGCCATGCATTTTGCATCTCAAATTGCCAGTATTCCCAGCTGTGCACGCCGGAGGGCCGGAATTCCACTACTGGTTCCACATTGGCGCGCTTCGCGTAATCCACGAAGGTCTGGGTGGACATCCGAGAGATAACTTCCAGCCCCATGCCGGCCAGACTTGCCTGCCCCTTGGCCACCGAGTCTTCCTGGCCAAAGTCGTCCTTGCCGTTACCAGCAGAGACATAGACCTGCATGTCCTTGAGGTTCTCGATGCCCAGCTTTGGATCGTGGTCGATCCAATCCTGCGAGCCCGGCTCGCCCCACATCTTGCGGGAATCGTAGCCGCCGGCATCGCGCTGCGCAGCCATGATGGCCTGTGGCATGCCACGGGTAGTCATATCGAGGTAGCCGGAGAACGAACCCACGAAATCAAACAAGTGCGGGTTACGCTCCGCCAAGTTGACCGCTGCGGTACCGCCCATGGACAGCCCAGTCACCGCGCGCTTCTGGTTGGAGCGGTATTCATGATCCAAAATTGGCACCAATTCCTTGGTAAGGAAAGTCTCCCACTTGTAGTTCTTCCCTGCATCCGGCTGCTGCCAGTCGGAGTAGAAGGAAGATTCGCCGCCCACCGGCATGATGAGGTTGACGTTGCGATCCGCATACTGGTTGAGGATATTGGTCTCAATGGTCCAGCCGGACTCGTCATCGCGGGCGCGCAGGCCATCAAGTGCCCATACCTCTGGGAACTTCTTCTCCGGCTGCGAATACCAGTCGCGCGCGAGCTGGATCTGCACCTTCTGCTCGTGATCCGGCATGGCTGCGGACTGGATATAAACCATCAGGTGACGGTTGGACAGGTACTCCACACGGTTGATCTTTACGCCATCCGGCAGCCCCTCCACCTGTGGGTATTCGGTCTCCACTGGGGTACGGGCCGGCGGATCCTTAGGCGCAAAGTGATCAGACAGGCTGCTGCCGTTGCCTGGCTGAGCGGAGCTCATGTCACCAAGAGAGCTTTGGGCGGTGGCGTTGGGCAGCAGGGCAAGTCCAACGGCAATGGCGGTCGGCATGGCTGCTACCGCGAGCCCCTTACGGACCTTGCCCGGGGAAGTGTTTTTGCGCATAGGTAAACGTCCTTGAAGATTTACCGCGGCCGCATTCCGAAGGTTCCCCTCCTCCGGACTGCTACCTGCGGCGTGAGCTGTCTATTGTGCGCTTAAGTTTAAGTTGAACTTGAAGCTTTGGAAAGGCTGACACGCCGTGCAAAGTTATATCACCATTTATCTCGATGCAGAGGCTGTCCCCCGGAATCGCCCAATAAGCAATCTCCCAGCTTAACCACAGACTGGACTCTCACCAAGAAACCGCTAAGATAACCACAGCATGCACAAAAGTGCACCCTGTAAACATCCCCTACCCAAAGCGAAAGATATGAAAAACATAAAGACCAAAATCACCGCCGGACTCATCGCCCTCACCACAAGCCTCACCATGGCCCAGACTGCAAATGCGGACCAAGGCAAGGAAATGGTCACCTTCGGCGATTCCTTCACCGCCAACGGCGGCGCACCAGGAGACCGAGGATCAGCCTCTCCATATAAGCGCCCTTCCACCCCTGCTTCAACGACAAGCACAACTGGGCGCACCAAACCGCCAACAACCTCGACCACAACCTCGCCGACTACTCCTGCAACGGAACCAGCGTCTGGATCAACCAATACGTCGACGACGCCATCGAAAAAGGCAACATCGGCCAAGACACCAAAGAAGTAGTGTTCATGTACGGCGGTCTCCAGCAAGGAACCTACTTCGATGCCCTAGCCAACGCCACCCTCCCCGACGTACCCAAAGCCTCCACCTACCGCGGACTACTAGACTTCCAATTCAACAAAATTCGTAAAGCCGCACCCAACGCCCGCATCACCATGGTCAATTACGTCCCAATGACCGTCAACGACACCCTGTGCGTTGTAAACCACGACCAGCTGCAGCTCCCTGTAACTATCCCGGGCGCAACAATCGCAGAAGACGAATTCAACCGCGAAATCGGACGCGCAGCACACGACCTCGGAGTCAACTTCATCAACCTCCACGACCAAGCAAAGACCCACGACCCCTGCCAACCAGACACCAACCAGCGATGGGCCACGCTCGTGCAGACCCCAACCGCCCCATCCGTCATGCCACTACACCCAACAGACGTAGGACACGACGGAATGACCCAAATCATTACCCGAGAACTCCAAAACCACTAACCAAAGCACGAACCCGCAACACCACCGAAAGCGCCATGAACTAGTCCCCAAGAGTTAGACGGGTTTAATTCAAGAAGGTTTGGGGAGCAAGGGCCTGACTCCGATATTACATCGGGGTCAGGCCCTTAGGTCATTGTTGGGTGCGTTCGGTGTTGTACCACTGGATGTAATCTTCGATCGCCTGGGTGAACTCCTCGACGGTGCTGAAGTCTTCTCCGTGGTATGTCTCGCTTTTCAGGTGACCGAAAGCGTTCTCTATTACTGCGTTGTCGTAGCAGTTGGCTGTACGCGACATCGACTGAACGCCGCCGTTGTCGTGGATCAATGTCCGCCAGGTTGAATGCTGGTATTGGAAGCCTTCATCTGTATTTTTCAGCTAGGCATTTTCGGCCGGCAACAGTTCGTTTTTGCGACGCTGCTTGTCTCCTTCAGTAAGCCCCTCCGGCTTGGTGCCCCTGCCCTGTTCGAAACGCTCCACCATTTGCTCGCGCTGCGTTTCACTTAGCGAACTTCATAGTCCCAAAGAAAAATGCTCCCCACTAGTTGGTAGCTGATTTCTCAGTCCAACTACTGGGGAGCAGTTCAAACGGCGCGGGGATAGTCCGTTAGTGAGCCTTACCAGGCATTCAAAACGTTGAGAACGCGTGGCTTGGAAGCATTGAGCTGGTAGTCCCATTGGTACCAGTTATGCAAGCCCTCGGCCGGGTAGCTCACCGTTGGGTTCAGACCCTGCAGTCGAGCGGCACCTTCCCAAGCGCGGGTGGTCAGCTGAGAACCTACCTCCAGTGCGACACCCGGTGCCTGGAACTTCGGCGGGAGGGTTTCCTTATCCAATTGACCCGGCATACCGGATGCGGCTGAAATATAAACATCGGTACCACCATCGCGCAGCTGCGGAATCAGCATGAGCGGGTCATTCTGGAAACGCCTTGGGTTAAATAGGGAACCGTACATGGCGTTGACATTGAACCCGCCTACATCCAGCATGGCCAAGCGAAGAACAGTCTGGGCACCTGGAACCGTCATAGTCAAGTAACCAGAGTAGGACAGTACCTGCTTGAACTGGTCAGTGTGCTTAGCAGCCAAAGTCATGGCGGAACCGGCACCCATGGAGAGGCCAGCGATCGCATTGTTGTTGCGGGCCACGCCAAAGTTCTGCTCGAGGTAGGCAGGAAGCTCCTGGGTAAGGAAGGTCTCCCACTTGTAGTTAACCGGATCGTTCGGATCATACTTGCCCGGTGCCTGCCAGTCGGCATAGAAAGAAGACTCGCCACCTGCCGGCATCACGAGGGTGAGGTTGCTGTCCGAGTAGGTCTTTGCGGCATTAACCTCGCTATGCGGGCTAACCCAGCCGCTGGTTGCGTAGGTAGCGCGCATGCCATCCAATAGATAGAAACCAGCGTTGCCGCCATTCTTTGCGGGCTGAATCTGTACCGGGATATTACGGTTCATGGACGGGGACCAGACATCACAGCGCTGAACCCAAAATGCAACTGGGTCCCATTCACAGGTGCCAGTATTATCCGGACGCAGCCAATCGCGGTTTCCCGCGTGTGCCTGCTGCGTGCCGCCTGCCACTACGGCGAGGCCAAGCGCTACGGCCACCGCCATGATGACCGATAGGACGCGTCCCCTCAAAGATGCAGTCATCTTTCTCCTCCACAAAGTACTCAATTATTGTTCTTTGGCTTTATCGCTGGGAACCTGTGAATCGTTAACACCCCTCAGCGAAAACCTCACTGAAAGGCAGTGTAGTTCACTCACAGGCTTTTTGCCTCATTATCAACCATCATTGCAGGTAATCCCCCGGATCGGAGGAAAAGGTTAGGGTCCTTCCCTCTGTCAGGGAAAATTTAATATTTTCTAAGAATCGGCCCCAGGTTAGCGGTTGCCTATAGGTGGCAAAGAGTTTCTGGAAATTGGCATCATTAAGCGCAGTGCGTGCTTGCCACGCGGAATCTTTATCCTGCCCCAGCAATAGGGAGTCAATATCCACTGCAGAATCGGCAATCTGCCACGCCACACCAAGGCTCTTATCATGGCCAATGCGCCCGCCCTCGATGCGGGGCTGGCGCGCTGCTAGGGGATTACTGAGCCCAATTTCATCGAGCACGCGCACCTCAAGCGGGGCATTCATAGAAGTAAGACCGAGGCTAAGAAAATACACAGTGGGAGGATCGGAGCGTTCCGGATCCGCGGGCACCGTCGTCCACGATAGCTGGCCCCCTTCCTTGATATAGCGGAAGGTCATGGCATCGCCGGCTGCCAAGTCCTGCACCGCTTTTTCGTAGTCATTCATCAAATCCATCCCCAGGAAATCCTCGGCCCGGCGAGGTGGTTCCTGCCGGTTGGTGATATCGGTCCAATAGTCCCGCTCATCCACAACAGTAAGCTTCCCCGCGTACGCAGCGCGGTCTACCGGGTGGCCATGCACGACAATAACGAGAGCCCACACCGCAGAGAATACGGCAGCCCACCAGGTTCGTAAATTAACTACGAAGATGGGCAGGAGCGCGGCAAAAAGCGGAAGCAGCAACATGCGTCCATGCATAAAATCGCCGCCCACGTGCACAACATACAAGGCATGCAAAAGCGCAGCGCCCAAGAAGATATAAACCACAGTCTGCAGCGAGCGCAGCGCCGGCGGGCGAAAATCGGCTTTCCATAGCGCCGCCACTGCCAGCACGATGAGTGGGAGGTACAGCGCGTAGGGCACCATAAAGTCACCCAGATACGCAAACCCTTTGCCCCACGCGGAACCGGCCGCGGATTTCGCAACGGCGGTATGAGGCGTAAGCAGGCCGTAGTAGCCCATGCGGAAGACTTGATACCCCAGGGGCAGGGGCAAGGCGGCAGCGATAACCTTCCACGAACGCGTGCTCACTATGAGTACAACGCCAACCAAGCCGCCATACAGGGCGAGCTCAGGGCGAATGAGCCAGGACAGCCCCGCCCAGAATGCCAACCCATACACGAGAGGCTCGGGCGGCAATTCTTGTCGCGGTCGCGCCCATGAAATCAGCATCCACCACAAGACGGCCAAGTAGAAAAGACACAGGCTCCATTCCAAGCCGGAGGTAAAAAAGTCCCGTGCCGGTGGCAGGGCCAGATACACCAAGGCACCAGCGGGAAGAACAATTCCCTTGTGCATGCTTGCCGATGCCCACGTGCCCACCACCATCGCCGCGACCGCCAGGATAAGCCCGAGGTAGATGGCGATCGTTTCGAGCTCAGCACCGCTTACCCACCGCGCCACAAAGATGAGGTATTGCCAGACCGTGGAGGTATTGGCCTCGACGCGCTCGCCCACATTGAACACAGGCCCGTTGCCGGCCTCTAAGTTGCGGACGGTGCGCAGAACGATGAGTCCATCATCGGCGATCCAGCGGCGGGCAAAGCCACCCCACAAAGAAAAAACACCGATAATAAGAACCGAGGCGGGTACGCTCCAACGTACGATTCTCTTGTTACCGGTGTTAACCACGTGGGGTGAGTATAACAGGTCCCTCAAGATCTTCTAGTTCAACACGTCTATGCCACCGCTGCTTAGACCAATGGCATGATGTAGACGGCCATGGCGATGCAGGCCAGCCAAGCGATGGCGAGGATCTGCAGGGTGCGGTCCCCCAACGCGATTTCTTCCGGCGCACCACCTTGGCCGCGGTCCACATCGGCGGCATAGCGCAGGATGGCGATGGTAAACGGCACCATGGAAATCTGGTACCACACGCCACCAGAGATTGCGGCATTAGCCAGTTCAAAGCCCCACAGGGAGTAGAAGACCACCACGGCGGTGGCCGCTAGCGTCCAGACAAAGCGCAAGTAGGTCGGCGTATAGCCCTGCAAGGATTTGCGAATCTTCGCACCGGTCTTTTCCACCAGTAGGATTTCGGCATAGCGCTTACCGGAGGCCATAAACAGCGAGCCAAAGGCAGCAACCAGCAAGAACCACTGCGAAAGCTCAATATCGGCGGCCACGCCGCCGGCCATGGTGCGCAGCATGAATCCGGAGGACACAAGCGCAATATCGATGACCGGAATATGCTTCCAGCCAAAGCAATAGCCCAGCTGCAGGGCGATATAAACCGCCATGACGATGGCTAGCTCTAGTCCCGCAGTGGCTAAGAAAGACAGCCCGATGGACAGGACAACGAGCACCACGGCCATGACATAGGCCACCTTGATGGGCAGCACGCCCGAGGCAATCGGGCGGAAGCGCTTGGTCGGGTGCTCCTGGTCCTCGCGCCAATCCTTGGCGTCATTAATCAGGTAGATGGAAGAAGCGCCGAGGCAGAAGACGATGAAGGCTAGGAGGACATCGACAAGCACGCGCCCGTGAAAGAGCGAGTCCGCACCGGCCGCAGCGGGCGCGGCCAGCACGAGAATGTTTTTTACCCATTGCTTCGGGCGCAGGGCCTTGACCATGCCATCGGCCAAATTCTTCGGCGGCTTGCGCTTGCGTCCGGTATCGACGCCGGACGTATGCGGCTCCGAATGGAGAAAGTGCTGGTTGCCGTCCTCACTCATGCGTCTTTCCCTTCGTCATTGCCCGCGCGGTAGCAGCGCCAATGGCTGCGCCCGCAACGGTATCGGTTGGATAGTGCACCCCGAGCACCATACGCGATGCCATCATCACCGGCACTCCCACAAGCGGTGCCTTGGAACCCGTCAGGCGGGAAAGGCCCACCAAGAAGGCGGTGGTGGAGGTGGCATGCGAGGACGGGAAGGATAGGCGCGAGGGGGTCTTGACCCCAACGCGCACGTAGGAATAATCGGGCCGCTTGCGCCGGACGATGCGCTTGAGCACCACGCTTGCCGCATGCGCGGTAAACGCCGCGGCACCGATCCGAATCCACTCCTCCCGGCGTTGCTTGTCCAAACTGGCCCCAAGTGCCGCGCCACCCATCCAGCCCAGGGCGTGCTCGCCCAAGTGACTTAAACCGCGGGCGGCGGGCAGCACTCCCGGCACGTCAAAGGCGGCGTTCTGGATGGACTCCAAGACGTGGGATTCTGCGATGGAAAGCTTATTGGGCATCAAAAACCTTCTTCCAGGAAGACCGCGCGGTCAGTTCTGGCAACGCGGCGCGGTATTGTGCCCGCAGATCATCGAAGTTCTCTTCAATTTCTTTCAGCAGGCTGCGGGTTTCAACGATAAGCTCCTTGGCCAAATCGCGGTCGCGCTTGCGGAAGGCCACGCCCGTGCCGCCGGCCGTGGAAACGGTGGCGGAGTCAACGCGGGAAAGGGTAAACCAGCGCGCCTCGTCCGGGGTGAGGTTCAGCTGCGGCGCCGCGTGATGCGCGGGATCCTCCTTACTCAGCAGGTGCTTAAGCCCCTTTGCTGCCCACGGCAGCTTCTTGACCTTGGCCAAGCGCCCGCCCACATTGCGGGTGGGAACGCCCGGCGCGCCGGTCGGCGCCGGCAGCTGGTCTGCGGATTCGATGATGACCGCATCCGAGTAGTTCTTGCGGATCTCCGCGATGCGCGGCAGCGAGGTATCCAAGATATCGAAGAGGTGGTCCGGCCCCGCCAGGAAGTCCTTCATGGCCTCAATTTGGATGGCCATGGTGGAGTATTCCATGCACATGGTGTGCTTGAGCGTGGACTTAAAGATGGACTTGGTAATGCCGGATACTGCGCCATCGTGGTACAGCGAGGCCACGATCAAGCGGTTGCGCAGGTGGAAATAGGCCTGCCAGTCAATGGCATCGTCCTTATCCGCCCAAGCCATGTGCCAGATGGCCGCGCCCGGCCAGGTCACCGTGGGGAAGCCATTGCGGGCGGCGCGCAGGGAGTACTCGGTATCGTCCCACTTGATAAACAGCGGCAGTGGCTGACCGTTGGTCTCTGCCACCACGCGCGGGAAAAGGCACATCCACCAGCCGTTATATTCCACGTCCACGCGGCGGTGCAGCGCGCGAGAATCGTACTTCTTTGGATCCACATGGGTTTCTGGCGTGCCAATGGCGCGCAGCGGGTACTTGGCAAAGTCGTGGTCATACACGGCATACGGCGCGGCGCCCCACATGAAATCGGAGCGGTTGACCTGCTCACCGGTGGTGCGCAGCTGGGAGCGTTCCTGCAGGTTGAGCATCTGCCCGCCAACGATGATCGGCTTTTCCGCATAGCGTGCGGCTTGCACCGCGCGCAGCACGGAGTCCGGTTCGATGGCAATGTCATCGTCCATATACAAGATGAAGGGCGAATCCGTATTCTCCAGCGCCTCGTACATAATGCGGGAATAGCCGCCGGAACCGCCGAGGTTGCCCTGGCGGAATTCGCGGAAGCGATCGCCAAAGTGCGCTACCGCCTCGTCGTATCCGGGCTCATCGGCCGGGTGCTGGTTGCCTTGGTCCGGCATGAGGACGAAGTCAATGATCTCATCCACCACGGGATCTTCTGCCAGGGCCTGCAGGGCAGCGACGGCATCCGTGGGGCGGTTAAAGGTGGGAATACCGACGGCGACGCGCTTTTCGGAAGGGGCGAGCTCGGTGCCATCGGGAAGCGTTTGCGCCGCTGGGGCCTGCGGGGAGCACCAGGCTGCATCCGACACCGTGGTTTCCTTTTCCGCGGTGATATCGAACCACAGCCAGCCGCCGTCCTCGAAGTTTTTCAGCGGCAGCTCAAACTCGTGGTGGCCGGTGCCCACGAGGTGGTTGGCCACGGAGATGCGCTGGCCATCCTGCTTGGAACGGTACAAAGAAACGTTGGCCTGACCCTCGATCTCCAGGCTTAAAACCACCGAGCGCAATTGCGACCAGCGGCGCCAGTAGGAGGCTGGGAAGGCGTTGAAGTAGGTTTCAAAGGAGGCTTCCTCGCCGGCCGGGATGGTCACGGCGGTGCGGTTTGTCCAGCTCAAGCGCTCGCGGTTTTGCTCCGCCTCGATGAGGTAGAGCATGCGTACATCAAAGGGTTCGCCGCGCTTGGGCAGCAAGATTCGCTGCAGGGGCTCATAGGCCGAGGTGTTGTTGGCAGTCACGATTGCTTCGATTCTCCAAACGATTCAAACAGTAGTCAGCGACCTAGCGTAGTTGCTTTCGCGCGCCTGCTCGGGTTTACACGCGGACAATAAAAGAAGGGCCGAGGAATTCCTCCTCGGCCCAGGGCTTATGGTGCCTCCCCTTATGCATTCACGCGCTCGGTTACCGGGTCGATGCCCAGCTTGTTCAGCATGTAGTAGACGCGGGCTTCTAGGTCATCGGCAAGCTCGCGGGCCTGCTCAACGGTCTCAGCCGGGGCGATGTCCCAGATTTTGATGTCCTTGCCGGCCTCATCGCGCTCGACCTCGCGTCCCAGGTAAACGATGTAGTCCGGCATGGCCACGGTGCGCACCTCTTCGAGGTACTTCTTAGGAGCTTGGCCCATGCCGCGCTCGCTCATGACGTGGGCCAGGTGGTCATTGCCGTCATTTTCCGGGTGCGCGGCGGCGGTATCGACGTAAAGCGCCTCCCCCGCGTGCTTCTTAGTGAGGTCCGCTGCGGCCTTGGCCAGGGCGTGGTTATTGCCCGCGGCGAAGCGAACGTGGATGCGGTGGGCGCCGAAGAACTCGCGCACCTCGCGCTCTACCAGCACGGGGATGAATTCCACGAGCTCGGCGTTGGCGGTGTGCTTGGCGATGACCTCGTCCAACTTCGTATCGATTTCAGCACGGGTATATCCGTGACCGTACTTGGTGTGCAGGTCATGACGGAGGGTTTCAAACTGGTTCATTGTTATCCCCTTTCCTGAATTCTTTCCCCGTTTGCTTGTTGTTAACTTAAAGTTAACTTTACAACGTAGTGTGACATACGTCAATTAGTTGGTCATCACCCAATAGTTAGACCTCCCGTGGAGCAAGTTACGCGTGGGGCGCACTGGGCTATAGACTCTTCCTTTGATGATCCTGCTCATTGATAATTACGACTCGTACACGTTTAACCTTGCGCACCTCATCGCTGAGGTCTCCGGAACCGAGCCCCTCGTCGTTCCCGCGGGCGAGGCCGCCGACATCCCAGATCGCGTGCGCGCCGGCGAATTCAGCCACGTGGTTATCTCCCCTGGCCCCGGAACCCCGGAGGAAAACAACGACTTCGGCATGTCCCGGCGCGTTATCGAGGCGGCCGCCGCAGCGCGAATCCCCCTGCTCGGCGTCTGCCTTGGCCACCAGGGGCTGGCGATGCTCGCCGGCGCCCGCATACGCCGCGCGCCCGAACCGCGCCACGGCTTCGTGTCCACCATTAGCCACTCCGGCGAGGGGATTTTCGCCTCCATCCCGCAGAACTTTCAGGCGGTGCGCTACCACTCGCTGCACATTGAGCCTGCCCCGGGCATCACCGTGCACGCCCGCAGCGAAGATGGCACCGTCCAAGCCCTCAAGGTCGATGGCCTGCCGCATTGGGGCGTGCAATTCCACCCCGAATCGGTACTCACCCGGCACGGCGCGACCCTGCTGCGCAACTTCCTCGGCGGTTTTCGCCTCCTCCACCGCGAGGTCCCCGGCGCGATTGACTGCCCACGGGTCTTCGCGGCGCTGCAGGCAGACGGCACCGACGCCTTCTTCCTCGACTCCGCCGACGCGCGCGGGCGCTATAGCATTCTTGGCGATGCCACCGGTCCGCTTAGCCAATCCTTTCGCTACCGGCTTGGCGAAGCCCCCGATATCCTCACCGCCCTCGAGCGCGAGCTATCCACGCAGGTCTTTGACGCGCCGGATTTGCCGTTTACCGGCGGGGTGGTAGGTTTCCTCGGCTACGAATGCGCGCAGCTTACCCTGCCCATCCAGCTGCGCCACCGCTCGCCGTATCCCGATGCCTACTTCATCCGGCCGCAGTCCTTCCTTATCTACGACCACCACCGGCAAATGGCGCACCTATGCTGCCTGGATGGCGACGGCGCGCAGGGCCTTCTCGACCGGTTGGAGGCAGCCCTGGAGGGCGGGCAGGTGGGAAACGAGGGGGCATCGGCAAGCGCGGGCGCCTGGCGCGCCACCGACTACCTTGACCGAATCCAGCGCGCCCAAGAGCTCTTGCACGCTGGGGAAAGCTACGAGGTATGCCTGACCGATACCTATACCGCGCAGGCCACCGGCGATATTTATGCTGCGCTGCGCCGGCACAACCCGGCACCGTACGCGGCGCATCTGGTCTTCGACGGCGTGGAAATCTGCAGCGCCTCGCCCGAGCGTTTCCTTAGCGTGCGCGATAACCGCGTCGAGGCCAAGCCCATCAAGGGCACCATTCCAGCCCACCAGGACCCCGCGCTGCTTCGCGATGACCCCAAAACCCGCGCCGAGAACCTCATGATCGTGGACCTTTTGCGCAACGATTTATCCCGCGTGTGCGAGCCCGGCACCGTGCGCGTTCCGGGGTTGATGAACGTGGAAAGCTATGCCACCGTGCACCAGCTCGTCTCCACGATCACCGGCCAATTGCGCCCCGGCGCCACCGCGCTCGACGCCATCCGCGCCGCCTTCCCGCCCGGTTCTATGACCGGCGCGCCGAAGCTGCGCACCTGCGAGATTATCGATGCCCTCGAGGCAGGACCCCGCGGCGTCTATTCCGGCATCGTGGGCTACCTCGGGTATTCCGGCGAGGCTGATTTCAGCGTGGTCATCCGCACCGCGGTGCGCGCGGGTTCCGAGGTCACCGTCGGCGCCGGCGGGGCCATCGTCCTCGATTCCGATCCCGCAGCCGAGCTGGCCGAAAGAAACCTCAAGGCCCAATCGGTCCTCGGGGCGTGGTCATGAGCTCCTATATCTGGCGCGACGGCGCCTTCATCCCCTGCACCCCACCGGCTATCCCCTGCGCCGTGGCCGATTCTTGGCGGCATTCGCAAGGCCGCACGCACGGTCTCCACCTGCACCTGGAGCGCTTCGAATCCGCCGCCGGGACCTTGCCCGTCGGCTTCGTCCCCGCCATGCTGGAGCTGCTCTCAGATGGCGAGCTTTTCCCCCGCATCGCCCTCATAGCCGACGAGCTTTACCTCGATATCCGGCCTGCCCCGGCCCCGCGCGCCCACACGCGCCTTACCTATACACAGGCCCCCGATCCCCGCGTACAGCCTCTAGTTAAAGGCCCGGACCTGCCCGCCCTGGCTGCTTACCGCAGCCAGTATCAGGAAAGCGGCACCGATGACACCGCGATTGTCGATGCCCACGGCGCCATCGCTGAAACCACCACCGGCGCGCTCATCGCCTGGGACGGCGACACGCTCCTGCTTCCCACCGGCGTGCGCCTGCCCAGCGTGACCCTGCGCCAGGTCCTGCACCGCTGCAAAGAATCGGGGATTTCCACCGCGCAGCGCCCGTTGACCCCAGCACTCGCTGCGGAACGTCCCCTGTGGTTTATCAACTCGCTGCACGGCATTAGCCCCGTCAGCTCCATACACACACCACACGACACCATCACTCCACCGCCGCACCCGGAGGCCGCAATCTGGCAAAACTGGTGGTGGCAGGGTTTTAACCCCGAAACCATGGGTGAACACTACACATAACACTCAACACAACACTCAACATGTGCAGTGTTGTGTTGAGCGTTGAGTGTTGTGTTGGTGTTGTGTTGAGCGTTGGGCGTTCACGCCGCGCTTTCCTTTAGCTCCGGCAGATCGCGGCCTTTTAGCTTTGGCCTCGCAACGCACGTTTCAATTCGCTGCCAATAATGGTGCGCGCGATCAATGCATCCGAAATAATCCCGCCCATCTGGACGAACGGATGGACCTGGCCCTTAAATTCGATAGAGCTTACTACATTTCCCGCATTGAGCATCCGCTCAACGTAGTCACTTACTTCAGAGACCAACGGATCGAGTTCACCGGTGATCACAGTCGCTGGGGCAGCCCCGCCAGATCGCCATTCCTGCCGGGAGACATACGTATATCCGTGCGGTCTGCAGCGCCAGCATAAGAATCGTAAAAATAGTTAAGGCGCCGCCGGGTGAGGTAGTAGCCGTCGCTAAAATCCGAATGGGATTGCGTGTCAAAGGTGGATAAATCCATGACGGGATAAATGAGCACCTGATGCGCCAGCTGATCGCGCAATTCTTGTGCGATCACCGCTGCGATATTGCCGCCCGCGCTGTCGCCGCCCACGGCAACGCGCGCTGGATCGACACCAACTCCCAATTCTCCTTGTAGCACCCCGTCTACTACCGCCCGGCAATCATCTAATGGTGCTGGGAAGGGGTGTTCCGGTGCACGGCGATAGTGCACGCTGATACAGATGATTCCCGATTCTGCGGCAATATCACGCACGGTTGTATCCGTGGTTTCTAAATCCCCAGCACCCAGCCGCCGCCGTGGAAGAAGATGAAGGCGGGCTCTGCTGGTGGGGCATCGGAAAGCGTGAGCCCCTCCGGTGCATAAACCCGCACCGTGACACCGCGCACCGAAGTCTCATATACGGAAGCCATCGGGGTTTTCTTGCCCCAAGCCGCTGCCGTCTTCAGCTGGGCGGCACGGTTTTCTTCTGGGGTACGCGTGTCCAGCTGTGGGGAGTTCCTGTTCAGGTCGAGGAATTTTTGGGCTTCGGGCTGAATAAACACCATAAAGATACTTTCCAGTACTGCACCTAATGAGCGATGCGAGCACTCATAATAGCTGGGTTGAATAGCGGAAAGGCCCGCCGGGTGTTCCGGCAGGCCTTCTTTGCTTGCTGCTTTTTCTTATCGGGAATGCGCGTTGCGCGGCTGCGCAGTTTCAAATGCTCCTGGAGCCGCTCCGGGGACATCTTCCACATGCTGCGGTCCGCGTGCCCGGGCTTGGTGTATTTCTTGCGTTGAGCCATGCCGTCACCTCCTAACCTGTGAGGTGACTAAGCATAGCGTGCCCAGGGCAGATTAGCAGCTCTTAGTGCCCGCGCTCTTGCTCGATGGCCTTGCCCTCGTTCCAGAAGGGCACGAGCTTGTTATCGAATAGGGACAGCGCGGCGCCAATGGCCATGTGCATATCCAAGTACTGATAGGTGCCCAAGCGGCCGCCGAATAACACCTTGTTCTGCTTGGCTTCTTGGGCGGCTAGTTTGCGGTACGCCTCCAGCTTGGAACGGTCTTCCGGGGTATTGATGGGGTAATACGGCTCATCGCCCTTATCGGCAAAGCGCGAGTACTCTTTCATGATGACCGTCTTATCGGAGGGGTAACGGTCCTTGCGCTCTGGGTGGAAGTGGCGGAACTCGTGGATGCGGGTGAAGTCCACGTCGGCATCGTTGTAGTTCATCACCGGGGTGCCCTGGAAGTCGCCAGTATCGAGGACCTCGAGGTCGAAGTCCAAGGTGCGCCAGCCGAGCTCGCCCTCAGCAAAGTCAAAGTAGCGATCCAGTGGGCCGGTATAGACCACGGGCGCATCTGGGGACTCGGCGCGCAGCTCTTCGCGCACCTCGAACCAATCGGTATCCAGGCGGACCTCAATATTGTCGTGGTCAGCCATGTTTTCTAGCCATGCCGCGTAGCCGTCGACCGGCAGGCCCTCATAGGTATCGTTGAAGTAGCGGTTATTGAAGGTATAGCGCACCGGCAGGCGGGTGATATTCGCAGCCGGCAGCTCCTTCGGATCGGTCTGCCACTGCTTTGCGGTGTAATCGCGGATGAACGCCTCATAGAGCGGGCGTCCGATAAGCGCGATGGCCTTCTCCTCCAAGTTTTGCGCCTCTTCCGGGGAGAATTCGCCGGCCTGATCCTTAATGAGCTGGCGGGCCTCATCCGGGGAGTAGTAGCGGCCGAAGAATTGGTTGATTAGCCCCAGCCCCATGGGGAATTGGTAGGCGGTGCCATCGTGCATGGCAAACACGCGGTGCTGGTAGTCGGTGAAATCGGTGAACTGGTTGCAGTACTCCCACACGCGCTTATTGGAGGTGTGGAAGAGGTGCGCGCCGTATTTGTGCACTTCAATTCCGGTGGTGGGTTCCGCCTCGGAATAGGCATTGCCGCCCAGGTGCTCGCGACGCTCGACGATGAGCACCTTCTTTCCCAGCTGGCTAGCGGCCCTTTCCGCAACGGTCAGGCCAAAGAATCCGGAACCAACAACGATGAGGTCATAAGAAGTCATGGCTTCCACTTTATTGCACTCCAGAGGGGAACACGGGTCATCGGCGTGTCGCAACAAGATTCACAGTTGTCACACTCGTAGCATCACTATCAACTGTTAACTTTTGGCAACCGTTTTTACAGCTACATCGGCACCTAACTCAACCCAGGGAGAATAGAGTGAAGCAACGACGTCGACTAGTCCCCACGAGGTCAACGTGGACCACACCCGTCATCGCGACGGTTTCCTCCATTGCCCTCGTCATGGCGGCCGCATTCGGCGGCCAACAGGTCCTCAAAACCCAGGACTCTGGGTCCGGCGGCCCCATCGAGGTGAAAAACGCCTCAGAAAGCTTCAGTGACGCCGACTCCGTCGTCGTTGATGATCCCGCCGTAGCAGCGCAAGGCGATGGCGAGGGCCCACGTGCCGTCAAGCACTTCCACCGCGACGAGGCGTTCAACATGTTCGCCGTGACCTGGGAGGGCAAGCGCGACGTGCACTCCTTCGTCCGCTCCAAGCAGGAGGACGGCTCCTGGAGCGAGTGGTTCGATATGGATGCCATGAACTACGGTGATGGCAAGAACGGTACCGAGCTTATTTACGTGGGCGATACCAACGATGTGCAGGTCTCCATGGCCAATGTAGACCTAGTAACCGGTTCCAACCTGGATGACGATGCTGAGTTGCCCGATAAAGCAGCCGGCGCTGCGGATGCCAACCGCGCCGCCTCCCAGCCTTCTAACGTCGGCGATATCGCCCCTGTAGCTGATGAAAACAACACCGACCGCACCACCGTGTCGGACCTGGATGCCGTCTTTATGGACGGCAATGCCCAAGAAGGCCAAGCCATCGAACCTACTGCTGCCACCGATGGCATGCCCAAGGTAGTGTCCCGCTCTGGGTGGGGCGCCGATGAATCCAAGCGCTGCCAACAGCCCACCTACGATGACGGCATCAAGGCGATGACGCTGCACCACACCGCGGGCTCCAATAACTACACCCCGGCACAGGCTGCCGCACAGGTTCGCGCTGCCTACGAGTACCACGCCCAGAATCTGGGCTGGTGCGATATTGGATACAACGTGCTCGTGGATAAGTTCGGTACCATCTACGAGGGCCGCTACGGCGGGCTGGACAAGGCCGTCCAGGGCGCACACGTTGGTGGCTTCAACTCCCATAACTGGGGTATTTCCATGATTGGCAACTACGAAATTGAGGAGCCATCACAGAAGATGCTGAACTCGGTGGCAGAAATTGCCGGGTGGAAGGCAGCAATTTCCGGCATCGATCCCACGGGCACCGCTACCCTGACCTCTGGCGGCTTTGGCGGCTCCCGCTTTCCAGCCGGTGCGCAGGCAACCGTGCCTGCCTTCAGCGGTCACAATGATTTCCACTACACCCAGTGCCCGGGTCGCTACACCGTGCAGCACTGGGACGAGATCCGCAAGAACACCAAAAAGAAGTACGACGCTGTTAAGGCTGGCGGTAACTCCGCAGCAATGAACTGGGATAAGAAGTCGCCATCGAGTGGCGGCGATCATTCCACCTCGGGAGATACCACCTCTTCCATCGCTGGTGTCGATGTCCCAGTATCGACCATCCAGGCCTTGGCTGGCATCGCCGCCACCGTGTTCGGCGTCTTGGTTGCCAATGACCGCGTAGCGCAGCCGGATGCCGATAAGAAGGTTGCGGGTGAGCTTACCGTCGGCGAGATTCCGAAGATCGTCAACAAGGTTGTGCAGCTTTCTAATAACGAAGGCCTCAAGGAATCCTGGACCTCCGTCCTGAACGCCTTTGGCCCCGTCTTGGGTCTCGCCGTTGGCGGACCTGACACCACCGATTCCGGCAAGATCATGTACCAGCTCTTCAAAAACGGTGTAGTCCTCTCCTCCGAGGACTCTGGGGCAAAGGCCCTGACCGGAGAGATTGCCAAGAAGTGGGCAGAAGGCGATAACGCTTCCAAGCTCGGACTGCCCACCACAAACGAGATGAAAGACGGCAAGGAAATCCGCGTCCAGTTCCAAGGCGGCGAGATTGTCTACAACATGGATACCGAAAAGGTAGACATCTACACCGACTAGCCTCCCCGTGGAGCGGGAGTTAGAACCAGCGCTCCAAAACCTTTGCCACGCCCGCCTGGTGGTTGGCCACGGTGACCGCATCAGCGGCCGCCTTCACCGCCGGGAGGGCGTTTTCCATTGCCACCCCACAGCCGGCCCACGTGAGTATCTCAATATCGTTGGGCATATCGCCAAAGGCAATGGTCTCTTCCTGCGCTATCCCATGCTGGTTAGCCAACCACTCCACGCCGCGGCGCTTGGTGACGTTGGGGGCCGCGACCTCGAGCACGCCCTCCTGCATGGAGTAGGTGATATGCGCCAGCTCCGGATCAATATGGGGCGCAATCAAGTCATAGAGTTCTGGCGCGGAATAATCCGTATTCCGGATAAGCAGCTTGACCACTGGCTGCGCCACCAGCTCGCCCACGCTGACGACGCCGAAGCCTTCAAAGAGGGCATTTTCGGAGTAGTGCGGGTCGACGACGAAGAGCTCCTCGGGGGCATCGGCAAGCGAGCCACCCGCCCGCTCTGCACCAAAGCCAACCGTGCCAAGGACGCGCAGCGCTACCGCCACCACCTCTTCTAGCGCGTCTGGATAAAGCTCCCGCGCGGATAGCACGCGGTCTTCCGCGGAATCATAGAGCACCGCCCCATTTGAGGTCACGCATACCGGGCGCACCGTGAGCTGCTCCAGCACCGGCTGTATCCAGCGAAAAGGCCTGCCGGTGGACAAAGCAAAATAAGCACCCTGCTGCACCGCCCGCGCCACTGCGTCGCGGTTACGACGCGGGACGCGATGATTGCGGTCCAGCAGGGTGCCGTCAATATCGCTCGCGATGAGCCGAGGGGCCCGAGTAGGGAAAGTATCCATACCCGCGAGTTTACTTCAGGACTTAGAAGTCCAACTCATCCTCATCGGAGTCTTCCCAGTTCAAGGAACGCTTGATAGCGCGCTTCCATTCACCGTAGAGGTAATCCACCTCTTCTTGTTCCATCTTGGGCTTGAATACGGTGAGGTCACCGCGCTGGGTATCCAAGATGCTGAGGTCTTCCCAGAAGCCATTGTCCAAGCCGGCAGCAACAGCGGCGCCGGTTGCGGTGGTCTCAATGTTCTTCGGGCGGTGTACCTCCACGCCCAGGATGTCAGACTGGAATTGCATGAGCAGCTCGTTGGTGGTCATGCCGCCATCCACGCGCAGCTCGGTGATCTCCACGCCGGAGTCCGCCACCATGGCATCTGCCACGTCGCGGGTCTGGTAGGCGGTTGCCTCGAGGACGGCGCGGGCCAGGTGTCCACGGTTGGCAAAGCGGGTCAGGCCCACGATGACGCCGCGGGCATCAGGACGCCAGTGCGGGGCGAAGAGGCCGGAGAACGCCGGAACAATGTAAACGCCACCATTGTCCTTGGTCTCCCGAGCCAGGTTCTCAATGGCAGAGGAATTAGGAATGAGCTGCAGGTTATCGCGCAGCCACTGCACCAAGGAGCCACCCATGGATACGGAGCCTTCCAGTGCGTATACGGGGCGCTCGCCCTCGCGCTGGAAGCAGACGGTGGTCAGCAGACCGTTATCGGAGAACTTCGGGGTGGTACCGGTGTTCAGCAGCAGGAAGAGGCCAGTGCCGTAGGTGTTCTTCGCGGAACCAGCACGGAAGCAGCCTTGACCGAACATAGCGGACTGTTGGTCCCCCAGGATGGCGCGAATAGGTACGCCGGCGAGGGAACCGCGCTCCCGAACGGTACGGAAATCACCCAGGGACGGGCGAATCTCCGGCAGCATGGACATCGGGATGCCCATTTCCTTGCACAGTTCTTCGTCCCACTCCAGCTTTTCGATGTCCATGAGGAGCGTACGCGAAGCGTTCGTCACGTCCGTTGCGTGCAGCGCTTCCATATCGCCGTCTCCCTCGGCACCGCCGGTCAGGTTCCACAGCAGCCAGGAGTCAATGGTGCCGAAGAGCAATTCGCCCTTTTCAGCGCGCTCGCGGACGCCATCGACATTGTCGAGGATCCACTTAACCTTCGGGCCGGCGGGGTAGGAATTGATCAGCAGGCCGGTGCGGCGGCGCCACTTATCCGGGCCCTCTTCACCAGCCAGTTCCTTACAGATAGCGGAGGTGCGGGTGTCCTGCCAGACGATGGCGTTGTAAACGGGCTCGCCAGTGTCCTTATCCCACACAACGGTGGTTTCGCGCTGGTTGGTGATACCGACGGAGTCGATATCTTCTACTGTTATATCGCCATTGGCCAAAGCCTCCCCCACAGCACGGCGGGTGTTGCTCCAGATCTCCTGCGGGTCGTGTTCTACCCAACCCTTTTCTGGGAAGATCTGCTCGTGCTCGAGCTGGCCCACGGATACCTGATCGCCATCGTGGTCGAAGATGATGCAGCGGGTTGAGGTGGTTCCCTGGTCAATAGCTGCGACGTATTTCTTATCACTCATGTGTCTAATTTCTCCTGTTTAGGGTTGGATTAAAGCGCAATGGACAGTAGACCAACGGCGACGGCTGAAAGCAGCGGGCCAACAATCGGCACCCAAGCATAGCCCCAATTAGCGCTGCCCTTGTCCTTAATGGGCAGGACGAAGGCGTACATCAAGCGTGGACCCAAGTCACGGACCGGGTTGATGGCGTATCCCGTAGGCGTACCCAGGGACAGACCGACGGCGACAACAACGAACGCCACACCGAAGTAGCTCAGTGGTCCCAGCTCGCCGCCGGCAGGGCCGAAGGCGATGAACATCAACAATACGGAGGTGGCAATGAACTCGGTTACCGTATTCCAGCCATTGTGTGGGTGAGCGGGGGCAGTGAAGAAGATCCCCGCTGTTTCAGAATTGGCACCGGTGACATTGCCCTCTTCGTCGTAGTTATTCGCATCGAAGAGCTGCTTGAATGCGGCCCATGCCAGGAAAGCACCGAGCATAGCACCCAGGATTTGGCCCAGCACGTAGAACGGAACCAAGTTCCATTCGAGCGAACCATTGAGCGCGAGCATAAGCGTTACCGCAGGGTTCAAGTGACCGCCGGTTGGGTCAGCGACGCTGGCGCCGACGAAGACGCCCATGCCCCAACCCAAGGCGATGACAATCCAGTCGGAGCCACGGGCACCCGAAGTGCGGAGGTTTACCAGCGCACACACGCCGTTACCAAGAAGCATCAGCAACGTGGTGCCGATAAACTCCCACAAAAATGCGTCAGATCCAGCCATTAGCGCCTCCCCTTATCCTTGAGTCTCGGTCGGACGAGCGGAGCCAGCGCGGACCAGAATGTCGTTAGCTTCGCGGTCGGTTACTGCTGCCTCGGCAGCCAGCTCGGCCTCGGTGTGCTTGGTGAAGGTATCCACCTCGAGCTGCTTGTCTTCTTCGCTCCAATCCAGCAGCGGAGCAACGAAGTCCGCAACAGCAGGAGCTGCGTTGACGCCACGGTCACCGAACTCGATGGCAACGCGGAGGCGACGGGTCAAGATATCGTCCAAGTGCAGCGCGCCCTCATGGGTGACGGCGTAGCGCACTTCAGCCCAGAGGTAGGACTCTGCGCCAGGAACGGGCTCGAGCAAGGACTCATCATCCTGCGCAGGAGCCAGAACCTCGCCCAAAAGCGATCCGTAGCGGCCAAGCAGGTGCTCGATGAAGTCCTCGCTCAGGTTGTAGCGGCGGGCCAAGGTAGGAATCTGGTTGGCCAGTGCGTGGTAGCCGGCAGCACCCAGGATCGGGGTGTGCTCGGTAATGGACTCCGGCACCTTGCCGCCGAGTTCTTCCACGGCCAGGTCAACTGCATCCTTACCGATGACGCGGTAGGTGGTGTACTTACCGCCGGCAACGGACACCATGCCTGGGGCTACGCGAGCCACGGCGTGGTTGCGGGACAGGTTGGTGGTGGAGTCAGACTTACCGGACAGCAGCGGGCGCAGACCGGAGTAGACACCGACGATGTCATCGCGGGTAATCTGGCGGCGCACGCGCTGGTTGACCTGATCCAGGATGTAGTCAATATCCGCCTTGGTGGGGGCGGGATCCGGAAGGGACAGTCCCTTTTCCCAATCGGTATCGGTGGTACCGATGATCCAGTAATCGCCCCATGGAATGACGAAGAGGACGGACTTTTCGGTCACGAAGCACAGTGCTGCTTCTGCATCCAGCGCATCCTTAGGCACAACGATGTGCACACCCTTGGAAGCGTGAACGGTGAACTTGCCTTCCACGCCGGCCAGCTCCTGGATCTTGTCGTTCCAGACACCGGTGGCGTTGATGAAGACCTTACCGCGTACGGTGGCCTCGCGGCCGGTGGCGGTATCGCGGACCTTGGCGCCAACTACGCGGCCGCCGCGATCCTTGTCAAAGCCGATGACCTCGGTATTGGTGCGCACATCGGCGCCGTACTCAGCGGCGCTGCGCAGCACGGTCATGGTGTGGCGGGCATCGTCCACCAAGGTGTCATAGTAACGCACGCCGCCGACGATGGCGTCTTCCTTCAGGCCCGGGGTGACCTTGAGGGCGCCCTTGCGGGTGAGGTGCTTTTGCATCGGCACGCTCTTTGCACCACCCATGAGGTCATACAGGGTAAAGCCGCCGAACATCATGACGCGCTCCCATACGTGGTGGGTGAGCGGGAAGATGAACTTCAGCGGCTTGACTAGGTGGGGAGCCAACGTGGACATGTTGAGCTCGCGCTCCTTCAGGGACTCTGCCACGAGGCGGAAGTCAAACATTGCAAGGTAGCGCAGGCCACCATGGAACATCTTGGAAGAGCGGGAAGAGGTACCTGCGGCGAAGTCGCGGGACTCCAGCACTGCAGTCTTCAAACCGCGGGTTGCTGCATCTAGTGCCGCGCCGGCACCTACGGAGCCACCACCGATGATGACGACGTCATAGTCTTCATCCGCGTAGCCATTCCACACATTTTCAAAATATTCGGGGTTAAAGGATTGGTTGCTTTGCTGGGTCATTAGAGACCGCATCTCCTTCCTTGGTGCTCATGTGTGCTTGCTCCGACAAACAATGAATGAGATGGCGTAAGCACAGCTAAAAGCAGGTTTTGGATGATTCATGATGGCGACTATTGCACTCTGAAAAATAGAGCCAATATCTCCTATCTCCTATGCTAGAGGTCACCGGTTAAACATTCACTAGAGGTTTCTCACACGTAACTTCCGGCCCCGTAAGCAGTCAATTTCCGCCCTTTGCTTAGACACCCAAAAGGAAAACCACCCCCTCGCGGGGGTGGTAACGCCAACGTTTGCGCCCGGCTAATCTTTTTGTAGCCGGGCCATCGCTTCCAAAACCTCGGACATACCTGCGCGCTCGGCAGAATACGTGACAGCCTGCGCGTCCTTGACCACCTCGATGGGCGCGGTCTCTAGGGCAACGACCGGGATGTGATTCAAAAAGTCTTCATCCCCCGGCTCATTACCAAAGACCAATGCCTCGCTCGGCTTGGCTTCCAAAGCATCCAGGATACAGTCCACACCGGCGGCCGCCGTGGCGGAGGTGACCTTCATCGCTTCCTTGTCCACGAGCGGCTTTTCGGCCTGCTCATCAAGCTGGATACGCCACACCGCCTGCGGGACATCGATATCCGCATCGCACGAAACCACGATGAGCACTTCAGCTGCGGGATAGATGTTTTCTAGCGCCGCTTTCAACCGCGGGGTCAGGGCGTCGTCTTCCCAGTTCATCGTGCTTTGGTGCGCCACCACTACGCGCGGGATATCAGAAAACTGGGCCTTGAGCCGGTGCGGCAGGCGGGAAACGATCAGACGCGATTGGGTCGCCGCGGCGAGCAGTCCCTGCTCTACCACGGATCCTTCCCAGATCTCCTTACTGCTTGCGGCAATAGAGGCCTGGGCCTGCGCCACATCGGACTTCAATTGCGCCATGACATCGGCGACCTTATCCCGGCCTTCATCCAAGCCACGGGTCGCCTCCTCCACCACGGCATTGAGGTTGGTCTTAACCCACTCCAAGGTATCGGCCGCGATGTGCTTCTTTTCTTGCACCTCATCGCCTTCGTGCGCTTCCTGGCCTTCCTTACCTTTGGCAGAGGCCATGTGGTTGCGCACGAGTTCAACGGTGGAAACGGAAACGCGCTCTTTGAGCCCTACCAGGTCATCTCGCAAACGACGCACCCGGTGCCGCTCCGTTTCCACCTCCGCGTCGCGCGCTTCGGCTTCTTCCAGCGTCGGGGCGGAACCGCCCTTGCGCGCGGGAACCCAATATTCGCCGGCGGGCATCGGGCCGAACTCCGCCTCATAATCCTCCCAAAGCCCTTCTAAGCCCTCCTGCATGCGGCGGCGGATTTCTGCGGTATCGGCTTCTGGATCCCCGGTGGGGTAATACGGCTCGAGCGCGGTAATAAAGACCGGAGTCTTGGTGTGTCCCAAGTTCTTCTTGTGGCCCTTCGTCCACAGGCGCTGCGAACCGAACATCACCTGCGGGACAACCGGCACGCCGGCTTCAAAAGCGATGCGGGATGCGCCGGTTTTCATGCTGCGGATTTCAAAGCTGCGGGAAATCGTGCCTTCAGAAAAGACGCCGACGAGCTCGCCGGCTTCGGCAAGCTCCACCGCCTTGCGCAAGGACTCTTTGCCATCGATGCGATCTACCGGCACGTGCCCCATGGCGCGCAGCAGGGCACCCACGCCCGGGGCACTAAAGATGCTGGCCTTGGCCAGAAAGCGCACCAAACGCTTTTTGCGATAGGCAATGAACGCACCGAAGAGAAAATCCATGTACCCGGTGTGATTGCACACCAGGACGGCACCGCCGTCATCGGGAATATTCTCTTCCCCCGACAGGCGCATCTGCAGGCCTTGGGCCAAGGTGAGGCCGCGCCCAATGTGGGTGATCTGGCGGTACAAGAAATTCGTCGCAGCGTTCATGGTGCTCCTTTAGCTTTGCTCCGCAGGCTACTGCGGCGTGAGAACATCCTTGCCCACGAATGGGCGCAAGGCCTCTGGAACAACGACGGAGCCATCGGCTTGTTGGTGGTTTTCCAAAATCGCCACGATCCAACGGGTGGTGGCCAACGTGCCGTTCAAGGTGGCGGCTACCTGCGTCTTTCCGTTCTCATCGCGGTAACGGGTGGACAGACGGCGGGCCTGGAAGGTGGTGCAATTGGAGGTGGAGGTCAGCTCGCGGTAGGTGCCTTGGGTTGGCACCCACGCCTCGTTATCGAATTTGCGGGCCGCCGAAGAGCCCAAGTCACCGCCGGCGATATCGATGGTGCGGTACGGCAATTCCATCGCAGCCAGCATTTCCTTTTCCATATCGAGGAGCTTTTGGTGCATGTCCTCGGCGTCTTCCGGCTTGCAGTAGACAAACATTTCTAGCTTGTCGAATTGGTGCACGCGCAGGATGCCGCGGGTGTCCTTACCGTGGGAACCGGCCTCACGGCGGAAGCAGGAGGACCAGCCGGCGTACTGCAGAGGACCATTGGACAGATCGATGATCTCATCCTTGTGGTAACCAGCCAGGGCAACCTCGGAGGTGCCCACGAGGTAGCGATCATCGGCTGGCAGATAGTAGATCTCATCGGAGTGCTGGCCCAAAAAGCCCGTGCCGGCCATGATCTCTGGGCGCACCAGAACCGGCGGAATCATCAGCTGGAAGCCGGCTTCCCGTGCCTTCTGCGCCGCCAACATCAGCATGCCGAGCTGCAAAAAGGCGCCATCGCCGGTGAGGTAGTAGAAGCGGGCGCCACCGACCTTCGCACCGCGCTTGACGTCAATGAGCCCCAGGGACTCGCCGAGTTCAAGGTGGTCCTTGGGCTCGAAATCGAAGTGCGGGATCTCGCCTACTTCTTCAACGAGGACAAAGTCGTCCTCGCCGCCGGCGGGTGCACCTTCGACGACGTTATCGATCTTGTACTGCAGCTCTTCCACCGTGGCCTCAGCAGCCGACCGAGCCTCTTCTGCCTCTTTTACCTTGACCTTGAGCTCATCTGCGCCTTCCAGCAACGCCGGGCGCTCTTCCGGGGAGGCTTGACCAATCTTCTTGCCCAGGGATTTCTGCTGGGAACGCACCTCGTCTGCCTTCTGGATGGCAGAGCGACGCTTCTCATCGGCTGCGAGGAGCTGATCCACGAGAGAGGGGTCTTCCCCACGGGTGACCTGGGAGGCGCGGACAACGTCTGGGTTTTCACGGAGTAGCTTGAGATCAATCACGGAACTGATTCTAGCGCACTGCCATTGCCTTGCCGTGGTAATAACCACCGAATTATTATGGAATCATGTCCTCCCTAGAATTACCGGCCCGCGAAATCAGCGATGGCCCCACCCCCAAGCACGCCCAATTGCACGATATTCTGGAGGAATTATGTAATACCACCCTCAAACCCGGTGATATCCTCCCCGGTGAGAGGCTCCTAGAGGAAACCTATGGCGTCTCCCGCATTACCGTGCGCCGGGCCATCGGGGATCTCGTTGCCGCCGGTAAATTGCGCCGCGTGCGAGGTAAAGGCACCTTCGTTGCCCCCAACCCCTTGGTATCGCGCCTTCACCTGGCCTCTTTTTCCGATGAAATGAGTGCCCAGGACGTGGTGGCTTCCTCCAAGATCCTGAATAGCGGCCGCGCTAACGCACCGGAGGCGGCCACCCACTTCTTTGGCACCCCTGCCACAGAGGAACAGATTCATTTGCGCAGGCTGCGCTTGGGCGATGGCGAGCCTTATTCCATCGATGACGGCTGGTACAACTCCACCTTTGCGCCGAGCCTGCTGGAAAATGACACCTATAACTCGGTGTATTCCATTTTGGATAAGACGTTTGGCGTCCCCATCACGGACGCGGACCAGACCGTCTCCGCCATTGCCGCCAATGAGGAGATCGCGCCGCTTCTCGATGTCCCCGTGGGTTCCCCACTGCTGCACATCGTGCGTTGCTCGCGCTCGGGGGATAAGCCCGTGGAATGGTGTTCCTCGGTCTACCGCACTGATAGGTACCACCTGAATACCCGCGTTTCCCGGGATACCTCAATCTAGAAAAGACCCTGCTTAAGGGGTAAGATAATGGGCCTTATGAAGAAATCACCTGCGTGGCGTTCCGCTGTGGCCGTCCAGATTGCCTTGATCTCAGCAATCGCGGCGGCCGTTTTCATGGGCATCTACGGCATTGTCAGCAACCACGGCTCCAACGGGGCCGATAATACGGCCTCTTCCGAGCAGTCCGCTGAGGGCGGTGCGGGTGGCTCGGGATCCTCCGATCCGAAGACGGAGCCTTTTACCTCCGCTTCCGCTGGGTCCTGCGTGACGTGGGATATCAACGAGGATGGCTCTGCCGCTTCCTTCAAAGAGGTGGAATGCTCGGAGCAGCACCGCTTTGAGGTCTCTACCGTGGAGGATCTCAGCGTCTACCCCACCAGCGAATTCGGCCCAGATGCCTCGCGGCCCGCGCTTACCCGCCAGCACCAGCTGCGCGATGAGCTCTGCGAATCCGCCACAGTGAGCTACCTGCACAGCAAGTGGGATCCGCACGGCAAATACGATATTGCCTCCATTTTGCCGCCGGAATCCGCGTGGGATAACGGTGACCGCACCCTGCTGTGCGGCCTACAGACCACCGATGATCACGGCGTGCCGCAATTGACCACCGGCAACGTCGAGGCCTCCGAGCAGGCCAATCTGGCTAAGCCGGGCGAGTGCTTGGCCATCGATGATCAGCAGGTACCGCACGTCGTGGACTGCGGCCAGCCACACCAGCTGGAGACGGTATCCGTCATCGACTTGGGCAAGAAATTCCCCGACGCGTACCCGGACGGCAAGGAGATGGATAAATTCCTCTCGGATACCTGCACGGCCGCCGCTGAGGATTACTTGGGCGGGGAAGAGCAGCTCTACCAATCCACGCTGCAACCGTTCTGGGGCACCGTATCGGAAGAGTCCTGGAATGGTGGCACCAAGTCCGTGAACTGCTCGCTCGTCCACGCCCACGATGATGGCGGCTTCTCCTCCATCACTGGTACCGCCACCGGTGGCCGCCAGGCGCTCTCCATCGATGGCAACCCGCCGGAGGAGCGCCCTGAGCGCAACCCGATTCGCGATGATAAGCCGGCGCCGTAAATGTATTCCGTCTCGGAAGAGCGCTTCGAGGAGATGGTCAATGACGCCCTCGATCAGGTGCCCGATGAATTCGTGCGCAAGATGCGCAACCTGGTGATCCTGGTGGAAGAGGAAAACCCCGATAATCCCACCTTGCTGGGACTCTATGAGGGCGTCGCTTTGCCTCGGCGCACATTTGACCACACCGGGTATTTGCCCGATGCGATCTTCATCTATCGCAGCACGCTGCAGCGCTGGGCCACGTCAGAAGAAGACCTGGCCGAACAGGTCAAGGTCACGGTCTTCCACGAGCTAGGCCATTACTTTGGCATGGAAGAACACGAACTGCACCAGCTGGGCTGGGGTTAGAACTCAATATCGGCCCAGCGGGTAAGCGTCCACTCGCCAAATTTCTTGCCGCGCGGTTCCATCACGGTAAAGCGGCAATTGGGCATATAACCGGTATAGGCAAAGTCCGCATCCGCGCCGGTGGCGTGCTTGGTCACCACCCGGATGGCGGCGCCGTGGCTGACGAGGATGACATCGCGGTCATCGGCAAGCTGCGCCGCAATCTCTTCCAGCGCGGGCTGGAAACGCGAAAGCACGTCGTGGAGCCGCTCGCCGCCTTCCATGGCGGCCTGGCTATCGCCGTAGCACCAGCCGCGCATGGCCGTATCGTGGCTGCGGTGGGCGGCCTCGCTGGCATCGAGCTCCCAATCGCCGGCGAAAATCTCCTGCACATTCGGGATGACATCGATGGGAATGGAAAAGCGCGGCAGGTTCCGCTCCTGCTCAAAGGCGCGCGCCGCCAAGGTGGCGGTCTGCTGCGCCCGCAGCGCAATCGAGCACTTAAATTCGACCTCGCGCTCGCCCACGAAGCCCGCTAATTCCCGGCCCACCTCCGTGGCCTGGTTGCGGCCCAGATCCGTAAGCTCCGCGCCCGGCGGCCGGGTATCTAGCAGCCGGGAGACGTTGGAATGGGTTTGGCCATGGCGCAGCAGGATGATTCTTCCAGTCATGCGTCCAGATTATTGACCCCTGCGCGCCCTCGCCACCCAGGCATCCGCCTCCGCCAAGTCCCGCGGTGGGTGGCCGGCTGGCGTCGCGGTGGGCCAGGAGCCCAAAAAGCGCAGTTCCTCCGCCCGCAACCACACCGCGCGCAGGGCCTCTGCAACCGGCTGGTCATCGATATGCCCAATCAAGTCCACATAGAAGCGGTAGGTGCCAAAGGTTTGGCGCGTCGGCCGCGACTCAATCCGGGAAAGATCCACCCCGCGGTGGGCAAAGTCTTGTAAGGCCCCCACCAGGGTTCCCGGCTGGTTGGGCAGGGTGAGAATGACGCTGGTGCGATCCTGGCCGGTGCGCGCGGTCGGGCGACCCGGCAGGCCCACCAGGACGAAGCGGGTGGCCGCGCCCTGCACGTCGGCCACGCCGCTCGCTTTGGTTTCTAGGCCGAAGATTTCAGCCGCCCGCGCTGGTGCCGCCGCAGCGTCGACCTCCCCGCGCGCTACCGCCTGCGCCGCCGCCGCATTCGAGCTCGCCGGAACGAATTCCACGCCCGGCGCATTCTCCGCCACCCAGCCGCGGATTTGTTGGAAGGCCACCGGGTGCGTGCTCAGGCGCGTGATGTCTTTCGTTCCCGGCCGGGTCATGATGCTGAAGGTCACGGGGATATCTACCTCGCGGTAGATCTGTACGGGATCGCCTTCTACCAGCGCGTCAAAGGTCGTCGTCACCGCCCCGTCCACGGAGTTTTCGATGGCGACGCAGGCATAATCGGCCTGCCCGGCGCGCACGGCCGCCACCGCCGCCGATGGCGAGTCCACCGGCAGGGTCTCTACGGTCTCCCCGCGCGCTTCCCACTCGGCGGCGAATTTGTGCACGGCGGCCTCCGTGAACGTACCGGCAGGGCCTAAGAAAGCGATGGTTGTAGTCATGCCCGTCACCTTAGCCCACTAGACTGGTGCGCCATGGACTTTTCCATAGAACGACTCCGCGCGGATGTGCAGGGCATGGGCCCCGCAGAGCACGGTTTTACCTACCTGGATCTGCAGCGCACCCCCGCCCGCACCGGCCGGCTGCGCGGGTGGGTCCTATCTGCAAAGGATCTCAACGATGTCGCGGGCATGCCCACCACTTTGGGCAATGCCAACCGCACGTACTATCCCGCGGTCAGCGAGCCGTTCATCGCGACATTGGAAAAGCAGGGCGCGATATTCATTGGCAAGTCCTCCACCCCGGAGTTGGGCTTGCGCGTCGATACCGAGCCGGTGGATCTTCCCCACCCCGATAATCCCCTTTATCCAGGACGCACCCCGGGCGGATCTTCTGGCGGCGCGGCCGTCCAGGTGGCCCGCGGCCTCGTGCGCGCGGCGCAGGCCAGCGATGGCGGAGGTTCCATTCGCGTTCCCGCGGCGGCCTGCGGGGTCGTGGGCTTTAAGCCTGCGGGCAGCAGCCTGGGCGCGGAGGGGTTTATCACCCGCACCGTGGCCGATAATGCCTTCCTGCACGACCACCGCATGATCACCCCGCGCGCCCGCATTGGGCTCTTGCTGGAGCCCCTGTTTGCCGCGACCCGGGTAGAGTCCCACCACCTGCGGGCGGCACGCGAGGCCGCGGATCGCTTGCGCGCTGCGGGGTTCGAGGTCGTCCCCATTGCGCCTTATCCGCAGGCAGGGGCCACGTTTGCGCACTTCCGCGAGATTTTTACCTCCCGGTTTGTGGGGCTGCCGCAGGCAGAGGGCTACGCGGCTTGGGTGGCCCAGCAAGGCGCTACCGTATCCGCCGCAGAGCTAACCGCCGCGCAGCGCCATGTCCGCCATCTCCCGGAGCTCTTGGCGCAGCAGTGGCGGGTCGATGCCATTATCACGCCCATGCTCACCGCGGATCCGCCGCCGCGGGGGCATTTCCTGTCCCTGCCGCACGCGGAGAATTTCGACGCCCAAACGCGCTGGTCCCCGTGGGCTTCGCTGTTTAATATGGCCCAATTGCCCGCCATCTCCGTTCCTTGGGCCATCCCCGCGCACGCGCCCGTCGGCGTGCATCTGGGAGGCATTACGCTTTCCGATGCCCAACTTTTAGGCCTCGCCCACATCCTGCACCCATGACCAAGAAACTACGCGCCGAACTGCTCATCGTCCTCACCCTGACCTTTGGTATTTCCGGGGTCAGGGCGGTGCTGCGGCTAATCAATTCACTGGCGGCCCCGCAGCCGCTCAATGAGCAATCCGTCACGCTCAATTCCAGCCAATCCGCTCTGGCGTGGGTGGATTTGGGCCTGCAATTGTGCTCGGCGGCGGTCCTTTTTGCCTATGGTGCGCTGGTACTTTTCCTGCTGGCACAAGACCACATTAAACCGGCTGCCTACCGCGCCTCTGATTGGTTGCACGGCGCGGGGCTTGCCGCGCTCATCGGCATCCCGGGCTTAGTTTTGTATTTCGCCGCGGTGCAGTTTGGCTGGAGCAAAGAGGTCATTCCCGGTGACTTCGATAATGCGTGGTTAGAGATTCCGGTGTCCCTCATCAAGGCGGCCGCAAACGCCTTTGCGGAAGAAACTGTGGTGGTCATGTGGCTGATGACCAGGCTGCGCCAGGCGCGCTGGTCGCTGCCGGCCGCCTTGGCGGCAAGCTCCATCCTGCGCGGTTCATATCACCTGTACCAGGGGGTATCGGCCGGCTTTGGCAATATCATCATGGGCTTAATCTACGGCTACTACTATCACCGCACCGGCCGCGTGTGGCCGCTTGTCATCGCGCACTTTCTTATCGATGCGATCGCTTTCCTCGGCTATTCCTTCGGTCTTTCCGTACTTTAAGTGTGGCGTGCTCGCGAGGAAAGCGGGGGAATTGGCCGGCGCCTTGTAAGGTATAGCGCATGACTGAATCAGGACGAGATCCGCATCGGGAGGCGCGCCGCGCTGGCGATAGCTCATCCAGTGAGTTCGTCCTTGGGGCCGATGGCCGTCCCCTCAAGGACCGCTACGGTCGGCCCATCCGCCGCCGGCCGCGCACGAATCGTGCCGAGCCGCAGCAGCACATCCCGCGCCAGGAAACCCCTACCCGTTACCCCAGCCAGTACCGGGCCCAGCAGCGTTCCGCGCAGCAGCCACCACAGCGTCCACAACAGCCACAGCAACGGCCGCCACGGCGACCACAACCATCGCAGCCGCAATCGCCACAGCAGTTGCAACAGCGCTACCAGCCACAGCAGGCGCAGCAACCGCCCCGCCGCCATTCCAAGCCGCACAGCCGCCGGAAAAAGACCAATCCGGTTAAGCAATTCTTTGGCTGCGCCGGCATCTTTATCCTCGTCGTCGTGGTGTGCAGCCTCATCTTCGCGCTGTGGGCCGATACGCGCCTGACCCGCGTGGATGCCTTCCCGGATGAACAGGTGGCCAATACCTCCGGCACCAATTGGCTGTTGGTGGGATCCGATTCCCGCCAAGGCCTGTCCGAAGAGGATCAACAAGCGCTCGGCACCGGTGGCGATGTGGGCGAGGGACGCACCGATACCATCATGCTCCTGCATATCCCGCGCTCCGGCCAAGCCCAACTGATCTCCATTCCACGCGATAGCTACGTGGAAGTACCCGGCTTCGGCATGGATAAGATCAATGCCGCCTTTGCCTACGGCGGGCCAAAGCTCCTAGCACAAACCGTGGAGGGCAATACTGGCCTGCACATTGACCACTATGCCGAAATTGGCATGGGTGGCTTGGCCAATGTGGTCGATTCCGTCGGCGGCGTTGATATCTGCGTGCCAGAGCCTATTAATGACCCGCTGGCGGGCATCGTTCTGCAGGAAGGCTGCCAGAAGCTAGAGGGCAGCGATGCGCTGGGGTATGTGCGCACCCGCGCCACCGCGATGGGCGACCTGGACCGCGTGCAGCGCCAGCGCGAATTCTTCGCGGCGCTGCTAAATAAGATCACCTCCCCGGCCACGCTGATTAACCCTTTCCGGTCGATTTCCCTGATTAATCAGACCGCCTCCTCCTTCATCGTGGGCGATGGCGACCACGTATGGCACCTGGCCCGCGTGGCGCTTGCGATGGGCTCCGGCGTGGACACGGAAACCGTCCCCATCGGCGGGTTCCAAGACACCGTCGTGGGCAATGTCGTACTCTGGGACGATGAAAGCGCCCAACAGCTCTGGGACTCCATGAAATAGGACTGAACTCAATCTTCGTAGCGGAAAAACGCTATTGAGAAACCAGCAAGTGTGGTTGCTATGAAGAATTCAGGGAGAACTCTCCATTCCACAGGATCCATAGAGAACATCCTAATTATGCCAAGCATGAAGACTATTGCGCTGACGGCTGCGAAAGCCCAGGCTATGCGCCGAGGCCCTGAGCTTTTCTTGTTCATGTTTTAACCCATCCTAGCTAGATTGCGAAGAAAGCGGCCCTTCCCTCCTCGTCTTTTTGAGGGAAAGGGCCGCTTTGTTGTGGTGCGTTTAGCGCAACGTCACCTGGCGGGACTTGATGTTTTCTAACTGCTTGCGCTCTTCTGCGTTCAATTGCGCGTCATTGGAGATTTCTTCTGCCAAGGCCTTATCTACGCCCGCGAGCTTGTCCTCATAAGAGGAGTAATCAACCTCGGGCTGCACGTCAAAGACGGGAGCGATGAGTCCGTGGGTGCGGAAGACTCCGGCGAACTTGGTGTCCTCGCCCAGGTTCAGCTCGCCGCGCGCGGCGACTCGCGCCAAGGCGTTGAGGAATGCGGCCTCATCGTCGTTCGGGCGCACCCAGCGCACATGCGCTTTGCCGCCGCCGGCATTGGCCCAAAAGGCGGTGCCGGTAATGTCCTTGCCCACCTGGTGGGATTCGATGACCGAGTCATTGGCGGCGCGCATGGACTGCGATACCTCAGGGGTGACCTGCGCGCCTTCCGGAATCCACCAGCTGAAGTCCTGGTGGACTTCGATGTCGAGGGTGGTTGCGGCATCGATAAGCTCACTAAGCTCCGGCTGCGAGCCATCGGCCGCGGTTGATTCCAAGGTAGAGCCTGGTTCGTTGTTCTTTACCCAATTCAGGGCGAAGGCCAGATCCCGGCCGGGGTTATGAGTATGGGACTGTACCTGGAGTGCCACAAAAGCATCGCCGCCGAATTCCTCATCGCGGATCAGCGCAGCGGTGGCGCCTGGGAGGACGGTGGAGACGTAGACGTTCCTATCGCAGCCCTTCACGTCGAGCTTCGCAAAAGCGGAGGGCACGAACTCTTGCATGGCAACGAGGGAAGCCTCGGCCGCGAGACCGCTAAAGGGGCGCGGGTCCTTTTCCAAGGCGGCGCGCTCTTTGGCGCGGGCAGCAAGCTTCGCCTGACGGCGGGACATGCCCTCAGGCAGGTCTTCTTGTTTCTTTTTCTTCTTGGCCATGCCTCCAAGATACCTGCTTTCTACAGCTCAATAGCGCGCAGGGCCACCTCCGGCTGATTGGTGGCAAGCATGTCTACGCCATTGGACCAAGCCCACTTCATGTCTTCTGGCTTATCAACGGTCCACATATACGTGGGCAAGCCTTGCGCCCCGATAATGGCCGCTTGCATCTTGGCGCGCAGCAGGGAAACCCCCAGGGCGCTCGGCCGCGACCACATGAAATCCGAGCGATTGAAATGGCGTTCCCAATCCCGGCGCAGGTAAATGCGGTCAATATGCGGTGCCAAAATCTTCATGCGACGGATGGCCTTATGGGAAAAAGAAATAACGTGCATGCGCGGATCCTCATCAAGCCCGGCGGCGCGCAGCCGCTCCATGACCCGCTTTTCCAAGGCACTGCCTTGCCCGGAGGGGTGCTTGGTTTCAATATAAAGATGGTGAGGCTTGCCCCCCAGCATGGCTAGGAGGTCATCGAGAAGCATCATGCGCTGCCCCTTGCCGATGTCGACCTCGCTCAGCTCCCGCCAGTCCATCGCCGAAACCCGCCCGGCGCGCCCCGTCGTTCGCTCCAAGGTGGGATCGTGCTGGACTACCACCTTGCCATCGCGGCTTAACCGCACATCGCACTCCACGCCATGGATGGGAAGCTCCATGGCCTTTTCAAAAGCTAAGGGGGATAGCTCCGGGTATTTTCCGGAATATCCCCTATGCGCGACGATGTGCACTAGCCGAAGAACTTTTCTTTGATGTCATTGAGCGTCTTCGCAGAAGCGTCGAAACGCTCCTTTTCGTGCTCGTTGAGCTGCAGTTCTACCGGGCGAACGATGCCGGTGCGGTTCACGATGGCCGCGGTACCGATGTAGAGGTCCTCCACGCCGTACTCGCCCTGCAGGTAAGCAGAGACGGGAAGCGCCACGTCCTGGTTCTGGATGATCGCGGCGGTAATGCGTGCAAGCCCCATACCGATGCCGTAGGAGGTCGAGCCCTTTGCATCGATAATGGAGTAGGCGGCGTCGCGGGTTTCTTCAAAGATCTTTTCAATGCGCTCGGCGTATTCCGGATCCTTTTCCAGCTTCTGCGAAAGCGGCACACCGGCGATATTCGCGGTGGAGACGGCAGGCAACTCGGAATCGCCGTGCTCACCAATGATGTAGGCATGCACGGACTTCGGGGCCACGTCCTCCAATTCACCCAGCATGTAGCGGAAGCGCGCGGAGTCCAGAATCGTACCGGAGCCGATGACCCGCTTGTGGTCAAAGCCGGAGGCCTTCCATACCGCGTAGGTCAGGATATCGACCGGGTTGGTGGCGACCAAGAAGATACCGTCGAAGTCATTAGCAATGACATCTTCGACGATGCTGTTCATGATCTTGACGTTCTTATCCACCAGGTCAAGGCGGGTTTCGCCGGGCTTTTGGGCGGCGCCGGCGCAGATGACGACCATGTCAGCGTCCGCGCAATCCGCGTAGGTGCCCTTGGTGACGCGGGTGCGCTGTGGCGACCACACCACACCGTGGTTGAGGTCCATGACATTGCCTTCCAGCTTCCGCTCATCGATGTCGATGATGGCTAGGTGGTCGACGATGCTCTGATTGACCAGTGCGTAGGCGTAAGCGACTCCCACGTCACCCGCGCCAATGAGAACGACTTTATTTCCTACATGCTTTGCCATGACCCCATTGTGCAACGCCTAGCGGGGTTTTGCATGCGGAATGTTTCACACTGCGCAACGGAACATGTTCTGGGATAATGGGCAACCATGAAACGCGCCTTCAGCCGCGCTGCACTAATTTCTCTTGGCGTAGTCGCGGATCTCACGCCCGTCGTCCGCATGACCAGCCGGCAAACGTTGCCGCCCCATATGTCGGCCGGAATCTTAGGTGCAGAGCTGGCCACGTGGGCCGCGGTATCCCCGTCCCTGCTGCCCCGCCCGTGGTGGGTAACGGCTGCCAATGTATCTATCGGGCAGGCCATCGGACACCTCGGGGCGGCCTCGACGAGTTTCGTGCTCAACCGGCTGGGCAAGCGCCCGCAAGACCGCTTGGGACCGCAGCACCGCCAAATTCTGCACTTAGCTATTGGCGCCGGCACCGCCTTCAATGCGGCGCTCTCGCTGCGCAACCAGGAAAAGCAGGCAGGTCTTGTTAATAAGCAACTGGTTCGCGGTCCGGCTACCGCGGCCATCGGCCTAGCCGCCGGCACCGCCGGATACGGCGCGCTGCTCTTGGTAGGCGAGGCCGCACAACTGACCGTGACCAAATTATCGCGACAATTGGGCCGCTGGGTTCCAGCACTCGTGGCCTGGCCGGTCGTCACCGCAGGGCTAACCGTGGCCGCGGTAGGACTATCGGACCGCGTGGTATTCCGGCGCTGGATCCGTTCGCTCTCCCACAAGGCACAGCGCTTAAACAAGCAAATCTTTCCCGGCACCTCGATGCCCTGGGAGCCGGAGCGCTCCGGCAGCCCATGGTCACTTGAACCTTGGTCCGCGCTAGGGCAACAAGGGCGGCGCTTCGTCTCTAACGGCCCGCGCGCCCGCGATATTCGCAGCATCACCGGCACTCCCGCCAAAGAACCCATCCGCATTTATGCCGGCTATATCCCAGGGCGTTCCTTCGCCCAAGCAGCGAAGAAGGTGCGCTCAGAATTACAGCGCACCGGTGCACTGCGCCGGGAAACCATCGTTATTCAGATGCCCGCAGGATCCGGGTGGATTAATAACTGGAGCGCAAGCGCCTACGAGTTTTTAACCGCCGGTGATTGCGTCACCGTCACCATGCAGTATTCCTACCTGCCCTCGGTTTTCGCCTACCTCGTGGATAAGAACGCGCCCAAGCGCGCCGCGGCCGAGCTCATTTCCGTGATGCAAGAAGAAATTGACAAGCTCCCGGAAGAAGACCGCCCGCGTCTCTACCTTGCAGGAGAATCACTGGGTGCCTACGCCATTATGGATAACTTCCAGAACAAGGAAGAACTCCTCGCCGCCTGCAACGGCGCGGTCTTTTCTGGCCCGCCGCGGATGACGCACTTTACCCAGCGCCTGCGCCGCGATATCGGCTCGCTCGAGCGGCTCCCCGTCATCGATGGCGGGCAACACGTCCGCTTTGTTGCCCAACCGGAGCACTCGCGCCGCGATGCCTTTGGCAACGATTTTTCCTCGACCTGGCGCCGGCCCCGGGTGCTCATCGCCCAGCATGCCTCCGATGCCATCGTGTGGTGGGACCTGAACCTAATGTTCCGCCGCCCCACCTGGATGCACGAACCCCAACCGGAGACACTCCGGGCGGATACGCTCCGCCACCTGCGCTGGGCGCCGTTTATTACCTGGTGGCAAATTGGCCTGGACCAGATCAACTCCCTGAACGTCCCAGGCGGCCACGGGCATAACTACTTTCAGGAGATGCTCTGGTACTGGAACGAGGTCTTGGGCTCCCAATCGCGCCAGAAGCTCACCTCTAAGTTAGCCGGGAAAATCGCCGGTTTTATCCGGCTCGACGCCTAATCGCACTTCACACCAGTGCTGTGGTGCGGGCAGTAACCGTTCGGCACCTTGTGCAGGTACTGCTGGTGTTCGTCTTCGGCCAAGTAGTACTCGCCAGAGTCCGTATCAGCTAAGCGTTTTACTTCGGTCGTGGTTTCCCCAAAACCAAATTCTTTGAGCTTATCCGCGTAGCTATCCACGATTGCTTGGATCTCTTTCCGCTCTTCTTCGGTACGGGGATAAAACGCGGAACGGTACTGCGTGCCCACGTCATTTCCCTGGCGGAAGCCCTGCGTCGGATCGTGGGCTTCTAGGGCCTTCACCACGAGCTCGCGCAAGGAGATCTTCTCTGGGTCATAGATAACTTCCACGGTTTCTGCATGGTTTGTTTGCCCGCGGCAGACCTCGTAATACGTGGGGTTCGGGGTGGTGCCGCCGGCGTAGCCCACGGATGTGGACTCGACGCCATCGGTCTCCCAAAACATCTTTTCCGCACCCCAGAAACAGCCCAAGGCAATCAAAATCGATTTCTGGCCGTCCTTCCACGGGCCGGTAATTGGGGCATTCAGCACCGCGTGCGGGGCCGGGTCCAAGACCGGCTCGCTGCGGCCCGGCAAGGCGTCTTCCGCAGCCACCATCTTCGGTTCTGGTTTAAACATCCACATCAGTTAAAGCTCCTTTCTCTATTTCCTTAATAACGTTGTACTGGGCAAATAGATTCCCGGGCCACTAAATATTCGCTGTAATTGCAGATTTCAAATTAATCATGGCGAAATCTTTCGATCGTGCCTATCATCGGGACACGTACCCGAAGAAAGGATTACACAAATGGCTGTTTACGAACTTCCTGACCTCCCATACGCATACGATGCACTGGAGCCACACATCTCCGCAGAGATTATGGAGCTCCACCACGACAAGCACCACGCAACCTACGTGAAGGGTGCTAACGCTGCCCTCGAGGCACTGGAAGAAGAGCGCAACGGCGAGGCTAACCCAGACCGTATCCGCGCCCTGTCCAAGAACTTGGCATTCAACCTGGGTGGTCACACCAACCACTCCATCTTCTGGAAGAACCTGTCCCCGAACGGTGGCGGCCAGCCCACCGGCGAGCTGGCAGAGGCTATCGACCGCGACTTCGGTTCCTTCGAGAAGTTCCAGGCACACTTCGCTGGTGCCGCTACCTCCCTCCAGGGCTCCGGCTGGGCAGTGCTGGGTTACGACCACATCGCTGACCGCCTGATCATCGAGCAGCTCACCGACCAGCAGGGCAACGTTTCCGTTGACTTCACACCGCTACTCATGCTCGATATGTGGGAGCACGCTTACTACCTGCAGTACAAGAACGTGAAGGGCGACTACGTCAAGGCCGCTTGGAACGTCTTCAACTGGGACGACGTTGCAGAGCGTTTCGCTGCAGCTAAGAAGTAACTTCTAACTTAGTTACTTTCTGCCGCCTTTCCTTACTGGAAGGGCGGCATTTTTATGCTTGCACTAACCCCATCAAGGGTGTGGCGCAATTTACACCGCCGCCTGTGAAGAGAATGCTGGTATGCATGACCAGAAACCGGCGCGCCACCATCGCCATGCTCCTATTGGGCTTGGCGGTGTTTTCTAGTCTCTATACCACCCAAGCAATTTTGCCCACGTTGGTAACGGATATGGGCATCTCGCACACCGAGGCGGCCATGACCGTGTCGGCCGCCACCGGCGCGTTGGCTATCTGCGTGGTTCCGGCGTCCATTCTTTCTGAGCGCTATGGGCGCGGGCGCATCCTCCTCATTTCTGCCATCGCCGCCACCATCCTGGGCCTCGTGGTGCCCCTGGCCCAAGAGGGCTGGCAGCTCATTGCCCTGCGCGGGCTGCAGGGCGCGATGTTATCCGGCGCCCCAGCTACCGCAATGGCCTGGCTTTCAGAAGAGCTCGAGGATAATGCCTTGCCTAAGGCGATGGGCCTTTATATCGCGGGTAATTCCGTGGGCGGGCTCACCGGCCGCATCATTCCCGCTGGCTTGGTGGAGTTTTCCTCATGGCGCTGGGCTCTGCTTGGCTCCGCCGTGGTGTCCCTAGCCTTTGCCATTACTTGCTGGCTCCTCCTGCCCGCCCAGCGGAATTTCCACCCCAAGCCAATTCACTTCCGCTCCGAGCTGAGCGCGGTCTTTGGGCACTGGGCAAATAAGGATCTTGCCTCATTATTTATCGTCGCCTTTTTATCCATGGGCACGTTCGTGTCTATGTATAACTTCCTTACCTTCCGCCTGACCGGGGATTTTGGTCTGTCCCCGGCGCTGGCTGGTTTTACCTTCTTGTTTTATCTCTCCGGCACGTGGTCCTCGGCTCGGGCGGGCACGCTGGTCGCGCGCATTGGCCACGGTAAAACCATGGTCGGTTCCGCCGCGCTCTTTACCGTGGGCATTATCCTCTGCGCCGGCAACCTGGCCATGACGCTTATTGGCATGGTGTGCCTGACCGTCGGTTTCTTCGCGGTCCACTCCACCGCGTCCGGCTGGGTAGGGCAACTAGCCACCCACGACCGCGCCGAGGCATCCTCAATGTACGTTTTCTGTTATTACCTGGGCTCTTCCATCGTAGGCGCATTGGCAGGCACGCTTTTCGATGCCCTCACCTGGCACCAATTCATCGCCTGTTTCACCGCCTTCGCGCTCGCTCTCACGGGGTTGACTTGGACCAAAATTAAATCCGACTAAACTCGGTTTTATGCCTCAAGATAAGTGGTCGAACCGCACCTGGCACCGCAAAGCCTCACGCCCCGTGTCCATCTGGATGATGGTCTTCATCGTGGTGGGCGCAGCGCACATATTCGTGCCCAATTATCGCTGGGTACTAATCCACCTCTTCACACTAGGCCTAGTCACTAACAGCATCCTGGTGTGGTCGCAGCACCTCACAGAAAAATTCGTACAACAAAAATTGCCGGATTCCGCCCGCCCCAAACAGCTCGCGCGCATCTATATCCTCAATATCGGCATCATCATCGCCGTGGCGGGCCAAATCCTCGTGCAATTCTGGGATCGCCATTGGATACTGACCCAGATCGGTGCCACGCTTATCGCGCTCACCGTTTTATGGCACGCGGCGACCCTGTTTACCCAGTGGCGCTCCGCCAAGGATAAGCGCTTCCGCCCAGTTGTCGGCGCCTACGTATTGTCCGCGCTGTGCCTGCCGGTAGGCGCGGTCTTCGGCGCAATCCTGGCCATTCACCCGGGCGATCCGCAACTACTCTTGGCCCATATCGCCGCCAATATCGGCGGTTTCATCGGGCTTGCCGCGGCAGGTTCGTTGACCATCCTCTTCCCCACCATCTGGCGCACGCAGGGCACCAATGAGCGCATGTCCTCCTCTTTCCTACTGCTTACCCTGGGCGTGGTGGCAACGACGATCGGCGCGTTTTTGGACTTCCCGGAGCTCGGGCTGATTATCTATTGCATTGGCTGGATCCTGAGCCTGCAACAGTGGCTTGGCAATGTCATCGACGTCGCCCGCGCTCCGCGCGACCGCGTTAACTTTGCCTCCGTCTCGGTGCTGATGGCCGCGCTCTGGCTGGTGCTTTCTCTGACGTACTGCACCACGCAGCACTTCCTCGTGGCAGAACCAGGGCTTCCCACGCTCGGCCTCGTGGTGGGCTTTGCGGCGCAGCTGCTCATCGGAGTCATGAGTTATCTTCTTCCCACCACCATGGGCGGCGGCCCCGGCGCGGTCCGCGCGGGACTGCAAGAGCTGGATCGGTGGGGCCTATTGCGCGCGACGTTCGTCAATGGCGGCCTGCTTATCTGGATCGGCACGGATATCTCCGTGCTCAAGGTAGTGGCCTCGCTGCTATGCATCGGTTCCTTGGCCATCTACCCCATTCTCATTGCCCGTGCGGTCAAGGCCCAAAAGCAGGTGTTGATGAAAAAGGCGGAAGGTCCCGAGCCGAAAACCACCGCAGACTGGAACCAAATCTATATCGGCATCGCCATCCTGGCGGTAATCTACGCCCTGTTCGCGGCGCTCTAGAGTTCTGGGGTTCCCGGCGCGCCGGCGCTCATCCACTCGCGCACTATCCGGGTGGCGTGGACATCCCCGGCGTTATAGTCCAAGAGGCGCTGCCGGACGCTCATATCGCCCGCTAGGGCCTCCCGGCGCGCATTTACGGATTCTTCGCCATCAAAATCCTCTTCCGGCCACCGGAAACCCGCCACTGGGGCCACCACCTTGAGCCCCAGCCCAAAGGGCCCCGCAAAGGATCTCTTCACGTAGGCAAACATATCCACCCACTCTGGGGAAGAGATAAAGTCTTCTACTTCCCGTTCGTCCACCTCCCGGAAGCGCTGCGCAGAGCGGCGCATCCAGTGGTTCTCGCCGTGGGCGGAATAGCAATAGGCGGCAAAGGTCTTGCCTTCTGCATGCGCTGTATCGCGCAGCCGCGTCAACCACCGCCAAAATTCGGCGAAGTTCTCCGCCTCAGCGCGCCCGCCCAGCGGCTCCCAGGTTACAAAGGGGTAGTACTCGCCCTCGAACCACGCGCCCCATAGGTACGCGCCCTGGTCCATGTAGGCTTCCATGTCCACATCCACCTCAATATCCGCGCGCGGCACCGCCGTATCCCCGCGGCGCAGCAGCGTCTGACCGGAGCGCCACGCGGCCGCGAGGCGGGAGGGCTCGCCCACATTGGCATCGATAAGCGCCTGCACCGTGGTAATACCGCGCTCACGGAAGGGCCGTGCGCGATCACCCGGTAAGAAAAGGGAAATATCGTCCGCCGCCACCAGCTCTTGCTCGCACAGGGGCCAGAACCTACAACTCGCGCATTCCTTGACCCGCACCGGCGCGGTGGGAAGCGGCTTATCCCAGGCGCGCTGCACGTCAAACTTCGCCGTCTCCGTGAAAAAGGCCTGCTGGCGGTCCTGACCAATGGCACCGCCGCGCCCGGAGTTCAGGCCCATCTCTTCCAGGGCCTGGGCGGCGAGCGCCAAACGATAGCCATCGACGGCATGGTGGCGCGACTTATACGGAACCTCCATAGGCTCACTCAGCCCAAGGCGATGAGTCGGCACGGCAAGCGTGGTTTTCTTTGGGTTCTTGCGCGCCACGCGGTGGTTGCTCACAATAATGGGGGTATAGGAGCTGCCCTCTCGGAGCAGCAATTCCACGTGCACTTTCCACTTTTCGGTGGCAAAGACCGCATTGGTGATGTGGGTATAGCCGGAGGCAATGGCCTCCAGCGTGGCCATGGCGCGTTCCCAATCATCGCCTTCTAGATCGATGCGCCGGAAACGGCCAGGGGCTTTGCGCGGGAATAACTCCATGACCGCGTCTACGGCAGCACTGTGGCGCTCGGCCCTAGCGATCGAGGATCGGGTGCGCGGAATCTCCGGGTGGGCGCGCCGCTGCACCAAGCGATAGCGGCACCCAACGAGATCCGAAGCTACAACGACATCCTCCACACCGGGTGAGCTTAATAGAACAGCAAGGTAATGTTGAATCCAGACTCGATCGAACGTAAGGGAAAATAATGAGTATCCTCAAGAAATTGAAAAAGGCTCGCCAGGAGGCACGCGCGCAGGCCAAGGCAGCGAAAGCGCGCGCCAAGGCTGAGGTAAAGGCCCAGTCGAAGGATCGTCGCCGCCAACAAAAGCTCCTTGCCAAGCAAGAAAAGCACCTTGTTAAGGCCGAAGAAAAGGGCCTCAAAAAGCGCCGTAAACACGAACAGAAAATGGCAGAAAAAGAGCTGGAAAAGTTGCGCGAGGGCCACTTTAATGCTGGCAAGGTCAAGCGCTATGCAGGCGCATTGCGCACCGCCGCCCCGCTGTTGCTTCCCCTCGTTTATCGCGCATTTGTGGGCCTTAAGTCCGAGAAAGAAAAGCGCAAGGCTCACAAAGCGGGCGTAAGTTCCGCAGAAATGGCCTCTTTTTCTGGCTACGGCGCCCCGCTCAAGGCCCGCACCGCCGGCATCCGTAATTCCCTCAAGGATGTAGACCTGCCCAGTGGCTTCAAGCGGGACGTGCGCGAGCGCCTCGAGGAGGTTGATGCTGCGATCGATAACGCCGAATTCATGACGGAGCAGCAGCGCCGCCGCGCGCATAAGACCATTAGTGGAGAGATCGATTCCGTTACTGCGGAGATTCAACAGCGCCTGGGCGCTTAATTTCTCCTTTTCTTTCCGTCAACCGCCGTTCACCTTTCTTTAAGGTTGCGGCGATATTTTTATATGCACGTGCCAATAAGTAAATTTTTATTGTCTATTAATTTACACACTGGTAGAATTGAATTAAAGTTAATTCAGATTCCAAATTCCAGTATTAGTCCAACATATCGACGCAATAAACCATGGAGGTACTATGGCACGCCGCGAAATCACGCAATTTTATGATGACCTTGATAATGAACTCATTGGTGAGGATGAATTAGAAGTAGTTCGCTTCAGCGTCAACGGGCGCAGCTACATCATGGATCTATCCCGCGACAATGCTCGCCGCTTCCACGAGGCAATCGCCCCCTTTGTCGAGGCCGCACATGCCGCCCCCGATGCGGACTCCCCACAGGTCGATCCCCGCAAGGTCCGCGAATGGGCGAAAAAGCAGGGCCATGACGTAGCGCGCCGCGGCAAAATCCCCCAGGATATTATCGACGCCTACAACTCCGCCCACTAGACGCTTAGAGCACGCCCTGTTCCCTGGCGGCCGCCACCGCAGAGGTACGCGAGCGCACACCCAATTTGTCATAAATGTGCACCAGGTGGGATTTCACCGTGGCCTCAGAAAGCATGAGGTCTTGGCCGATCTGCCGATTCGAGGCCCCCGCCGCCACCAGTTGCAAAACCTCTAGCTCGCGCGGCGTCAATGAGGTGCGGGGCGTGCGGACTCGGGTCATGAGGCGGTCTGCCACGATGGGCGAAAGTGCCGAGTCCCCCTCCGCCGTCGAGTGGACGGCATCCAAAAGCTCCTGCGGTGGGGCATCTTTTAGGAGGTAGCCCACCGCGCCTGCCTCGATGGCGCCGAGAATATCCGCATCGGTGTCATAATTGGTAATGACCAGCACCTTGGGCGGCGTGCTCATGGAGGAACGAATCTGCGCGGTGGCTTCGACGCCACCCATAACGCGCGTTCCCTCCAGCCCCGCCCCGAAGCGCAGATCCATGAGGATGACATCGATGCCGCCTGCTTGTGCCGCGGACACCGCCGCCTCCGCCGTCGCTACCTCGCCCACGACGTCGATATCTTCTGCGCCTTCGAGCACCGAACGCAGCCCCAGCCGCACAATCTCGTGGTCATCTGCCAAAAGGACCCGAATCACGACATCCCTCCTGTCGATGTTTTTCTCAACCAAAAGTTTAATCTACCGCCTTATCAAAGGGCATACTAACTGACACAGCGGTGCCCTCCCCCGGCGCGGATTCTATGACCACCTCGCCGCCCAGCTCCTGCGCGCGGCGCTGCATGGCAGAAAGGCCAATATGCCCCAGGCCCGCCGGCGCGCTTTCCACCGTCGCGGGATCAAAACCCTGCCCATTATCCACCACATCCACGCGCACCTCGTCGCTTTCGTAGGTGACGGTGATCCGGGCGCGGCTGGCATGAGCATGCTTGACGATATTCCCCACCGCCCCCTGTGCAATCCGCAATAGCGCCGCCTCTATTTTCATCGGCAACTGTTGCTCCGCGCCTTCGCTTTCGACCTCCACCTGGAACCCCGCCGTAGCGGCGAAGTTTTCCGCCATGCGCGTCAGCGCCGCCTCGAGGGATGTCTCCGTCAGTGTGGGCGGCTGCAGCGCCGCAATCATGGCCCGCGCCTCATGCAGGTTATCCGCCGCGGCCCGTCGCGCAAGCTCAATGCGCCGCCGGGCGGCGGGAATGTCTTCTTTATCCAAATCCCGGTCGGCGGAGTGCAGCAGCATCTGAATCGATGACAGACCCTGGGCCAAGGTGTCATGAATCTCGTGGGCGATGCGCTGGCGCTCGGCTACCATGCCGGCGTCTCGTTCCGTGGCCGCCAATTGCGTCCGGGTTTCTACTAGCTCCCGGTTCATGCGCGATAAGGTGCGAAACGCATAGGTAATCGCCACGGTTACCAGTGCCGAGACCGCCGGGCCCATCACTCCACCAAAGGTCAGGCCTCCCGGTATTTGCACCACGACAGTGAGCACGGTAGCGCCGATGACGCACAGGATTCCTGCGGTCATATCCAGCACGGTCAGGTACAAAAAGTACATGACGAATACCAGATAGATGGCGGCGGGAGCCACGAATAAATCCGCACCCCATAACACCGTGAGGATGCTTATCCACAAGTAGCGCATGGGCCGCGGCCACTGCTCCGCATAGATCGATCCCGCAAAATAGACGGCCGCGAACCCCACCAAGAGCAATAGGTTGATAAGGGACTGGGATAGCGGCATTTTCACCGAGGTAAAAATACCCACCACCAGCAGGACCGCCGTTAGGAAGTGGATACCGGTGCGTAGCGCATCGGTATCCCGATCTAGTGTGGAACTCATGCGCAAAAGCCTACTTGTCCTTCTCACCCTGACCGGATTAGGGATCGCGGGATGCCAGACCGAGCAAGCAGACCAGGACGAACTGGGAGACGAGGTGGCATCGGAAAGCGCCGCCATCAACGTGGAACAGACCGCAGAGGTCAACGAGTGGAGCGATTGTCCCTATATCGATCCCGGTTGGTTGGAAAATACCAACGGCGAGCGCCTGACCAAGCAGGGCATCGACACGCGCTTTCCCACCCCCGCGTGCGTGTTTTGGTCTTATCAAGACCACCCGCAAGCTACCGTCATCGTGCGCGATATGCCCACCGTAGAAGATGCCCGCGCCGCGGTGGATTGGGCCGCGCCAATCGATGCCACCGAGCCCGCCTCCTTTGCAGGCTGGGAAGGCGGACGGGGCATCGTCAATGAGCAGGCCGTCTACGCCGTGCAAAAGGATACCCACGCGGTGCTGGTGTGGAGCAATCAGCAACAGACCTTCAAGTCCGAGCAGATTGCCCAGGAAGCGATTGCCAATTTAGGGCTTTAAACCGCGACGTCGTTATAGGGCATCATCGGCGAAACCCAGGGGAAGACGACCTCCATAAGGAGGAAGAAGACTCCCACAGCAATGGCAATGGCAAGCAGCGCCTTCACTGGCTTCGGCCCTGGCAATAGATTCCACAAAGCGCGATACATTACTTAGCTTCCTTTCCAACTTCCATCGCGTGCACAATCATGCGCTCGGCGTTGGAAAATTGCGGGTGACAGGTGGTCAGAGTCAGCATTCCCCGCGTGGGGTCTGCTTCAGTCCCCGGCACGGGGTCGATCACTGAGACATCGCCAGGCGTGGTGATATGCCTGCCGGCAACATGGGTATATTCTTCTGGTACTTCATCGAAGCAATCCGCATGCTCGCCATCGATGGGCAGCACCTTGTAGGTAATCTTTTCCGTGTGGGTTTCGATGATGATGTCATCGCAGGTGTGCAATGAACCCAAATCATTGAATGGGGCACCCTTGCCCACGCGGTGCCCAGCTACCGCAAAATTCCCTAATTCACCTGGCATTTGCGTGTCCTCATAGTGGCCAGGGCCGCGCAATAGATCATCTTCATCCGTACCTTGGATGATGGCAAAGTGATAATCAGAGCCAAAGGCAGGGATGGACATCTGTGCGAAGGCCTCTCCCAAATCTGGGTCTTTCTTCTCCCGCGGGTTGCGCCACTGCTCTTCTAATTTCGCATTAGCTTCATCTTGTAAGCGCCCTGATTCCACATTCGTCCAATATGCTTCATAGAATGCAAATAGAACTAAAACCAAACCAATGGTTAGCATGAGTTCGCCGAGAACTTTTGTCATGTTCTAAACCATACTTCCTCACCGAAAGGTACAGCATGTTCGAGTTCTTCATGTACCCGGTTTCCGGAATCATGAAATTCTGGCATTGGCTTATCAGCGGCTTCGTTGATGAATCCGCTGCCTGGCTTGTCTCCATTTTCCTTTTGGTGCTCACCGTGAGAGGCATCGTCATCCCCCTCAACTGGATGTCGGTGCGCTCCGCACGCATCGGCGTTCTCATGCGGCCGGAGAATAACCATATCTCCAAGGAGATGAACCACGCCAGTACCAAAGAGGAAATGGCTGCGCTCATCAAAAAGCAGCAAGACCTCATGAAGAGCTATAACTACAAACCTGCTGCTGGTTGCATCCCTCCGCTCATCATGATTCCGGTTTTCATTGGTTTGTACCAAGTGATCCTTCGGATGTCGAAAATCGATCAGGACTCAAAGACCGTCGGCATGCTCAATGCTGACGACGTCGCGGCCTTCCGTGAAACCACTTTCTACGGCGCCCCGATCACTGATTTCGCCCGCGAACACGGCGATCTGCTTAATCCCGTGCTCATTGCGGCCATCGTCTTTACCATGGCGAATTCCATCATCGCCCTGATCCGCAGCTTCCGCACCACGCAATTCGATCTAAAACTGAACCGCCGCGTATTCATCTTCATGGGCATTTTGCTCATCATCGTGCCCTTCTTCCTCTGGCACCTGGCCCATAATGGCCCCATTCCCGTCGCAATCATTATTTATTGGGGCTGTGCCTATTGGATCACCCTCATTCAGACCATCATCTTCGAAATCATGCTGCGCGAGTTCTACCCGCTTACAGATGAAGTGAATGCGATGCGTCGCGAGAGCCTTCAAAATTGGCGCAATAAAGAAAAACAACCCGCTCTTTCCAAGGAAGAGAAAAAGCGGGTCAACCGGCTGCGCATGGAGGCGCACAAGCACCTTAAATCGAATAATCAGCAGGAGGAGCCGAAAGCATCTGAGTAGCCAGCTCGCGGGCGGTATAGAGCGGCCCTGCTTCCTTGGTCAGGCGGGATCCGGCAAGACCGCCATCGAGGAAAATTAAGAGCTGGCTTGCTTGGGAGGCCGAGGGATAGCCGTTGCGCTCCGTCAACAGAGCTGTCAAGGTGGAGTGCACCCAATCGCGATGCTGCATGCAGGCCGCGACGATGCCGCGCTCCGAATCCGTTTCAGGCCGCGGATACTCACCCGCTGCATTCAAGAAGTGCGAACCGCGAAAACCTTCTTCCGGCTCTTCCTCAATGAACTTGTCAAAAAAGGCCAAGATCTTTTGGTCCGGATCCTGCATGGCAGCCGTCCGCTGCTCCCAGTCCTGGCGGAACTGCTCATCCAAGGACTCTACGTAGGCAATAACTAAGGCATCCTTGGAACCAAACAACGAATATAGGGATGCCTTGGCCACATCCGCTTCGCGCAAGATGCGGTCAATACCGATGACGCGAATGCCCTCAGTTTTAAAGAGCTTGGTTGCAGATTCCAACAATCGGCTCCGCGGGCTGGGTCGATTGCGGCGCGACTTCTTCTCTGCCATGGATTCCTCTCTACAACGACAAAACCGGTTCATCTACACTTTATAGACAAACCGGTATGTACGCTAATTATATGCGGACTATTGTTTCACCTTGTCCACAATCCACAGCAAGAGGCAAGCGCCCGCGGTGGCCGCGATGATGGAGAAGATCCAACCACCACTAGCCTCAATATTCAGTAGTTGGATGATGATGCCACCGATGAGGCCACCGACAACACCCACCACCAGGTTGGTAAACAACCCGTGGTCACGCTTCATAATCTTCTCTGCCAGCCAACCAGCGATGATACCAACAATGATCGAGGTGAATAGACCCAAACCTAATCCCATGATTTCCTCCTAATATAAACGTATCGAATACTCCCCAGTTTAAACCCCCGCGGCTCGAGTGGGGATAACAAATACGACACATTTGTATAGCAAAGTGGCTCTAAAACACCAGAAACGCTCCACTCCCTAGCTGCGAAAGCCGGGAGAAGAGCGCCGGGAAGTCAGGCTAGCGAAAGATTTAGCCTTCGTCGTCTGGGCGTACCACCATCATCGGGCACGGTGCAGACTGCAACAATGCGCGGGAGGTAGAGCCAAGGACCATGCCCTTGAACCCACCACGGCCGTGGGAGCCAACGACGAGAAGCTGCGCGCCTTCGGCGGCCTCCGTCAATGCACGGACGGGGCGGTCACGGGTGATCTGCTTCTTCACCTCAACATCGGGGAACTCTTCGCGCGGTTCCTTCAGGTTTTCTTCCAGCACCTCAGTCTGTTCCTTTTCAATTTCTGCCCACTCAGATTGAGCTGCAGAAAGGCCGGCGAGGGATGCCTGGATTTGCATATCCATCCAGGTGTGCACGGCAACGAGGGCCGCGCCGCGAGCCTGGGCTTCGCGGAAGGCATAGGAGGTGGCCTTCTGAGAAACCTCGGAACCGTCCACACCAACGACGACTGGGCCGTACTTGGTGGAGTCGGTGACATTATTATCTTCACGAACCACAACTACCGGGCAAGCGGCGTGGGAGACAACTGCGGCGGAGACAGAGCCCATGACCATGCCAGACAGGCCGCCCATACCGCGCGAACCCATCACGACCATGGTGACGTCATGAGACATCTCCAAGAGCATGTCGATGGGGGAGCCCTCTGCGATGGTGTGCCCGATCTTGAGCTCTGGGGCTACCTCGTGAGCGATTGCACGGGCTTCCTCGATCTTTTCCAGGGTCTCTTCCTGCAAGTCATCGTAGAGGTCCTTCGGCGGAACCATACCTTCTGCATACAGGAACTGCGGTATGGTGTAGCTCGATGCGATGCGCAGGGGGATTTCCCTCTTCATCGCGGTATTTGCTGCCCAACGGACGGCGTTCTTTGAGGCGTCAGAGCCGTCGACGGCGACGACTACAATGTCTTCCTTGGCCATGATCTTTCCTTTCGGTGGTTATACCTTAATTATAGTACGGATTAGGCTTAATGGTTGACAGTTGCAGGATCAGAATTGGACGGAGAGAAAATTTCGAGGAGCGTTCGGAATACGTCCCTTATCACCGCGCCAATTCCATCATTGAAAAAGGCCATCACCTGGTCCGCGAGAGAATTAATATCCATGTCAAACACACTAATACATCGCAAAAAGGGATTCATCCCTTTGCCCATCAAAAATGGGCTCAATCCTACGCGCGTACGCACCCCGGAGGCAGGCCTTAGCACCTGGGATTTTCTCAGCGAAGTCATATCCTCCCAGCGTCACCGCCACCCCAATGATGATGCACAGGCGCTGCATGACCGATTCACCGCGGGCGAGGTAGTCCTGCGCGATCAAACTCCCCTAAAGCCAGGCACCGTACTCGGCAAAGACGTCGATGTCTTCTTCTACCGCATCCCCGCACCAGAAACACCGGTGCCCTATGACATCCCCATCATCTATGAAGATGACAATCTCCTGGTAGCCGATAAGCCCCCATTCATGGCCACCATGCCGCGCGCCCGGCACATCGTCGAAACCGCCACCGTTCGCCTCCGCCGTTCCACCGGCAATAACGAGCTAGTGCCGGCACACCGCCTCGACCGCCTCACCTCCGGCCTGCTTCTATTCACTAAGCACAAGGACGTCCGCGGCGCCTATCAGTCGCTGTTTGCAGAAAAGAAAGTCCACAAGACCTATCAAGCCGTCGCAGAATTCCGCCGCTTGCCGACGCCCCTCCAATGGTCCTCTCACCTGACCAAAACTCCCGGTGAAATCCAGGGGCGAATAGCAGGTGGTGAGCCCAATGCTTTCACGACCTTAGAATCGATACACCCCATTGATAAAGCCCCTTATGAAAAAGTTCATGGGCCACAACCAGACCTTGGCGTCTACACCCTAAAACCACAGACTGGGAAGACCCATCAATTGCGCCTACACATGTGGCAGGCGGGCGTACCGATCCTCGGCGATCCTGTCTATCCCACTATTTTCCCTGAGGAATCTGAAGACATGTCCGTTCCCATGCACTTAACAGCAACGGACTTAGAATTCACGGATCCACTCAGCGGAAAGCCGCGTCATTTCATCTCAGGCCTTCCATTGGCCACGCACAATCTGCTTTAGTCTCCCGGCACCTTCGACCGCTATTCTTCTCGCCTCGTGTCATCAAAATTCAGATCACTAAAGTCGAGCGATTGTTCTCCGGAGTCGTCCGGAGCGCTATACCCCCTCTGGGGAGAGAAAACCCCATTGCCATTCTCAACAGGTTTCATGTTCCTATCGCATATCAGAACAACGACACCGCAGACGATCATCGCAGTCGATGCTGACAGTACCAAGATAAGCCCGGTCCCCATCTCGACCGAGAACAACCTTCCATCAACGTCTCCTAAATTCGCAGTAAAGCCTTGCCACCCATGATCAGCGGCCCAGAAAGAAGCTACGGCCGCCACGAGCGTAGGAGCACCGCGCCATCTGGCTCCCCGCAGCCCGCTCAGATCATTGCCGACCAAGCTATAAGCAATCGCGAGGGATCCGAGGTACAAGTTGATAATGCCCTGCGTTTGCCGCGCAGTGTAGGAAAAGGAACCATAGCCCCCTAAGTCGACCCTCCCCCAGGTTTGGAAGTAGCCGACAATTAAAAATAAGCTGCAAATGCCAGAAATAATGAAGCAAAGTCGGACCAAACCAGGCAGCTTAACACCATTATTTGGTTCAGGGCTCAACCTCTCCTGTTTGGTCCGACCCGAGCCGCCATCTTGGCGCCCATAGGCAAACTGTCCTGCGCCATAGTCCCCTCGCGCATAGTGCTCGCTTCTTTCTGGCATATCTTGGGGATCACCTAGGTCAGAGCTGTCTTTCGCCATGACTCTCCTAACGGCCTATAAATTATCCGCCATACTTTTGCAAGACAAACTACAGAAGTATTTGAACACGATAATAAACGAACTTCCGCAATAATGGCGTGGCCTAGCTATGATTTCTTTTGAAGAAGTGCCGAGTCTGGGTTGGGCCTGACCGAAGAAAGCACGCGCTGTGGAGTCGAACGCATGCTGGATAAAACATGCAGAAGTCCAACCGATAGCACACGCCCCAATGCGGAACTGTTGATTGTTTGAACACAAACAGTCGGACGAAAAGCCAGCCACGGTGCCGTCGCCGATTAATACATCACTAACGATGCCAAGCACCAAAGAAGTGCCCTTCTTGGAGCACTCTGGCACTCGATACTGAAAACGTGGAACCTACCAGTTTTTATCAATCAGCTGTCCGTGGCAGCCTTCATTTCAGCTGGCCAGACCGTCACTGCTTTGTACGTGTTGTAAACACACGCTACGAACACAACAATATTTCCAAAAATGAGCCACCGCGGTGCATCGTTCGGTAGAACGACTAAAAGAACAGCACTGACGACGCAAAGAGTAGCAATGTTGGTACCCAACGCAATGACCAGCATTCTCCGCCCGAGGCTCATTTCTGTTCTCCTAATTTTCTCTCGCTCGTCTATCCGTACCAAGCAATGGATAAATTGATAAAGCCAAAACCGGTTAAGCTAGGGCGCTATGCTCTCACAGACCCAACCGAACCTGCGAGGGAGCCGTCCGGAAAACACATCCACGGCCATCCATCCCCGCTACCGTGTCCCGAGAAGCATTCCCCATTAAGCCCTAAGCCAACACCCTGGCCGGCAAAGTCCTTAGTAGAGGTTTTAGCCCCTCATGTCCAGCACACCGCAGCTTTGGCACCAAGGCCTAAAATAACATGGCTAGCTCCAGACATCGCTATTTTTAGAAATTGCTTCGCTGATCGCGAAGTCAAAATGAACATGCTTTCCCGCGAACACGAGGACCATCCCCAATCCTGTATCCATTAAAAGACCTTAACCTCATAAAACTCAAGGGATCACGAAGAAGAGGGGCAAGCACACCTTTGGAATCGGTGTCCTTGCCCCTTTCGGTACAAACTTTATTTTGTTGTTGTTTGTTGTTTGGTGTCGGCGGTGACTTACTCTCCCACAACCTCCCGGTTGCAGTACCATCAGCGTGTACAGGCTTAG